>CADBNC010000254.1 GCA_902795885.1 Oscillospiraceae bacterium
AATGGAGGAAATTACAATGAGTGAAAAAATCACTGCCATGATCGAAGAGATCAAAGGCCTTTCCGTTCTGGAGCTCTCTGAGCTCGTTCATGCTCTGGAAGACACCTTTGGTGTTTCCGCAGCCGCTGTTGCAGCTCCCGCAGCTGGTGCCGCTGCTGGCCCCGTCGTCGAAGAGAAGACCGAGTTTGACGTTGTCATGACCGACTTCGGCGCTGAGAAGATCAAGGTTATCAAGGAAGTTCGTGGTATCACCGGTCTTGGCCTGGCCGATGCAAAGGCTCTGGTGGAAGGCGTTCCCGCGAAGATCAAGGAAGGCGTTTCCAAGGAAGATGCCGAAGCCCTCAAGGCTCAGCTGGAAGCTGTCGGCGCGAAGGTCGAGCTCAAGTAAGAGCTGCTGCCTGATGTTTTTTGGGTTCATTCCGGAAAGGGCAGGAACAGGAGGCCAGGTTCATGCGGCTTGATGTACGCGAAGTAATCGTTAATCCTTCTGTCAGACTGCCGCTGTCGGTTGAGCTGGAAACAGAAGGTCTGGATTTCCCCTCGGTGAAGGAATACTGCGAGCCGCCCCAGGCGGAGGTCGTAGTTTCCAACGAAGCCGGTATTCTGCATTTGCGCGGCACGATCACGGCAGAGATGATCTGTATCTGTGACCGATGCGGGCAGGAGTTTGAAAGCCGGAAAGAAACAGCGGTTGACGCTGTGATCGCCGAGGAGGAAAGCGAAGAGAATCCCGAGCTTTTTGTCCTGGAAGGGACGGAGCTCGATCTGCAGGAGATTCTGTCAACATGCCTGATCCTGGACATGGAGACCAAGTTTCTCTGCAGAGAGGATTGCAAGGGTCTTTGTCCCCGCTGCGGCAGGAACCTGAACCTGGGGCCCTGCGCATGCGGGAAGGAAATCGATCCAAGGTTTGCTGTGCTGAAGCAGCTGTTAAACAAAGAAGATTGAAGAGAGCTGCTCAGAACAGCTACAATCAGGAGGTGTCAACAATATGGCAGTCCCAAAGGGAAAAGTATCCAGACAGAGACGTGATAAGAGACGTTCTTCCGTTTGGAAGCTCACAGCTCCCCAACTGGTCGCTTGCCCCAACTGCGGTACGCTGATTGCACCGCATCGTGCGTGCCCGGCTTGCGGACAGTATAAAGGCCGTACGGTCATTAACGTGGAAGAGAGCAAGTAAGCTTGTTTCAGAGGAGGAGGGTTTGGCCTTTCTCCTCTGTTTTTTCAATCAACAGGAAAACAATCAGAATATGCGGAGAACGCTATGGAAAATGTTATCCGCAGCATAGACCCGGGCAGCCCTCTGGAAAGGAAGGCTGTGCCCGGCGACAGGCTGCTTTCCATCAACGGGCAGCGCATTATCGATGTGCTGGACTACAAATTCTATGCATATGACAGGGATCTGCATCTCGTTCTGGCCCATGCGGACGGGAGAGAGTTCCGCCTGCACGTGCGCAAACCGGAAGGCGGAGATCTGGGGCTGGATTTTGAAAGCTACCTGATGGACCGGCCGCGCTCCTGCGCCAACAACTGCATATTCTGTTTTATTGATCAGCTTCCGAAGGGAATGCGGCGTACCATGTACTTTAAGGACGACGATGCGCGCCTCAGCTTCCTTCTGGGCAACTATATCACACTGACCAATCTCTCTGAACGGGAGATTGAGAGAATAATCGCCCTGCATGTGAGCCCGGTGAATGTTTCGGTACATACGATGAATCCGGAGCTTCGGGTGAAGATGCTGCGCAATCCCCGTGCCGGGGAGAGCATAGCCACCATGAAGCGGCTTGCCAGAGCGGGGATCATCATGAACTGCCAGATCGTCTGCTGCCCGGGCATCAACGACAGCGACGAACTGGAAACCAGCATGCGGGAGCTCGCGGCGCTTTACCCGGCGGTGCACAGCGTCTCGATTGTGCCGGTGGGGGTTACCCGCTTCCGGGATGGCCTGTATCCGCTGGAGACGTTCACGCCCGGGCATGCGGCAGAGACTATCGACCAGGTAACGGCCTTCGGCGACCGCTGCGTGGAGCAGCTGGGAACCCGTCTCTTTTTCTGCGGGGACGAGCTGTACCTGCGGGCAGGGAGAGAGCTGCCCCCGGATGAGTTCTATGAAGAATACACCCAGCTGGAGAACGGCATCGGGATGCTGCGCCTGCTGGAAACGGAGTTTGCCTCGGCACTCAAGCTCTCCGAAGACCCGGGCGCACAGGACTGCTCCATCGCAACGGGAATGGCTGCCGCCCCCTGGCTGCGGATGCTTGCCGAGAGGGCCATGGCGCGCTGGCCTGCGCTGCGGGTGCGGGTATACGCGATTCAAAATGACTTTTTCGGCCCGCAGATTACAGTCGCCGGCCTTGTGACGGGCGGCGATCTGATCCGCCAGCTGCGTGGAAAGCATCTGGGCGACCGGCTTCTGATCTCGCAGAACATGCTGCGCCGCGAGGAGAGGGATTTCCTCGATGATGTCACGCTTCGTGAGGCGGAGGAAGCTCTTGGCATTCCGATCATCCCGGTGGAATCAGACGGCTTTGACCTCTGGGATGCCATCGCCGGAGAGAAGGAGCCGGAGCTGCCGCAGGACGGGAACAGTGAAAAATCGCTTGCGCAGGAGTCGTTCTACCGCTATAATCCAGGGAGAGACTGAAGGCAGAAGTTCACGCAGACCCTGCTGCAGACTGCT
>CADBNC010000255.1 GCA_902795885.1 Oscillospiraceae bacterium
CAGCACGCGCTCATAATAGGCCCGGTCCAGATAGAGGATGATGCGCTCATAGGGTTCGCTCCGGTCGATGACGGCCTTGTGGATGCAATGGTGCCGCACAAGCAGCACATCCCGCGGGTGCAGGGGGTATTCCGAGCCCTCGAGCAGATACTGCACGTTGCCCTCCACCAGGATGACCAGCTTGTCAAACTCGTGGAAGTGAAAATCCCGTTCCTGCCCCGCGGTGTCCCGCAGATGGAAGTAATGATAGTTTTCGTTCAGATATCCGGCCCGGTGCAGCTTCATAGGATCCCCTCCGATTCCCTGCTGATCTATATGACTATCATATAGCACATTTTGCAAGAAAGCAAGCGGAGGTTTATGAAAAAGAGGAAAAAAGACCCGGAGATGATGGACTTTCATCTCCGGGAATGGTTCTTGAAGCTGCGCTCTCGCGCCACGCCGGGTTCTTCACGGAAAGGGGCCTCACGAGAGATTCATATACTCATCGTAGGTGCAGAGACGGTCTGCGATCGTGCCGTCCTCCTTGATCTCGATAATCCGGTTGGCCACGGTCTGGGTCAGCTGGTGGTCGTGGCAGGAGAAGAGAATGTTGTAGCGGAAGGCCTCGAGACCGTTGTTCAGGGCGGCGATGCTCTCCAGGTCAAGATGGTTGGTGGGCTGATCCAGCACCAGAAAATTTGCCCCCGAAAGCATCATGCGGCTGAGCATGCAGCGGACCTTCTCACCGCCGGAGAGGACCTTCGCCGGCTTGTAGACATCATCGCCTGAGAAGAGCATGCGTCCCAGAAAGGTGCGCAGATAGCTTTCGCGCTTGTCCTCACTGAACTGGCGCATCCATTCGATCAGATCAGCATCAAAGGACTCAAAATACCCGTTGTGCTCCTTCGGGAAATAGCTGGGCTGGATGGAGGCGCCCCACTTGACGCTGCCGCTGTCGGGCTCTTCCTCACCCATCAGAATCTGAAACAGCATCGTGACGGCCAGCTCGTTTCGGCCGATCACGGCGATTTTGTCCTCCTTGCCGACGATGAAGCTGATTTTGTTCAGCAGCACCGTGCCGTCCACGGTTTTGGTCAGATCCGTGACGAAGAGGCGGTCCTTGCCCGGTTCGCGCTCGGCCTTGAAGCCCACCCAGGGATATCGCCGGTTGGAGGCAGGCAGCTCCTCGATGGAGATCTTCTCCAGCAGCTTGCGCCGGGAGGTAGCCTGGCGGGACTTGCTGCGGTTGGCGGAGAAGCGGGCGATAAAGGTCTGCAGCTCCTGGATTTTCTGCTCGGCGCGCTTGTTCTGGTCCCGGGTCAGCTTCTGGATCAGCTGGCTGCTCTCGTACCAGAAGTCATAGTTGCCGACGTACATTTTGATCTTGCCATAGTCGATATCCACGATGTGGGTGCAGATGTTGTTAAGGAAATAGCGGTCATGGCTCACCACCAGCACCGTGCCCTCATAGTCCGCGAGGAAATCCTCCAGCCATACCACCGACTGCAGGTCGAGGTTGTTGGTGGGCTCGTCCAGGAGGATGATGTCTGGGCTGCCGAAGAGGGCCTGTGCCAGCAGAACCTTCACGCGCAGGCGCGGGTCGATCTCCTTCATCTGCAGCTGGTGCAGGCTCACGTCCACGCCGAGGCCCTGCAGAATGCGGGAGGCGTCACTCTCGGCCTCCCAGCCGCCCAGCTCGGCGTATTCCTCTTCCAGCTCGGCCGCGCGGATGCCGTCCTCGTCCGAGAAATCCGGTTTGTCATAGATGGCGTCCTTTTCCTGCCCGCAGGCATAGAGGCGGGGGTTGCCCATGATCACGGTATCCAGCACAGGGTATTCATCGTAAAGACTCTGGTTCTGTTTGAGCACCGACATGCGGCGCTTGGGCTCGAGGGTGACGGAGCCCGAGGTGGGCTCCAGATCGCCGGAGAGAATGCGGATAAAGGTGGATTTGCCGGCGCCGTTGGCCCCGATAATCCCGTAGCAGTTGCCCGCCGTAAAGGCCAGGTCAACATGCTGGAAAAGGACGGAAGAGCCAAACTGGATGGAGAGATTGTTGACAGTCAGCATCGTGTTGCTTTTCCTTTCTCAGTTCTTCAGGATCAGGGGAAGAGCAGCGGCAGGGCATTGCAGAGCCCCGTGAGCCAGACCTTCCAGACATGTCCGCCGGTAACATCCACATGCCAGGCGTTTTCCTCAGCGCGGAAGCGGCTGTCGTTTTCAATGAAATAATCGTAGCCGATCTCGGTGTAGTGCTGCTGGATGTCGGTGTCGCCGCCGGCCCCGGTGAAGAGGCACTGTATCGGCAGCTCCGCCCATTCATCAGACTGAATGGCCGAGACCGTCTTCCAGGGCTCGCCGTTGCCGGAGAAGGCAACGTAGTTTCCGAAGAGGTCAAAGTTATAGCGCATGCCGCCCTCATAGACGAAGAGCGCGCCGTCCGATAGTCCGCCGAGGGCAAACCAGTCGCGGGCAGCGGCAACGGCCTCCAGGCTGTTGTTTTCGGCATAGGTGCTGTAGTGCTCTGTCAGCCAGGGCAGAATATATTCGCGCAGCTCGTCACGCATCTGATAGACTGCCGCGGTGATGCCCTGAATGGTCCGGGTCTCAAAGGCGGGGGAGACCACGATGCAGGGCCTGCAGTAGCCCAGCTCAATCATGCGGTCCAGCAGGGCCTTGCCGGAGAGGGTGCCCGAACCGTACTCGTGCTCCTCCAGCAGCCAGGAATCGTAGTCGTCGTTGGCCCCGTGCATCAGAATCAGCACCGGGTACTTCTGCGAGCCGTCATAGCCCCAGGGCACATAGACGTTGAAGCACTTTTCCACCTCGCCGACGCCGCGGTTGCCGTAGTTGGTGACGGTATATTCGTGCAGCGAGACCGAGCCCTCCTGCGTGGCGGGCTGCAGCAGCTCCTCGGGGACGAGGTCGGTATAGAAGACGGGCTTTGCGCCGCAGGAATCGCACACGCCGTTTACAAAGTGGTGCACATGCAGCCCTTCGGACACGGCGTTCAGAGAGGATTCAAGCTCATCCAGAGCCGCGGCGGCCTCCTCAGCCGTAACGGTCCAGGTGTTCATGTCATCGGCGGCGTCTCCCTGCATGATCATGTCCGCCTCCGTGCCTTCGGGAGTGAGCATGTCTGCGGGGACAGTCTCCTCCGGCAGGGGGAAGGCATCGTCCGGAACCACCATCTCGGAAGAGGAGGGCTCACCGGGCGCGGCGGCCGGCTCCTGCGGGATGGAGTTGACACCGGCACTGATCAAATGAATGGCGGCTGCCACCAGAACGATAAACAGAATCAGGCAGAGAAGCCAGAGGGGGAATCTGCTTTTGTTGTTATCCATAGACTTACCTTTACTTATCTGTACTTGTTTGTGAAATTATCTGTGAAACAGCTTTTTCGCCTGATAGCGCGGCTCGAAGGTCATGTTGACGCCGAGCTTCTTGAAAAGCTCGATATCCACATGGGAGAGGATCACGCTCGAGTGGGCCTCGCACCCGCGCAGCGAGCTTAGCTCCTCAATGGCGCGGCCGGCGATGGGGTTTGTGACGGCGCAGATGGCCAGGGTGATCAGAAGCTCATCCGTGTGCATGCGGGGGTTGTGGTTCCCAAGATGCTCCACCTTCAGATGCTGGATCTGCTCGATCATGCTGGGCGTGATGAGAAGG
>CADBNC010000256.1 GCA_902795885.1 Oscillospiraceae bacterium
GGCAGCCGGGAAGCGAACCTCGCCCTCAGCCGCAAGCGCCTCAGCCGGGAAGAGAAAGAGGCCAGAGCCCGCCAGGTGCTGGACGATATCTTCGCGGCCCTGGATCCCAGGGGCCAATGCATCGTGGGGCTGGACAAGGCAGCGAAGCATGCGAATCTGAGCACGCGGACGCTGAAGAACTATGCCAGGCTTCTGCCGGATGAATATGACTCTCCGGCAAGAACCAACGTCATCATCCGAAAGAAAAAGGCAGATGCCGCGCCAATGGCTGCCCCCAAAGCCGCGTCCTGAACCTGTAATTGAAAAAGCGCAACCGGAGGGGAGTGGGCAAAATCGTCCCACCACCCTCTGGAGTGGTTTTATATTCGGATTAAGCATCCAGGCTGTTCATGGCTAAAAATCGTGCAAGTGTGATATGCTCAACAGTGCTGGTCGAGTAGTCCACCTCGTCGTTTGTAATTATTATTTTTTTCCTGGACTGATCCAATGTGTTGAAAAGAGAGAACTCACGTTCATATGTGCTTTCCTCAGCAATGGAGTAGGCTACCTGAATCAGGTATTCCTTGCCGTTTTTTGCAGCCAGGAAATCTATCTCCTGAGTACCTTTTGTAAACACTGCAACTTCGTAGCCCATAAAGATTAGTTCGTTATATACAATATTCTCCAGGTTGTGCGTGAGGTCGTATCTGCCTTTGTGTTGACGGACTGTGTTAAACGACACATCTTCATCGTAGATTTTTGCATAAAAGGTAAGTTCCCGCTTTGATCTGGTCGAATATTGTGGAACTTTCCGGATCACGTAGGCTTCTTCCAAATAGGAGAGATACTTCATGACAGTATTGATAGAGCAATTCAGCTTCTCCGAAGCAAGATAGTGCTGGACAGAGTTTGCGCTGAAGATGCGTGCATTTGATATCAGGACGTAATTCACCAGACGTTTAAACAGCTCTGTTTTCCTTATTCTGTACCTGTTCATGATGTCATTGATGATGATGGTCTGGTTCAGGTCATTCAGGTATTGCAAAACAGAATCCTTGTCAGGCATTTCAATGACCTTTGGAAAACCACCAAAAACCAGGTAATCAGAAATGGAGTATGACTTCCCCAGCTGATCGGCGTAATCGCGGATTTCCTTGTAGACAAAAGGACGCACACAGAATGAAACGTATCTGCCGCTGAGCTCTTTGGTGAACTCCTTCGACAAAAGCTTCGAGTTGCTGCCAGTAATGAACAAAGACAGGTTTTCCAATCTCAGGGACCGGCAGGCAATATTCCAGTTGTCTACGAGCTGCACTTCATCAAGAAAAACATAGAGCTTCTGTGTATCTGCAAGACGTGCTTTGACGTATGACACGAGGGAAGCCGCATCAGGTATAGCCGCGGAATACTCCAGTGTTTCAAAGTTTATGTACAGGACAGGTTTGCCGGCGGAACGATATTCTTCAGCAATCTGCGAAAGAATCACAGACTTGCCACAGCGGCGGATTCCGGTAATAACCTTGATGAGATCACTTTCAAAAAATGGTCTGATCTGCTCTATATAGTGGGAACGAATAATCATAAGCAGCCCTCCTGATCAGGATAGCGCCATTCTACTGAAAAATTTGTACATAGTCAAGCAAAGTTTTCAGTAGGAATGAAAAGATTTTCCGATTTCAAGCAAAGTTTTCAATAACTGGACCTCAACTGCTGCCCAGAAGCGGAGTGGGCAAAAGCGTCCCACACTCTCCGGTAGTTTTGTCCAATCATCTTGTGAAGTGGAATGCTGTTGGAAGAACCTTGATAAAGGCTGCTGTTTGCGCTATACTTTCATCTATGATCAACTGTTTGTGCAATACATGACTGGAGGGATCAGCGGGTACAGGCCTGTGTGATACTCAGCGGCGGCTGAGGGATTTCAACTGGACACATCATTGACAGAAGCGAGGGAAAGATGGCTCTGTATGCGATTGGAGATCTGCATCTCCATTTCCAGACTGAATTAAAGGCGAAGCTTCAGATGAAGGACCGTGTCTGGCGTAATCATGAAGAAGCATTCCGGAAAAACTGTGAGGCCATGCTACAGCCCGATGACACGCTGGTTCTGGCCGGGGACAACAGCTTTGGAAAAAATCTGGCAGAATGCGAGGCGGATATGCAGTATATCGCGGCGCTCCCCGGCAGAAAGATCCTGCTGCGGGGGAACCATGACCACTACTGGGACGCGAAGAAGACGAACGCGCTGAACGAATACTTTCGCGGGAAGCTGTTTTTTCTGCAGAACAATTTCAGCAGCTTTGAAGACTATGCCCTTATCGGGACAAAGGGACACTGCTTTGAAGGCCCCTTTTATCTGGACCGAAGGGGCAGGATCCTTGGCTGGGACGAGAAAAACGAAGCACAGTCCCGCAAGCTGGTGGAGCGGGAGACCGACAGACTTCTGCAGTCATTTGAGGCAGCCCGTGCGGCAGGCTACCGCAAATACCTGATGTTCCTGCATTATCCGCCGACAAATATTCTGGAGGACGAGAGTCCGTTTACCAGGCTTGCCGAAGAATACCGGGCAGAACAGGTGATCTATGCCCACAGCCACGGGGAATCCAGGTTCCATGACAGCATTCAGGGCGAGTTCCACGGGGTGCAGTACAGCCTTGTTTCCGGAGACTACCTGAAGTGGAGACCGAAAAGAATTCTGTGAGACACAAGGAGCTGAAAGAACATGATTGCATATTCGGATGACAGGATCAGCATCATCACACAGGAACCGCGTTTCCATGCGGAGAGCGCGTCTTCTGCGTTCACGCCGGCCGACGCGCGGAATGCGCAGCGTTTTCACAGAAGCCTGCCCGGTTACAGAGAGACGCCGCTGGTTTCTCTCTCCTGCGCGGCGCAGCACTACGGGGTGGATTCCATTCTGGTAAAGGATGAATCTCAGCGCTTCGGGCTGAAGTCCTTCAAGGGCCTTGGCGGCAGCTACAGCATGTTCCGGATCCTGTGCGAGAGGCTTTCCCTGGATCCGATGAAGGCGGATTATACGACCTTTCTGGATGAAAGAATACGGCAGGAATGCGGGAAAATCGAGTTTGCAACCGCGACGGACGGGAATCACGGAAAGGGCGTTTCCTGGGCCGCCAGACTTTTCGGCTGCAGGGCGCATGTATATATGCCCAAGGGCTCTGTGGAGGCCCGCCGCAGGGCGATTGAGGATGCGGGCTCTGCCAGCGCAGAAATACTGGACCGGAACTATGACGGCGCCGTCGAATACGCGGCCGGGCTTGCTGAAGAAAACGGATGGATCCTGATACAGGATACCGCCTGGGCGGGTTATGAAAAAATCCCCGGCTGGATCGTGGAGGGATACCTCACCATGGTCAGCGAGATGGAAAGCCAGCTGCAGGGGAAGGTGCCCACCCATGTGTTTCTTCAGGCAGGGGTTGGAGCCATGGCAGGCGGTGTGGAAAGCTGCCTGATCAGTCTGTTCAGCGGGAAAAAGCCCTCGATCACGATTGTCGAGCCGACAGAAGCCGCGTGCATTTATCAGTCTGTCCTGCAGGGGGATGGCGAGATGCACTCCATCGGCGGCAACCCGGTTACCATCATGGCCGGCCTGAACTGCGGGACACCATGCAGGGTGGTCTGGCCATACCTGCGGGACTATACAAGCTGCTTCTGCGCCTGTGAGGATTCGGTTACCGAGAGCGGCATGCGCGCATATGCATCCCCCTTCGGCACAGACCAGAAGATCGTCTCCGGAGAATCCGGCGCCGTAACCTGGGGCCTGCTGCTTTCGGTTCTGCGGTCTGATGCGCTGCGAAGGCTTTTCGGGATCCGGCCGGACTCCGTGATTCTGCTGATCAATACAGAAGGGGACACAGACCCGGAAGGATACAGACGGATTGTCACATAAAGGAGAAAAGGGACCGATGAAAAAACAGATCGGCGTGCCGCATATCGCCATGGGGGCCGCGCTGATTGCGGTGTGCTCGTGGCTCAGCATTCCGATGACGGTGCCGGTAACGATGCAGACCTTTGCGGTGTGCCTGGTTGCCGCCCTCTTCGGATGGAAAGCAGGCCTTTACGCGGTTGCCTGTTATATCATGCTGGGGGCTGTAGGCCTGCCGGTGTTCTCCGGTTTTCGGGGAGGCTTTGGCGTACTGCTCGGGCCGACGGGGGGCTACATCGCAGGCTTCCTTCTGACGGCGCTGGCAGTGGGCCTGAGCGCAGAGCGCTTCGGCAGGCGGCCGGGTGTTCTGATCCCGGCAATGGTTCTCGGCGTGCTGCTTTGCTATGTGTTCGGCACGGCGTGGTTTATGGTGGTCTATACAAGGGCAAACGGGCCTGTCAGCATCCTGACGGCGCTGTCCCTGTGTGTGTTTCCATACCTGCTGCCGGATGCGCTGAAGATTCTTCTGGCGGCCTTTTTAACCAGGCGGCTTGCCCCTTTGGCCGGCCGGGAAGGCAGGCAGAGCGGTGATTAATCAGAGGAGTGAAAAGGTGGAACGATATCGCAGTCTCAGCAGCTGTCTGAAAGACCGGTTCGGCGGGAAGGTATACAAACTGGCGCTGGACGGCGGGTTTACCTGCCCGACAAGAGACGGCCGGCTTGACACAAGAGGCTGCGTTTTCTGCGATGGCGGGAGCGGGGATTTTGCAATTCCGGCAGGCGGGGATGTATCAAAGGCGATTGAAACGGCCAGGCTGTTGGTCTCCGGTAAGGGTGCGCAGAAATACATTGCCTATTTTCAGAGCTTCACCGGGACCTATGCGCCTGTCTCCACGCTGGAGAGGCTTTACAGCGGGGCAATCGCGCACCCGGATGTTGTCGCCCTGTCCGTCGCAACAAGGCCGGACTGCCTGGAGAATGAGAAAATCTCTCTCCTGGCGGAGCTGAACCTCCGGAAGCCAGTCTGGGTTGAGCTCGGCCTGCAGACAATCCACGAGGAAACCGCCACGTATATCCGCCGGGGGTATCCGCTTTCGGTTTACGATGATGCCGTCGCCAGACTCCATGATGCCGGCATCGAGGTGATTGTGCACATGATTCTCGGCCTTCCGGGAGAGACGCCCGAGATGATGCGGCAGACGGCCGAATATATCGGGCAGAGCGGGGCTGAGGGCATCAAATTCCAGCTTCTTCATGTTCTGCGGGGCACGGATCTGGCATCCGACTATGCGGCAGGGAAGTTTGAAACCATGACGCTGGAAGAATACCTCGAGGCACTTTCTCTCTGTCTGGAGAGCATCCCGCCGGATATGGTGGTCCACCGCCTGACCGGCGACGGGGCCCGGCGCAGTCTGATTGCGCCCCTCTGGAGCCTGGACAAGAAGCATGTTCTCAACGAGATGAACAGGTTCTTTGAGAAAAACGATATTCAGCAGGGCCGCCGCTGGAAAACGCGCTGAAGGGCCTCCGATGATGCCCGCATGGAAAATGACCGCCCGAAGGCGGTCATTTCAGTCACCGGCGGAATCAGGCCAGTCGGGGAAGGCACCGTGGATTGCGTAAATCCGGTCAAAATCGATGGTTTTATTCACCCTGCCGTATCCCTCCGCTGTCATCAGCACAACCTTCCGGAAGGTCATGTCCACATGCTTCACGCGGTCGGTAAGCGTCTCGTACCGCCCTCCGGCCTTGTGCTCATCCGGCACGAACACCGTGAAGGTAATAGAGGGATGCTCCCCGGATTCGACAGCGTCTGCAACCAGACTGAGCTTCCTGTTCAGGGCTTCCAGGGCGTCGGCATCCAGCTCCCGCTGCGTATCGGTTACCCGCTGTTCTTCCCGGACCATGTCGGTATAACCGGTGAGGGCGTCGAAGGCCGCGAACTGCGCGGAGCGGTCATAGAGGGACATACGCGGGCGTGTGGGGCTCTGCCAGTGGGGGTGGTCTATGATATCGGGGTATACATCGCGGCCGTTTGCTTCTCCTTCTTTCATGCCTTTTGTCATGACTGCGCCTCCCTGATCCGTTTTCCGGCCGGTTTTTTCCCCGGCTTTGCAGCAGGGGAGGAACCCGGCTGTTCAGCGGCATGGCCGCCGATCTGACCGTTGCGCAGGATGGTGGTGGCGCCTTCCTGCAGGTTCATTCCTTTCAGAACGGCATTCTTTCCGTATTTCTTCTGGAGCTGGAGCGTGGTCTGCTGGATTCTGCGCTCCCTGTTATCGGCGGCCTCTTCTGCCGCTTTTTTCTTCTCAAGCGCGTCATAATCCACAAACAGGTCCAGCTGCTCGGGCATCTCCTCAGGGATTTCGTCCTCGCGGATCAGATTCACGGCGACCACATTCACGCGCCGGACGGTGAGGCCGGGGTCAACGATCCTGTCATACAGCTCCATCATGACCTTCATGATCCGCTGCGTGGACGAGGTCCAGCGGTCGAGATTCCCGGTGCCGTGGGCATGCCGGGGGCAGGGGCGGCCGTAGTAGTCCAGCCCTACGTTGCCGGTATAGGCTTTGCCCGTGGAGGCATAGGAATAGCGGTTCTCCTTCCGGGTTCTGCCCTTTTGGGAGAGCACGACCGAGCTGCGGTCATAGCTGATGGTAAGCTCAATTTTCTTCGTGACAAGGCCCTTTTTAACAAGGTCAAGAACCAGAAGCTCCGTCATCTCGCGCACGATCAGCTTTGCCTTCTCAAAGTCATAGGGCTCCATCAGCACCTGGCCTGAGCCGAGAGAGCGGGCAGAAGGGCGGTAGGTTTTGATCATGGCGATTGTTGCCGGTTCCCAGCCCCAGGCGTGGTCGATCATAAGCTCCGCGTTGATGCCGAGGGCGTCATACAGCAGGGATTCGTTCTTTTCACTCAGCCGCGCCACATCCCCCATGGTGAAGCAGCCGAGGGTCTCCAGCCGCCTTGCGATGCCGGGGCCCGTTCGCCAGAAATCCGTGAGCGGGCGGTGGCACCAGAGAAGCTCCCGGTAGCTGTTCTCATCCAGCTCGGCGATCCGCACGCCGTCCTTGTCGGCGGGCACATGCTTGGCCACGATATCCATGGCGATCTTTGCGAGATACAGATTTGTCCCGATGCCGGCCGTCGCCGTGATATGGGTCTGTGACAGCACTTCCCGGATCATGGTCATCGCAAGCTCGTGCGCGCTGAGATCGTACAGGCGCAGGTAGAACGTGACATCCAGGAAAACCTCGTCGATGGAATATACCAGGATGTCTTCGGGGCTTATGTAGTTTGCGTAGATGGATACGATCTTTGTGCTGATCTCCTCATAAAGCTTCATCCGGGGAGGCGCGATATAATAGGTGAGCTCCAGAGAGGGATCGGCTTCCAGAAGCGGTGCCGAGAAGGAGGAGCCCCTGAAGTGATACTGATGATCGTCAGGCGATTTCTCCACCACGCCGAGTCGGGCTGCCTTCCGCAGCCTCTCTGCGTTGACCTCCTTCACCCGCTGTATCACCTCAAACAGCCTGGCCCGGCCCGAGATCCCGTGCGCCTTCAGAGAAGGGGACACGGCCAGGCATATGGTTTTTTCCGTCCGGGAGGGATCGGCCACGACCAGATTGGTTGTAAGAGGATCAAAGCCGCGGTCTGCACATTCGGCGGAAGCGTAAAAGCTTTTCAGGTCGATCGCAATGTAGGTACGCTGACCCTCAGGGGCCGGAGATTCATCCGGGCTCTGCATCAACGCTTTCTCCATGCCATCCTCCTTCCTGCAGGGCTCAGCCTGTTGCGGGGCACTCCACCCACCAGCGGCCGAGCCGGCTCGTTTCAATGGGATTTGTCCTTTCAAAAAACAGATATCGTTCCTCGCCCTTGATGATCACGATGTAGCAATCGCCCCTGTGGCCGGGGCCGAAGGACGAGGCCGGCCGGAAATCCCGCACGGAATCAATCCGGAAGGTTCTGCCGTCCTTCCAGGTGATCGATCTGGGGGTTACGGCGCCTGCAGAATCAAAGTCGGAATTGACCTTCACAAAGACCCGCACAGGCGACTGCGGACGGGTAAATGCCATAAAGCTCAGCTCCTTTCCGCTCTTCCGTCATGCAGACAGTATCTGGAGATATCCTCGGGCGTTGCATAGGAGGCTTTATCCAGAATGCCGAGAACCCGGCCGATCAGATAGACGGAAGCGGAATCATCAAAGCGCATGGTATCATAGGCCGGGTTCAGGGAATGCAGGCCGTCTTCCTGATATTCCTTGATATAGGTCTCATTGCCGACGATAAAGGCGCCGATTTCACCGTACCGGAGATCCGGGCCGCCGGGAATCCGCTGCACCAGCACATCCTGGCCGCTTCGGAAATCGGGCTCCATGCTGTTGCCGTTGACCGTGAAAATGCAGTCAGCCCGGTTGACATCCGGGGAGGCATAGACATAGACCTTCTCGCCTTCGTCTTCAAAGTCACTCGGATCGCCGAAGCCGGCCGCGAGCCGGCGGCTGAAGTAAGTGAGAACCGTAAGCTCCGGGCAATTCTCCGCGGCTTCCATATTCTTCAGCGTATCGACAAGATTCTCCACCGCACGCCGGTGCCCTTCGGCCAGGCCTATAAAATCATCCGCAAGCTGCAGCTGGCGGGCGGTGTACTTCGCTGTCGGGTCTTCAAGCCCAAACAGATCATAGAGCGTAATATGCAGCGCCCGGCAGATGCCGGGAAGCAGATTCACATCCGGCCGGGAACGGCCGTTTTCCCAGTTGCTGACAGAGTTCGCGGTTACGCCGACCAGGTCGGCAAGGGCCTTCTGCTCGACCCCGGCCAGGCTGCGGTAGTGGTGGATCCTCTCGCAGATCACAGGCAGAACCGGCTTTGCCACGGGCTTTCCTGTTTTCATATCAACGACAGTGCCCTCTCCGGATGTCGACAGGTCAATTTTTCTCCTTGGCATCTTTCTACCTCCTCAGACAGGCTTTATACGCTGTTCACAGAGATAATAACACAATAGTCTGCGAATGTAAAGGGGATATCGGCATATCAATACGCATATAATTGTACTTGCGTTCTCTCCTCGGAACCGGATCCGGATAAACAGGCACAAATGCAAAAAACACTTGAAATGTGCTCCCGTTTGTGTTATTCTTCTCTGGCTGGATACTATATTGTAATTAACGATAAGATAGAAAGGGTTTTGTCTATGTCTACGGTTACGATCGTTTTTGCTGTTCTTCAACTGCTCGCCGGTCTTGCACTGACTGTGATTGTCCTGATGCAGAGCGGGAAGAGCGCCGGCCTTTCCGGTGCGATTTCCGGTGGCGCAGAAACCTTCCTTTCGAAGGGGAAAGCAAAAACGCTGGATGCAAAGCTCGCAAAGGCAACCAAGTGGTTTGCCCTGGCCTTTGTTGTGCTGACTCTTGCTTTGAATCTGGCTGCCTGATTCTGTACAGGCATTATAAAAGCCTGCTTCTGCAGGCGAAAAACGGTATGCGCTGCAATCTCTGCCGCGCATACCGTTTTTTCGTGTGATATGATCTTTCCGCCGGCGGGCTGCCTTACAGCCCGGTCAGCTCCTGGGCGGCATAGAGAATGCCCAGCTTTCCGCTTTCGTAGGTCAGGCCGCCCTGCATGTAAACATGATAGGGTTCCCGGACAGGCCCATCGGCGGAGAGCTCAATGGACGAGCCCTGGATAAACGCGCCCGCAGCCATGATGACAGGATCATCATATCCGGGCATGGCCCAGGGCTCGGGGGTGACATACGAATCCACAGGCGCCCCATACTGGATGCCCTTGCAGAAGCGCTTCATCTTCTCGGCGCTGCCCAGGCAGACCGTCTGGATGATGTCAGAGCGCTTTTCATCCACACCGGGGAAGCTCGGGATCGAGAGTTCTTCCATCAGCGCGGCTGTGAAGACGGCAGTTTTCATCGCCTGGACCGTCACATGCGGGGCGAGGAACAGCCCTTCATAGAGCAGGCGGTTATTTCCAAGGGTGGCGCCGCATTCGCCTCCGATGCCGGGGGTCGTGCAGCGCATGGCAGCCCGTTCCACAAGCTCCTTTTTCCCGGCCACATAGCCGCCGGCAGGCGCAAGGCCGCCGCCCGGGTTCTTGATCAGCGAGCCTGCCAGAAGATCGGCTCCGACATGCCCCGGCTCCAGAACATCGGTGAACTCACCATAGCAGTTGTCAACCATCACGGCTATATTGGGATTTGCCCCATGGGCGGCTTTGGCAATTTTGCGGATATCCTCGATGGTCATGGCTCTCCGGGAGGCATAGCCTCTGGAGCGCTGGATGAGGATTGCAGCCGCATTGGGATCTGCAGCCTCCCGGGCAATGGCAGCATAGTCGGGGTCCCCGTCCGGTGTCAGATCCACCTGGCGGTATCCGATGCCATAAAACTTCAGAGAGCCGAACTGATCGCCCCGGATCCCGATAACCTCCTGCAGGGTGTCATAGGGGAGGCCGGTGGCCGAGACCAGATGCTGCCCGGGCTTTGCGAGGGCAAACAGGGCGGACGAAATCGCATGGGTGCCGTTAACAAAGCCGATGCGCACCAGCGCGCTTTCGGTTCCGAGAAGGTCGGCGTAGATGGAATCCAGCGTGTCGCGGCCCAGATCGTCATAGCCGTATCCGGTGGTGCCTGCAAAGCAGGCCTCCGAGACCCGGTGCTTCCGGAAGGCGTCAAGGACGCGCTCTGTATTCTGCAGCGAAACCTGATCGATTTCTGCAAAGCGCTTTTGGCATCTGGCCTCGGCGCGTTCCGCAAGGGAAAGAATTTCAGGAGAAAGCATGGTGTGTATACTCCGTTTCAAGGTAATGCCTGGACGAGGGTCCGGAAATGGTCGCCCCGTACTTCAAAGTTCCGGTACTGGTCGAAAGAGGCGCAGGCAGGGGAGAGCATGACGATATCCCCCTCGCCGGCAAGGAGGTCCGCCTGCCGGACAGCGGCCGGGAGATCCGGCTCCATATAAATGGGAAGGCCGCTGTAATCCGACGAAGCAAGCACCGCATCCCGGATTTTTCCCGATGTGCTGCCGGTCAGAATAACGGCTTTGGCGTATTGATTCAGCACATCCCCGAAGGAATCAAAGGGGAGGTGCTTGTCGTAGCCGCCGGCAATGACAATCGGCCGGGAAGGAACCGCCTTCACCCCGGCAATTGCTCTGGTGGGGCTGGAGGCGATGGAATCGTTGATCCAGGTGACGCCGTTTCTTGTGCGGATGGTTTCCAGCCGGTGGTGGACCCCGCAGAAGCTCATGGCAACCTTCCGGCAGGTTTCGGCAGAGACATAGCCCCGGACAGCCTCGATGGCCGCCAGATAGTTGCGCACATTGTGTTCGCCGGGGATTTTCACATTAGAAGCCGGAAGAATGGATTCGAAGCTGCTGGAATCAAGCTCCGGGGCGGGGAGCGCGGCATTGTTCCAAATGGAGCGCATTATTTCGCCGTTCCTGCAGACCGTGGCAGAATGGCAGGGGATATCCCGTATCTGCTTTTGCTGAAGGAAGTCCGGGTGATCCGTAAAGAAGGAAATGCTGCTTTTGGCCTTTGACGCATAATAGGGGGTCTGAGCGTCATCCGCGAAAAGAACCAGGCGGTCGGAGGCCGTCTGCTCCCGGAAGATCGACATCTTTGCGTCGATATAATCCTGATAGTCCAGATGCTTGTCCAGGTGGTTGGGCGATATGTTTGTAATCACGGCAACATGGGGATGGCAGGCCATGGAATGAAGCTGGAAGGAGCTGAGCTCAAGAACGACCAGATCGTCTGCCCGCATGGAGGCTACCTCCGGCAGCAGAGGGTTGCCGATATTCCCCCCGACGTGCACCGTATAGCCCTCCTGCTTCAGCATCTCGCTGATAATCGTGGTGGTTGTGGTCTTCCCGTCGCTGCCGGTTACGGCAAAGATCCTGCAGGGGCAGAGCCTGAAGAAAACCTCCATTTCGGAGGTGAGAATGCTGCCTTCCTTCGCGGCCTTCGCCAGATGGGGCTCAAAGGGCATGATCCCCGGGGTCCGGAAAATGATGTCTTCATGAAGATTCTCCAGATA
>CADBNC010000257.1 GCA_902795885.1 Oscillospiraceae bacterium
GCCTGCTTCTTCGTGCCGACGAAAAGAATGGTCTCGCCGTTCTCCGCCAGCTGACGGACAAACTGATAAGCCTCTTCGAGCTTGCGGACCGTCTTCTGAAGGTCGATGATATAGATGCCGTTTCTCTCGCAATAGATGTACTCTGCCATCTTGGGGTTCCAGCGTCTGGTCTGGTGGCCGAAATGCACACCGGCTTCCAGAAGCTGCTTCATGGATACAACTGCCATAATGTTTCTCCTTTTTTGTTTTTTCCTCCGGGAGCCTCAACCCCTCCGCCAAGCCTTTGGCCACATGGGGAAAGTCAGCGCCCGTGCGAATTGCCGATATATAGTAACAGATCGGTTATAAAAATGCAAGTGTTTTTTACAGAAATTTCATCGGATTTTGGGCTGAAAATGACGCATTTTCTCTCTGCTTCAGGCGCCGGCTTTTATTAATGAGACTTTTTCATGGATATTCATCGAAATGATACAATTCCCGGATAATTATCACGTGACAGAGATGCTCTTTATATGATATGATACCGCCACAACATCAGTGTTGAAGAAAAACAGATAAAAACGAGGAGGAAAACACATGTCCAAAGAACTCAGCCGCAGATCCTTTCTGAAGGGCGCGGCCGCAGCGGCCGTCTCCACCGCCTTTGTCGGTGCAGTGGGCGCTCCCGTCTTGAAGGCGAAAGCTGCCCCGTCCTACACCCCCGGCACCTATACCGCCACGGCAACCGGTATGGGCAAGGTCACCATGACAGCCACATTCAGCGAAGATGCCATCACCGATATCGTTCTGGATGTCTCGCAGGAGACCCCGGAGATCGGCCAGGCGGCCAGCGAAACCATCATCCAGCAGCTGCTTGATGCCCAGGGTGCAGAGATCGACGGCGTATCCGGCGCCTCGATGACCTCGGAAGCCGCACGCGAATGCCTTCGCAACTGCATCGCGCAGGCCACAGGCACCACGGTCAGCGCTGTTGTGGAAGAGGCTGCAGCACCCGTTGAGCACGATGTCTGGTATGATGCGGAGTACTTTGCCAAGCCCGATCCCATCACCGACATTGCAGAGACCATCGATACTGACGTTGTAGTCGTCGGCGCAGGAAACGGCGGCCTTGTTGCCGCAGCCTCCGCCGCGGATCTCGGTGCAAAGGTAACTCTGGTCGAGAAGAACGCCACCTGGATCACCTGGGCGGGCGAAATGGGCGCTTACAACACGAAGCTTATGAAGGAAAAATACGGCATCGAGTACAGCGATGAGGAGCTGCTCGAGATTTCCAACGAAATCTGCCGCTATGCCGGCTATGAGAACGACCAGCGTCTTGTCAACCTCTGGCTCTTCAACTCCGGCCGCACGATGGACTGGTTTGTAGACCAGATGGAAGCCAAGGGAATCCACATGTTTCTCGAGACCGACATGAAGGAATGCCGCTATATGAACAAGCCGCAGACCCACACGGTCTATGAGAACTTTGAAGAGCTCGGCCCCAACCAGATGGGTGCCCAGCTGGCAAATCCCAAGTGGGTCGAGATTATCGAGGAAAAGGGCGGCACCATCATGTGGGAGCACACCGCCAAGCAGCTTGTGCAGGATGAGGACGGAAGAGTCACCGGCATCATCATCCAGGACAAGGACGGCAAATACATCCAGCTCAATGCAGCGAAGGGTGTTATCCTCTCCACCGGCGGCTACGGCGGCAACCCCGAGATGATGGATGCCCTGCATTATCGTGACAAGGACGTCATCTGCAACAACCTCGGCTGCGCCTTTGCCATGGGCGATGGTATCAAGATGGCCATGTGGGCCGGCGCCGATATCGACCGCAACCACGCGGGCGGCGTTGCCTTTGACCGTGCGGCCGTCGACCTTGATCACCACACCGGTGCGCCCTATACCAGCGGTCTCGGCGATATCTGGTGGCCCGGCAGCCAGCCCTGGCTGAACCTGAACACTCACGGTGAGCGCTTCTGCAACGAGGACAACACCTATGACTTCCACATCAACAGCTGGCTGACCCAGCCCGGCCACTTCGGTTTCCAGATCTTCGACAGCAACTACTGGTCCGATGTTCAGGCCTTCCACACCACGATATGCAGCCGTGTCGTGGCGGTTCCCGGCGCCCGCAACAGTGAGGTTCTGCCGAATGTGATGCCCTGCAAGGATGAGGAGCAGTTCTACAACGTCTATATCAAGCCCGCTCTGGACAGCGGCAAACTCATGCAGTCCGATACGCTGGAAGAGCTGGCAGACAAGCTCGGCTTCGAGGGCCAGTACAAGGAGAACTTCCTCAAGAGCATCGAGCGCTACAATGAGCTCTGCGATGGCGGCGTCGATCTCGACTTCGGCAAGCAGAAGAAGGATATGACGCCCATTAAGAAGGGCCCCTTCTACGGCATCGCCCTCGGCAGCTGGCTGCTGGCGACGATGAACGGCGTGCGCGTCAACACCAATCTCGAGGCTATTAAGCCCGACGGCACCGCCATCCCGGGTCTCTATGTCATCGGCAACGACATGGGCGGTTTCTTCTCCAACAGCTATCCGCAGATGTTCGGCGGCACGGCCCACGGCAAGACGGTCTGCTTCGCGCGTCTGTCCACGCTGCACGCTGTGACAGGCTCGATCTACGAAGACTGATCACAGAAGTCTGACTGACTTGTTTCTGCGGGCAGTGTTCTGCCCATCCGATCAACAAAAAGTATTTATCGGCACCACCCGGCTTTCGCGGCCGGGTGGTGTTTTTCGCGTTGGCTGATGCGTTCCCGAATTACTCTTCTGCGGCTTTTCTTGACTTTAGTACTGCAATGTGATAAAGTGCGTAACAATAGCCTTCGGGATCTCCTACTCCCGGGGCACAGCAAGGAGGAATCACTGTGAAAACCCTGTTCAGCAAGAAGAATCTGTTTCTCCGCGTGGCCATCGGCTTCTTCCTCGGCGTAATTCTCGGCTTTGCCGCGCCTGGTTTTTCCATTGCCACAAAGGTCGTCGGCGATATTTATCTGAACCTCATTAAAATGATGATTATCCCGGTGGTTGTCTGCGCTGTCTTCTGCGGCATCGCGAACATCCATGACGGCGCCCTTCTCAGAAAAATCGGTGTACGGACGGTTGTGCTCTATGTAGTCATGTTCGTCTTCAGTTCGGCGGTCTCCCTCGCCATTGCGTATGCCGTCCGGCCAGGACTCGGCACCGTGTTTGAAAACACCCCCGTCTATGAGGGCACAATCACCAATCCTACGATTTCCAGCTTTCTGACCACCATTGTCCCGACCAATATCATCAAGGCTGCGGCGGACGGCTCCACCCTGCCGGTCATTCTCTTTACGATCGTTTTCGCAGTGGCAATTGTTGCCATCGGGGAAAAGGGAAAGCCGGTTCTTCAGTTTATGAACAGTCTCTCGGAGGCGATGTTCAAAATGCTCGCCTACTTTATGGAGGTCTCTCCCCTCGGTGTAATGAGCCTGATGGCCTTTTCCGTTGCGCAGTACGGTGCCGGCATCTTCGGTGCTCTGGCAAAGTATATTGCCTGCTGCTGGATTTGCTGTGTGGTGGTATTTGCGGTGGTCATGGTGCTGCCGGTTTGCCTCTATACAAAGGTACCGGCAAAGGCCTTTCTGAAGGCATGCGGAAAAATTGCCCTGGTTACGCTCTCGACCACCTCTTCCGCGGCAACACTGCCGACCACGATCAACGTCTCAATGGAGGATCTGAACGCCCCGGAGGGCGTTTCCAAGTTCACCCTGCCCCTCGGCTGCACAATCAACATGTGCGGTGGTGCCTGCAGCTTCTGCTGTCTGGCCGTGTTCGTCTCTGACTTTTATTCCATCTATCTTTCCTTCGGCACGGTTGTCTTTCTTGTGTTTATTGCAACGCTTATCAACATGGCCGCCCCCGGCATCCCAGGCGGTGGGGTTGTCCTCGGGGCGAGCTTTCTCTCGATTCTGGGGCTGCCCATCGACCTGATGGGTCCCATCAGCGGCTTCTACCGGCTGCTGGACATGGCCTTCACGACCATCAACGTGGAGGGCGATGTGGCGGCAAATCTGATCATCTCGAAGAGCATCGGTGAATACGAGCCGCCCAAAGCAGCCTGAGGCAGCGGCAGAAACTGTACTTCCAAAACCAGCCTCGACGAAAATCCCTTCCTGTGGTATACTGCTCTGCAGCAAACATACAGGAAGGGATTTTTATGGCTTCACAGACAATCGGGAACGCGCCGGAAAGCAGCGCAAAAAGCGCCGGGGCAAAAAAGCAGCTCTGTGTCGGGCTTCTGGCCCACGTGGATGCGGGAAAGACGACCCTGGCCGAATCGATGCTCTATCTCTCCGGCACGCTGAGGACACTCGGGCGTGTCGACCACCGCGACAGCTTCCTCGACACCCACAGTCTTGAACGGCAGCGGGGCATCACCATCTTCTCCAAGCAGGCTGAGATGAGCTGGAACGGTGTTTCCATCACACTGCTGGACACCCCGGGCCATGTGGACTTCTCTGCCGAGATGGAGCGCACGCTTCCCGTGCTCGACTGCGCGGTTCTTGTCATCTCGGGAACCGATGGTGTCCAGGCCCATACCGAGCTTCTCTGGAGGCTGCTGAAGCGGCACAGCGTACCCACCTTCCTGTTCATTTCGAAAATGGATCTCCCCGGTGCAGACGAAGCCTCACTCATGGCACAGCTGCAGACTCGCCTCGGTGACGGCTGTGTGGACTTCACAAACCGGGCGCCGGATTTTGAAGAGCAGCTTGCCCTCTGCAGCGAGGAGGCGATGAACCGCTTTCTCCTCGGCGAGGCACCGGACGACATGCTGCTGGCAGAAATGATTGCTGAACGCGCTCTCTTCCCCTGCTTCTTCGGCTCAGGGCTGCGCCTTGAGGGCGTAGCCGGGCTTCTCGATGGAGTCTCAGCCTGGTCACCTGCCTGCCTGCCGGAAGATCCCTTTGGGGCAAGGGTTTTCAAAATTGCCCGCGATGCCCAGGGAAACCGTCTTACCTTTCTGAAGCTCACAGGCGGCACTCTCCGCGTGCGCGAGACTCTCTCCTATCATGATGAGCACGGAGCGGATCACAGCGAAAAGCTCACACAGCTGCGCGTGTATTCCGGGGCAAAGTTCCGGACTGCAGAGAGCCTCTGCGCGGGGCAGGCCGCTGCGGTGCTCGGTCTCAGTGCAAGCTTTCCGGGACAAACCTTCGGCGAGGCGGAAGAGGCCGGTGAGCTGATTTCGGAACCGGTGATGACCTACCGTCTCATCCTCCCGCCTGATGTGGACGCCATGGCCTTTTATCCGAAGCTTCTCCAGCTGCAGGAGGAAGACCCCCAGCTGCACCTGCAGTGGGAAAGCCATACGCGCAGCATTCATGTGAGTCTGATGGGGCAGATTCAGGCTGAGATTTTTCTCGCCCTCGTGCGCGAGCGCTTTGATGTGGAGGCTTTCCTTGACAAGGGCCATCTGCTCTATCGCGAGACCATCGCCGATACCGTCGAGGGCATTGGTCATTTTGAGCCTCTGCGTCACTATGCCGAGGTGCATGTGCTGCTGGAGCCCGGTGCGCCCGGGAGCGGCCTTGTCTATGACACCCGCTGCAGTGAGGACCAGCTGGACCGCAATTGGCAGCGGCTGATTCTCTCCTGCCTCATGGACAGACATCATATCGGCGTGCTGACAGGCTCACCCCTTACTGATGTGCGTATTACGCTGATGTCGGGCAGGGCACATCTGAAGCACACCGAAGGGGGCGATTTCCGCGAGGCATCAGGCAGGGCTGTCCGTCAGGGGCTGATGCAGGCCAAGAGCATCCTGCTGGAGCCCTGGTACGCCTTTTCGATTGAACTGCCGGCCGAACATCTCGGCCGTGCCATCAGCGATATCCATGCCATGCACGGCGAGTTCGATTCCCCCGAGGACGCGGGAGACCTCGTCCGGCTGCGAGGCAGCGCCCCTGTCTCGGAGCTCAACGGCTATCAGCTCGAGTTTCTTGCCTATACCCACGGACACGGCCGCCTCACGCTGCGTCCGGGCGGATACCGTCCCTGCCGTGAACAGGACAGCATCGTGGAGGCCTTTGCCTACAACCCTGAGGCAGATCTGGAAAATACGCCGGATTCTGTTTTCTGTGCCCATGGCGGCGGCTTCACGGTCAAATGGAACCAGGTGCCGGAATACATGCATCTGGAGAGCTGCCTGAAACCTGCCGAAGCTGCCGGCCCCGCCGCACAGGCCGCCTCCGCCCACAGGCTGATGAGCATCGACGACAAGGAGCTGGAGGCAATTATGGAGCGCGAGTTCGGCCCCATCCGCCGGCCGCAGTATTACCGGCAAAAGAACAGCGCTCCCGAAGCAGCTCCTGCCCCCGCATCTGCCGGGCGGAAGGAGACCATCATTGTCGACGGCTATAACCTGATCTATGCCTGGGACGAACTGCGCAGTCTCGCTGAAGGGAGTATGGACCTCGCACGTGAACAGCTGCAGAATCTGCTCTCCAATTACAGCGGCTTCACGCGAAACGAGCTTGTCCTGGTCTTTGACGGCTACCGCACACCGGGCAATCCCGGCTCCCGTGAGCGGTTCCACAACATTCATGTGGTCTATACAAAGAACGGTGAGACCGGCGATGCGTATATTGAGAAGCTCGTCAACGATATCGGCAAAAATGAGCGCGTCCGTGTTGTCACCAGCGACAACCTCATCCGCCTCTCTGCCCTGCGCTCGGGTGTGCTGCGAACGGGTTCAAGGGAATTTGCCGGCGAGGTGGCTGACATTCTGGCGCAGATAAGCTCGCTGCTGAAGCATACAAACGAGCAGGCTCATATAACGAAGGTGAAGGATGGAAAACTCTGAACTTCTTCGGCGCGCGGAGGATCTCTTTCGCCGCTGTGAAAAAAACAGCGCTCTCACGGCGACCCATTTTCTGACGCCGGCCGAGCGCTTTGCCCTCCAGCGCTGGCAGAACACGCAGCCCGGATGCCGCCTTTTCTTTTCGGGCGGGCATCCGGACTGCGAGCGTACCGTCGGCTTTTTTCTGCCTGACTATATGGAAGAGGAATGGCTCCCACTGGACGAAACCATCCGCGCTTTTGAGCTGACCACTGCCTTCGGAGCCCCCGGGCACCGGGATTATCTGGGCGCCCTGCTTGGGATGGGCATCGGGCGTGAGCGTCTCGGCGATATCTGGGTGAAGGGAAGCAGCGCTGTGGTCTTCTGCCTCGCAGGTGTGGAGAGGCATTTGCTCTCCATCGACAAGGTCGGGCGCTTCACCGTGCATGCACGCTCCCTGTCGCTCGCGGAAGTCCCCGCACCCGAGAGGAAGGTGAAGGCAAAAAGCTTCTCTGTACAGAGTCTCCGCCTCGATGCCGTGTGCGCAGGGCTTTTCGACCTCTCCCGCAGCGAAGCCGCACGCCAGGTGGAGGCGGGGAATGTCTCCCTCAACTACGAGCTCTGTCAGAAGTGCGATGCCATCGTCCACCCCGGCGACATTCTCTCTCTCCGGGGAAAGGGCAAGGGCCGCGTGACCGATCTTGGAGGCACCTCGCGCAAGGGGCGTCAGTTTGTGGAAGGGGAAATCTATCTATAGAATTAAATCAGAATCCAAGGACACAGCCGTCCCCGCGTGGGTCGGCGGCGCCGATCAGCACCTTTCCCTCTTCATCGGCGTACTGGATGATCTGCCCGCGGCCAAATGGTCTGTCACCATATCCGCCGGAGAAGGCTTCCATCTGGTTCAGTGTATGCCCCATCTTGCCGAGCTTCACCAGTGATTCTGCCGGGAAATGGTCTTCCACATCAAAATGCAGGCCGCTGCTCCAGCAGAAGCGAGGGGCATCCAGTGCATCCTGTGGTGCCATGTGGAAATCGATCATGTTCATCATCACCTGAAGATGGGCCTGCGGCTGCATGAAGCCCCCCATAATGCCGAAGGGCCCGACCGGTCTGCCCTCCTTCATCAGAAATCCCGGGATGATCGTCTGATAAGGCCGCTTGTGTGGACCTGCACGGTTCACATGCCCAGGTGTCAGAGAGAATGTCGCCCCGCGTGACTGCAGCACCAGGCCGTATTCCGGGATCGTGATGGCCGAGCCGAAGGAATTGAAGCACGACTGTATCATCGAGATCATGTTCCCTTTTGTATCTGCCGCAGAGAAATAGCATGTGTTGCCGCGGGGTGGCTCGCCGGCGCAGAATACCTGCGCGCGCTTCGGGTCAATCAGCCTACGCCTTGACCTCAGATAATCGGGATTCAGCAGGCCTCTGGCCGTGACTTCCGTCATATAGTCCGGGTCACCGACGTACTGCAGGCTGTCCGCGAAGGCCAGCTTGACCGCCTCCATCTGCAGATGCATCGTCTCCGGCGTGCCGAAGCTGCCCTCGGAGAAGACATCATCCGCCAGCATGGAGAGGGCCATCAGCGCCGTAATCCCCTGCCCGTTGGGCGGAAGCTCGCAAATCTCATAGCCATGATACGGAACACGAAGAGGCTCGTGCATGACCGGGGTGAAGCCTTCAAAGTCTCTCTCCGACCAAAGTCCGCCGTCAGCACGTGATTCGCGCAGGATCGCCTGCGCGATTTTTCCGCCTTCATACAACGAGGCGCCTTCCGTGCGCACAATCTCGCGCAGGAACGCCGCCATCGCCGGGTGGCGAACCAGCTGCCCCGGCTTCGGCACCTCCCCTCCGGGCAGAAACTCCGCTTCGAATTTCTTCCTCATTTCTTTGGAAAGGCGCGGCCGCAGCGCCGCCCAGCTTCGCGCAAACGTGGCCTGCACATAGGGCGTAATCGGGTATCCTTCCTCGGCGAGCTCAATGGCCGGCCCGGCCGCCTGCGAAGGCGTTATTGTGCCGTATTCTTCAAGAAGTTTCAGCCAGCCAGCCGCGCAGCCAGGCAGTGTGGTGCTGTCCCAGCCTCCGGGCGGAATCCGCTCCTTATAGCCGCACCCGGCCAGATGCTCTTCCGTGAGGCCCCAGGGGCTGAATCCTGAGGCACTCATGCCATGCAGCTGTCCCCCTACCCAGACGATGGCAAAGTTGTCGCTGCCGAAGGTGGTCGCGGCAGGCTCTACGACCGGCAGCGCCATCGCCATGGCAACGCAGGCATCAACCGCGTTGCCTCCCTGCCGCAGAATCCGCAGACCTGCCTCGCTTGCCAGCGGGTGCGAGGACGACACCATCCCATGTGAGGCATAGACATCGCGTCTTCGGGACGGGAAGTGGAATATATGGGGATTATACTGCAGCATGCGATCGCCTCCGTGTTTTTTCTGAGCATACCGCAGATACCCCTGCGCGTCAACCGGTTTTTCCCGTCCCGTTCCTTCAGGTGTTTTGACCCTGCTCTCAGAAGACTGTGCCGTCCGCCGCGACAATGGTCAGAATCCCTCTGTAGAGAATGTATTTGTTGCTGGCGTCATCAAAATAGCATCTGTAAAGATGCGACGGCTCCAGCCCCATGCAGCGGGTCAGCTCGCCGACAATATGGAATCCTATTCTCTCCGCCTGTTTCTGGATGCTCATGTTCTTTTCCTCCTCTGTGCCATGTGAATTCTGCATGACTGTTTTTCGTTCTTTCAATCCGCTGAAGGTCATGATTATCTCCCTGCCCCCTGCCCGGGGCCTGTTCGCCTGCTTTCTTTTCAAATCCGTTTTCTCTGTCTTCGCGTTTCAAAGATCCGGTTTCATTTTTCATTCCTGGGCTTTCATGATTTGATTCTATCAGAAAACCTGTCCAGAAAACCTCTCTTTCTGATTTTCAAACCGGTAAAGATTGTAACAACACGGTCTCGCCGAAGAAACAAAACCACGCCGGAGAACGGGATGCAGATCCGTTCTCCGGCGTGGTTTATTTTCCTGTTATGATTTCTTTCTGTACTTTCTCTTCGGGCTGATTAAACCAGATTTTTCTTCAGGGTCAGGACATTCTGCCCATCCCTGTATTCATACAGCACTGCGTCCATAATCTTCTTGGTCATATAGATACCAAGGCCACCGATCTCGCGCTCTTCGACCGGCACATGGAGATTCGGATCCTCCTTTGCCACGGGGTCATAGGGTATGCCCCTGTCCCGAAAGGTCAGGACAAGCATCGAAGAATGATCCTGAAGCTCCGCGGTGATCGTCGCCTCACCGGTCTTCGGCGCATAGGCATAGCTGGCAATGTTGATGAAGATTTCCTCCACCGCCAGGCTGATCATCATCTGCGTCTTCATCGGGCAGTCCGTCCCGGAGATCACGCTCTCAACAAACTCCTGTGCAGCAGCCAGATTCCCTTCGGTGGCGTCAATGGTAAGCTCTCTGCGGATTGGCTCCATAACGCTTTCTCCTTTATTGTCTCCTGCAGAGCGCTGGAGATTACTCTATTGTAAGAATATCAACAAAGCCCGTGACTTCAAAAATCTCCATAATCGTGTCATTCACGTGGATAATCTTCATCTCGCCCTGTTTGTTCATCGTCTTCTGGGCGGAGAGCAGAACGCGGAGGCCTGCGGAAGAGATATACTCCAGCTCCGCAAAGTCCATCGTCAGCGATGTGATGCCTGCCAGTGCATCCTTCAGGTCATTCTCAAGCTCAGGCGCCGTGACAGTGTCCAGACGGCCTTTGAGGGTGTAGACCGCTTTTCCGTTATCGATGGTTTTACTGATGTTCAGCATGATAAAAGCTCCTTTTCAGATATTTCAAATGCCCAATGGTCTGATTTTTTTATATTTGATTGGATAATTATATCACACCATCGGCAGAATCTCAATAGGGAGTGAAGGTCTTTGTTTCATAATATGGAAAAACATCCCCGGCATATGGCCGGGGATGTTTGCAGATTATGGATTTGCTTCAGCGAATGATGGTGGGATAAATGGTCAGCTTCTGGCCGATGCTGATAATATCCGGGTTGCGGATGTTGTTCCACTGCTGGATCTGTGCAACCGTAACACCAAAGCGCGGGGCAATGCCGCTGAGGACGTCACCGGGTGCGACGGTGTAGACGATGTAGCTGCCATAGTTCACATAGCTGCCCTTTGCATACATCTGCCAGGGGCCGGCGCCGCCGGTTACTTCGTTGAGTTCATTGTCTTTTACGATGTCTGCCATTTTTTTGTTCTCCTTTTCTTTTTATGATCATTCTGTTCAGCCTTTCGGCTTTTCTTCCGCCGGCCTCTGCGGGCTCTGCCCGCCTGCCGGTCTCCGTCTCCTGTTTACGTGTTCAGCATAGCACAGGTTTTGTCACACAACTGTCACACAGGGGATTTCCGATGGATTTATTTTTCCAGGACGAAGGCTGTATCCCGCACCGCGTAGACCTCTCCATAGAAATAGAAAGCGTCCTCCTTTGCGTTGTAGGAAAGCTCAGTGACGAACTCGCCGTTATCATCCTGATAGCTGTAGTGCAGCTCCAGCGTGTTGCTGCCGGTGCGCTGCCAGCGGAATGTCTCATTCGTGACAACCGTCTGGGTGTGCTTCCCGCTGTTGCCGGATTCGTACAGATTGGTTGCGTTCAGGAAGCTTCCGTCCGCGTTCAGCACCACATAGGCTGTAAAATCGTCCCCGAAGGGAGAAGGCGGCATGCGCCACGCGCCGACAAAGGGATCTGTCTCTTCTTCGGCCGGGGCCGGGTTTGCGGCAGGGGTTGAATCCGGGACCGGGGCCGAGACCGTTCCTGCGTCTGCAAAACCGCATGCCGCCGTAAGAATCGTCAGAAGTACAAAAACCGCCGCCAGGGAAAGGGCTCTTTTCTTCATAAACAAAACCTCCGTGTTCTGTATGATCTGAAATATCGAAGCACCGGGAATTATTCACCGGTGCCCGAAGCTTATCATACAAACCATCACACTACTGTCACACAGCAGACTGTATTTTGTCCCGAGGTGTCCCAGACGACAGGGAAGGATTTTCGCCTTCAGCCTGCGCTTCAGGGGCAGCTCCCCGCTTCCAGAGCCTGTAGAGCTCCTCCTCAATGCCGAAGAGCCTGCGTATGCTTTCGCCGGAGAGCAGCTCCTCCGGAGAGTCGCTCAGGTCTGCCCGGCCATCGTGCACACAGACCACGCTGTCTGCGAAGCTGCGCACGAGGTCGAGCTCATGCAGGCTCATTACCACGGCGATTTTCTTTTCCGCGGCAAGTTTTCGCAGCAGCTGCATGAACTTCAGCTTGTTGCGCAGATCAAGGAAACCTGTTGGCTCGTCCATCAGCAGCAGTTTTGGTTCCTGGCATATCGCCCGGCACAGCAGAACGCGCTGCCTCTGCCCGTCGCTGATGCACGCGAAATCCCGACCCGCCAGTTCCTCCGTTTCGGTTCTCTCCATGCTCTCGCGAACAATACGCCTGTCCTCGTCCGACAGGATGCCGAGCCTGCCTGTATAGGGATAGCGTCCCATGGCGACAAGCTCGCCGCAGGTCATCAGCTCGGTTCGCGGAATGCCGGTAAAGACAGCGGCGCAGCTTTTTGCGAACTCCCTCTGCGGGATCTCCTGCAGCATGCGTCCCGCGAGGCGAACGCTGCCCGAAAGGGACGGGAGCTCGCGCATAAGGGTTTTCAGCAGGGTCGATTTTCCTGCCCCGTTTGGTCCGATCAGGCACAGAATTTCCCCCGGGCGGACGTGCAGGCTGACTTCCCGCAGCACCGCCCTTTCACCATAGCCGACAGCAAGATTCTCTGTATGCAGCATCTTATTCCCGCCTCCGTTTCACCAGTGTCCAGATGACCACGGGTGCACCGAACACAGCCGTCACCGTGCTGATTGAAAGCTCCGTCGGTGCAAAGAGCAGCCTCGCCAGAAGATCGCAGAAGAGGCAGAAGACCCCGCCGCCCAGGAAGCAGGCGGGAAGCATCAGAGCGGGCTTGGTGCTCTTCAGGAGGGCCTTCATCAGCTGCGGGACGGCGATCCCGACGAACGATACCGGACCCGCAAAGGCCGTCACACAGGCTGCGAGGATGCTTGAGAGTACGATCAGCCCAGCCCGAAAGTGCTGGATTCTCACACCCATTGACTGTGCATACGCTTCTCCCAGGCGATAGGCATCCATCGGCTTTGCAAGCAGCACCGTGCCGGCGAGCGCCGCACATATGACATCCGCCGCTGTGCCAATCTCCTGCCAGCCAATGCCGGAAAAGCTCCCCTGCGACCAGCTGTGCAGATTCACGATATTGGCATCATCCGCGAAGGTAACGGCAATTTCCGTCACGGCGGAGCAGATATATCCGATCATCACACCGCAAACAATCAGCATGCCCCTGCCACGCAGCACACGGCTTGCCAGAAGCACGACCCCCATCGAAAGCATAGCCCCGCAAAAGGCCGCGGCAATCATCCCTGACGCATGCAGAGCAATCCCCCTGCTCAGACAGAGAATCATGCTCAGCGCTACGAGCAGCTTCGCTCCGGATGAGATACCGAGCACGAAAGGACCTGCGATGGGGTTGTTAAAATAGATTTGCAGCAGAAAGCCCGCTACTGAGAGTGCTCCGCCCAGTAGAGCGGCCGCGAGCAGCCGCGGCAGCCTGATATTCCGTATGATTCCCTCGGCGACGGCGCTGTCCCCCCGGCTGAAAAGAGCCTGCAGTGCATCTGCAGGCGCAAGCTTCACACTGCCCGCAAAAAGGTTCAGGAAGGCAAGGGCGATGAGCGCCGCAGTCAGGAAAACAAATGTGATTCTGCGCCGTCCGGTCATGCTCTTTCTCCTTCCTTTGTTCTTCCTTGTTCTGCTCTGTCATCGAATGCGGTGCAGGTAATGCAGCAGCTCTTCCTGCGGCTCGGGACGGAGAATTTCGCGGAAATCCAAGATCATGCCTGCAGCGGCCGACGACCGCTGGAACATGCTCTGCTCCGTGCACCAGACGTTTCCTTCCCGCACAGCCCGAAAGTCCCCAAGCAGCGGGCTGAGATCCAGGAACCGGTCCATGCTCTCAATCTCACCGCCGACTGTCCCGTTGTACACCAGTACATCCGCGTCCCTCGCCTGGGCGTAAAAGGTTTCCATCTGAATTGTGACGCTGGAGAGCGCGTTGTCCTGCTCCGGAAGCTCAGTGAACGCGGGATGCCCGCCGGCCAGAACAATCATGCGCGAGACATAGTCCGCCTCACGCCGTACCACGACCGCACCGTTGGCGGCGAAATGGAAAAACGCAATACTCCTGCCGCTGTTCTCTTCTGTCTCCATCGAGCGCACCTGCGCCTCCTGGGCTTCGAAAAAAGCCTCTGCCTCCGGAAGCCTCCCCGTCAGCAGGCCGTAGAGCTTGATCCACTCGACTCTCCCCAGCGGGTGCGGCTCGTAGCTCGAGTATTCCAGCATCACAGGAAAGCCCAGGGCTTCGAGCTTTTCCCTCGTCTGCGGCCGATGAAGGATCATCGTGTTCTCCACCACCAGATCGCAGTCTTCCTCCAGAAGCAGCTCATAATCCGGCGCACTGTATTTGCCGGCATAGAGGATGCTCTCTTCCTCGAGGGCTCCCCGCAGTTCCGGAATCTGCCAGCTCTCGGCCGCTGTCGAGCAGCAGCGTATTCTGCCAAGAGCCCCGGCCTGCAGGAACAGATCCGCTGCCGAGGAGCTTGCCAGATACACCCGCTCCACCGGCGTGCGAATCACAGGCAGCCCTTCAGGAAGGTCTGTATTCTCCGAAAGTTCCTCCCCCCGGGGCACGAGCAGAAACTGTTCCTTTTCCCCGAGTGTCAGCAGCGCAGCGCCATCTCCAAGCCACTCCACACGAAAGTGCTCGGCATAGCGCAGGGGCAGCTCTGTCCCCGCTTCATGCCTGTCCGGCATCGCCGGCTGCATGGCCCCAGGCTCTGCTGTCAGGGCACTTGCTTCGCCCACAGGGGAGAGAGGGAGCATGATGATAAGACACAGCCACGTCAGGAGCAAGCCGGGCAGCCTCCGGAACCACAGCCGCTTCATCCCTGCGCCTTCTCCAGTGTTGCTGAATCAAACTGCAGGGTATAGCTGATCTCATGCGGCGTGCTCATGGCGACGGTATCGGCAATCACCCGCATGGGTCTGTCAAAAAAGCTCACGGGGATCCGGAAGGCAGAGCTCTCATAGCCCTCCTCCGGAAAGAACTTCTTTTCACCTATTTTCATGTAATCATAGTTTTTGCTGCTCCAGATTACCAGTGCCTCGCAGGCACTGTCCTCCACCGTCAGCAACGCCGGGGATGCCACCGACGCCTTCCCGCTGCCGCCATTGAGGGTAACCTCAGCTGTATAGGCACCGTTCTTCAGGTTCAGGCTCTCCGCCGTCACAAAGAAGCCCTCGGCAAAGGCCTCCATGGGAAGCGAATCCGACCGCAGCAGCAGGGTTCTGTCGTACCAGAGTTCCTTGTTTTTGCTGAAAGCCGCGCAGGGGAAGCCCTCGTCCAGGGCCTGCACGGGAATAGTGAAGACATGCCTGCCTTCTTCATCTTCGGTATAGGGGATGCACGCATCCTCATCCGCTTCGGCAGCCTCTTCAGCAGAGCCAGGCCAGACCCGGAGGTAGCCCTTGCCGCCCATGGTGAGCTTTGCTTCCAGTCTTCCTTCTTCCACCCGCAGTACGGCACTATCGATCCGGAACATGGATGAACTGGATTCCACCTCAACCGGGTATTCTCCGTCCAGCAGGCTCTCTGCATGCACGGGATTCATCCATGCTTCGCCCACTTCCTCGACCGTTGTCATCTGCGAGGCGTCCGCCACTGCAGGGGATGCAGCGAGGACCGGCGGCACACAGAGAGCCGGGCTCAGCAGCAGCGCCGCTGCGGTGAGCAGGCATAAAATCACTTTTGTTGCTTTCATATACTTCCTTGCCATGTTTAGCCGACGGAATCGATGGCAGCCGCAGCATGGTCAATCAGAATATTCTGAACTGCTTCGAGCTGACCGAGGCCTTCGAGCACGCACTCGACCTGATAGCCGTCCTCTGTGAAAATGCTCTTCCAGCTGTCCTCTTCATCACCTGCCATGTCATTGTTGGCATGGTCACCAGCCACGATCATCAGCGGGCGCAGAACAACGCGTTCATAGGAGCCGGCCTCAACCATCTCCAGCACATCCGTGAGGGAAGGCTCTGCCTCAACGGTTCCGATGAAATAGTTCTTCATCCCGGATTCGGCCAGGATTCCCTGCAATTTGTCATAGACGCCGTTGGATTCGGCCTCGGTTCCGTGGCCCATAAAGCAGATGGCAGTCTTTCCGTCGTCATACACCTTTGTGGCATCCACAATTGCGGTCTTCACCGCCTCAAAGTCTGTTTCATCCGTCAGAACAGGCTGGCCGACGGCAATGGTCTCAAAGGCGTCGCTGTATTCCGCGAGCTCATTGACAAGATCCGTGTACTCATAGCCGTTCATTAGATGCGTGGGCTGCACGACAAGAGTCTTCACACCATTGGCAGCCGCACGCTCCAGCGCCTCAGTCACATTGTCGATATATTCGCCGTCCCGGTTTTTCACATGGTCGATGATGATCTGACTGGTAAAGGCCCGACGCACACTCCACTCCGGAAACGCCTCCTGCAGGGCATTTTCAATCGCGCCGATGGTCAGGCGCCGGCTGTCATTGAAGCTGGTGCCGAAGGAAACGACCAGCAGCTCTTTTTCCCCGATCTCATCCTGGTTCAGCGGATTGTCCAGCAGAGCGTCCCCGGTACTGTAGTCGAAACCGCTTTCTTCCGCTTCCTCAGCATCATCTGCGCTTTCCGCATCGTCAGCCAACTCAGCTGACTGCATGGTTTCCTCCGCATCCGCCGCCTCGTCAGCAGCAAAGGCCGTGCACGCAAATGCTGTCAGCAGCATTGCCGCTATCATCGCAACAGCAACAAGTTTTTTCATAGTCTGTTGAATCCTTTCTCTTTCTTCAATCTGTATTTGCATCAGCATGGATTGCTGTCATGCACCTGTTAAGTACCGCTTTGAAATTCTCCCCGGAATCCTCCGGCCGCCGAAGTACAAGAAGCGTAATACCGGTTTTTTCCGCGGCCTCGCGTTTTTCAGGATAGCCGCCGGGAATGCCGCCGTCCTTTGTCACCAGCCAGCGGATCTGATACTGCCGGATTGTGGCAATATTCATCTCCGTAGAGAACGGTCCCTGCATGGCGATGATATTGCGGCGGGGGATCCCCTGTGCCTCACAGGCCTCCAGGCTCTTTTGGTTTGGCAGCACCCGGGGAAAGAGTCTCTCTCTGGGCAGTGCCGCGAAGGCTGGCAGTTCCTTGGCGCCTGTTGTCAGGAGGATATTCCCCTCCCGCTCTGCAAGCCAGCGGGCAGTCTCATCGGCATCTGCCAGGAAAACCTTGCCGGCAGCTTCCGCATTGTCTGCCCCACCACGGCTTTCATCGGGCCGGGTCGTGGTATGCTGGTTCTCCTCGCTCTCTCCTCGCCGCAGACGGATATATTCGACTTCTGCCTCGCGGCACGCGGTCTTCAGGGACTGGCTGATGTGAGCGGCATAGGGATGCGTGGCGTCGACGCAGAGTGCTGCTCCGCAGAGCAGCTCCTTTTTCTCCTCCGGGCTGAGGGGCCCTGTGCATATTCTGGTTCCTTCCACGGCAGCCTGAATCTCGCGCCCGTACTCCGTTGCTACGCAGACGACAATCTCTGTCGACGTCCCATTTGTCCGGGTCTCTTCCGCGAGCCTCTGTGAAAGGATCCGCCCCTCGGTGGTGCCGCTGAATATCACGATTTTCATAGGCCTTCTTCCAGCATCCGGTAGCCCCGGGGCGTCACCATCCTGCCGCCGCACTTCCGCGATCGGGATGAACCGACAAACACCGTGGTGAACATATCGGCCTCTGTTTTTTGAAGCTCAGCAAGGGACAGAACCCGGAAGCTCTCCCCCTGCCGACCGATATTGCGCGCAATACCGCAGACGGTCTGCGGATCTTTACTCTCCAGGAGCACCGCGCAGGCGCGGGCAAGGCAGTCTCTCCTCGCCCGGGATGCCGGGTTATAGAGGCAGAGTGCAAAATCCCCCTCAGCCGCGCAGCGAAGCCGCTTTTCTATCTGGTTCCAGTCCGTCAGCCTGTCCGAGAGCGAAATCACGCAGAAATCATGTCCCAGTGGTGCACCCAGCAGCGCTGCACCCGAGGATGCAGCTGTCACCCCGGGGACAATCTCGATTTCGGGCAGACTGCTCTCCTGCTCCGCAAGCTCAAGCACAAGACCCGCCATTCCGTAGATACCGGCATCACCCGAGCAGACAAGGGCAACCTTCCGTCCCTCTGCAGCTCTCTCCAGGCAGTACCGGCAGCGGGCCAGCTCGCCGGTCATTCCGGTGGAATAGAACTCCTTCTCCGGAAAATACGGCCTCAAAAGATCGATATACACAGTGTATCCGGCAATCAGCTCCGCCTCTTCCAGTGCCCTGCTTGCCCTGCCCGTCATGCTCTGCAGATCACCGGGACCGATGCCCACAACAGAAAGCTTTCCCATCTCAGCTTCTCCAGTCAAATGCTGTCTCTTCTTCCGCGAGGGCAAAGGTGATGCCCTCCCCGGCATATTTTTTCTCCACAATTCTGCCTCCGGCACAGCGGGCCGCAGCCCGCTCGCAGACATTGTCAACGCCTGTCGTCTCTTCCACGAAACGCGATGCGGTGAAGCTGCCATTCTCTCTCCGGAGTTCCTCCGCCTCATAAAACCGCAGCTGCCATCCATGTTCCCGGCAGAAGGCAAGCAGGCCCTCCTCATTTTTCTTCAGGCTGATCGTCGCCGCGGCAGAGACAGCCTGAGGCAGGATCCCCCGCTCCCGGCAGAATGCCCGGAAGGCCTCTTCGAGTCTTTCTGCAGATACACCCCGCCGGCAGCCAACGCCCAGCACGAGGCAGGACGGCACCAGCTTCAGAGGGTCTATGCTCTCCTCCATCGCAGCATCTGACTCATAAGGCTCTTCCTCCCGGTACGATACCACTACATCTGCCGGTCCCTCCTGGCACAGACAGACCTGCCGCGGTGCTTCTCCTGCAACAGGAAAGGGGCAGCGGATGCGGATTGTATCTCCACGCAGGATCTTCGCCGAAACAGCCCGGATGCGCCCAGGCTGCAGAACCGACATTCCCTGCGCCTTTGCCCAGAGATCAGCTGCAAAAACCCCTGCAAGATCCGTCGCCGTTGTGATAACAGCCGTTGCGTGAATTGCCTCCGCGATGCTGCAGGCAAGGGCGTTGGCGCCCCCCAGGTGGCCGGAGAGCAGCGGAATCACATAGTCTCCGCACTCGTCCACACAGAGAACCGCCGGATCCTCAGCCTTGCTCCGGATAAAAGGCGCGATGGCACGCACGGCAATGCCCGCCGCGCCAATGAAGATCAGTGCCCGGCAGGAGCGGAGCTTTTCCTCTGCCCACGCCGCGACGCCCTTCCCTCCGCATCTGCCGCTCTGCGTCTCGGCACCGGAGTTGATGCATCTACCGGTACCCTGCCCGATTCTGGCATATTCTCCGCCGAGCATCAAAGCCAGCCTCTCTGCCAGTTTCTCACCCCGGTCGGTGAATGCCGCGATGGCAATGCCGTCTCTCATTCTCCGTCCCTCCAGCCATTCAAAAGTGCGGCCGCGGTCTCTGTCATGCCGAGCAGGCCATATTGGTTTGAGAACATCAGCAGGCCAGCAATCATGCCTTCCGGACTGCGACGGGACAGCACACGCTGTATTTCCTTAAGCAGGCTCAGACAGACCGGTTCCCGCAGGCCCGCGTCCTCCAGCACATCGAGACAGCCTTCCGTTGTCACCTGCTCCATCAGCCGTCTGCAAAGGCCGGCATCAGCCCCGCAGAGGGCAGCGTGTGCGATGAAGAGCTCGCGCCGGCAGTCCGCCATACGGGAATGTGTGTTCATGATCCCGCCGGCGAGCTTCACATACTTCCCCACATGCCCAACCAGCAGAATCTCCCCGAAGCCCTCCGCCGCGGCGATATCCATCGCCTCGCCGACATAATTTGAGCATCTCGCGCTCTTCACGCGGCCAAGCCACGGCATCTGTGCCCGGAGGAAATCCATGCCGTAGTTCCCCGGCGTCAGGATCAGTCGCCTCTCTCCGGATGCAGCGGTTTGCCGGATTTCGAGGGCAATGGTGTCGACAATTGCTTCCTCGCTCATCGGGCGCACGATACCCGATGTTCCAAGGATCGAGATTCCGCCCTCAATCCCCAACTGGGGGTTGAAGGTCTTCCCCGCAAGCTCCTCGCCTCCCGGCACTTCGAGCACAATGTGAAGCCCGCCGGCATATTCCGCCTCTTCGCAGACCGCCTCCGCTGCTGCGCGGATCATCTGCCTGGGGACACTGTTGATGGCTGCCGCGCCTACAGGCTGATCCAGCCCTGGCCTTGTCACGATGCCAATGCCGGCGCCGGCATCCAGCGTGATGCCCGTGGACTGCTTTTCCACCAAAGCAAAAATAAGCATGCCGTCCGTCACGTCCGGGTCGTCCCCTGCGTCCTTCCGTACGGCGCAGACTGCCTGATCTCCTTTCATGAAGCATTCTTCAGGCTCCACATTCACGCGGATGCCGCCCGGGGTCAGCAGCGAGAGCTTCTCCGGCTTGCAGCCGGTCAGAAGAAGCTCGGCCGCACCGGCGGTCGCAAGCGCCGCGCATGTACCCGTGGTGTAGCCGCAGCGCAGCTTTTTGCTGCCGGCGCGCAGAAAATGTTCAAACGCCATGGTGCTCCCCCTTCTCTGCGAGGCGGGCAAGCTCCTGAAACCGCGCTGTCACGGCGCTGAAGTTCCCCCTGATATGCGGGAAGGCACAGCCTATGCAGCTTTTGATGCCGTTCTCCGTATAGTAGAAAGCCCCGCCGCAGTTTTCCCCGAGGGTGTAGAGCGGGCAATAGCAGAAGAGACAGTTGAATTCTTCTTCCGCCACCCCCTCGTGGCAGGGGAAATACTCACATTCCCTGTTCTGAAAGAACGCATAATGTCCTTCCTGCATGTCATTTTCCCCCTGTGCCCTGCTCTCCGCGCCAGAATATCTCACGGTCTTTTTCCTGTTCCTTACTTTCATCCCCAGCCGCGTGCGGCGGGATCTTCCATCCCTGCAGCGGCATACAGCAGGCAGTTGCACACCGCCGCTGCAATGCTGCTGCCGCCCTTTCGGCCCATGGCCGCGATGCAGGGGACCTCTGCCTCACCGCAGGCCGCAAGGATGCGCGTCTTGCTCTCCTCCACGTGCACAAACCCGACAGGAACCGCTATAATGAGGGCTGGCCGCAGGCCGCGCTCAATCGCTTCCGCCAGGGTGAAAAGCGCGGTCGGCGCATTCCCGATGGCAAAAACGGCTCTCGGGTGTTCCCCCGCCGCATGCTCCATGGAGACTGCCGCCCGCGTCACACCGCGCGCCTTTGCTTCACGCGCAACCTCGTCCTCTGCCATATAGCAGAAGACCTCTCCCCCCAGCTTTCTCAGGGCTGGTCTGCTGATCCCCGCCTTCGCCATGTTTGTATCCGTCACCACAGCAACGCCACGCCGAAGGGCATTGATGGCCAGAGGCACAGCCCCGGGAGTGAAGCGAAGTGTTTCGGCATAGTCAAAATCAGCACTCGCGTGAATACAGCGCAGGATGACGCCGGCGTTCTCCTCCGGCAGGCGGATGCCGCCCGCTTCGAGTTCCTCATGGATGATCTGGAGACTTGTCTGTTCAATTTCACCCGGTTTAAGGTTCATGTGCTTTCCTTCTCTCCCCGCCGCAAGGCATAATCCCGCATCGCCGTGCGGATTGCCGCAATGTCCAGACTCCGGCGCACCGTGTCGGCAAGGAGGTCATACTGCCTTGCGCGGTACAGCGCACGGGATTCTGTCTTTACTTCCGGGACGGCGATGCCCTTCTGTCCGGCGAGATACGCGGCCAGTCTGTCCACCAGCTCTCCGGAATCAAAAAGGCCGTGAAGGTAGGTTCCGAAGACACCGTCCAGCATCATGCCATCCTCCTGCCCGTCTTCAAAGCGGCAGAATGGCCTTGCGATGCCCGTGTGTTCAGGCTGTAGCACGGTTCTGCCCATGTGTATCTCGTAACCCTCCAGCATGGCTCCCTGGAAGGGGCCGGCACAGCATTCCGCCCGGCGGCGGGTGCGGGTTTTCTCTGCGGTGAAAACCGTCTCTGCGGGCAGGAGGCTGAGGCCCCTGCAGCTGCCGCCTGACTCTGTCCCCAGAGGGTCGGAAAGGGCTCTGCCCAGCATCTGATATCCGCCGCAGATGCCAAGTACTGGGGTCTTCTGTCGGTGAAGCGCCAGCAAGGCTTCCGCGAACCCTCTCCCGCGAAGCCAGCGCAGATCGTCCATGGTGCTCTTCGTCCCCGGGAGAATCACAAGATCCGGCTTGCCAAGCTCCGTCACCCCATGTACATAGCGCAGGCCAATGGCCGGGTGGCTTTCGAGGGGGGCAAAGTCCGTAAAGTTTGAAAGATGCGGCAGCCGGATGACAGCGATATCGAGGGTGCGTTCCCCGTGCTTCCGCTCCAGCCGCGGGGCCAGGATGTCCTCATCGTCGATGTCGAGCTCCGTCCACGGCACCACACCAAGCACAGGCTTTCCCGTGAGCTCTTCCAGCTGCCGCAGCCCCGGCGTCAGCAGCCCGGCATCGCCGCGGAATTTATTGATTACCGTGCCGATCACCCGCTCCTTCTCCTCCTGGCGGAGAAGGGCGATGGTGCCGTAAAGCTGGGCAAA
>CADBNC010000258.1 GCA_902795885.1 Oscillospiraceae bacterium
ATTATCCATGTAGGCGTCAATCACCGGCTGAGATTCGGTCTCATCATAAACATACGCATAATCCCAGACCTGGCCAAGGATATAGTAGCCCACCGCGGCAAGTACGACAACCACCGCAAGCAGAATCAGGATATACAGAATCGTCCCTGCAACGGACAGTCTTTTTCTGGCTTTGTTCGTCATAGTCTCCTCCGTTCTCCCGGCTCAGCGGAAAAGGAACGCATCCGGCAGGGCGCGCGAAGTGCCGCTGGCCGAAGACGGGCTGTTGATATACTCGCCGTTATAATACATGACCGTGGACGAGCCGCCGTCGAGATTGCAGGCGTTGACGGCGCCGAAATCAATCATGACATCGCGCACATCACCGAAGCTGCAGCCAACGCTGTGCATCTGCCGCCCGTCGATAACCAGCATCAGCACCGCGCCGTCCGCGCGCTGGCCAATGGCTGTACGGGGATTGATGCCGCTTTCCATGTAGGCTCCGTAGTTGCCCACGCCATTGACAAGCAGGGCCGGCCCGAAGCTGACGCCATCGCGGATTTTCAGCTCCGTTGCAGTCTCAGCATCAATATCGCCGACAAAGAGAACATTGTTCTCGTCAAAGCCAACAAAGGTACGGTCTCCGCCGATGCTGAAGCTCTCACCATCCACAACAGTCAGACCGTCCGGATATCCACCGGTGCCGCCGCCTTCCGGATCATAGAAGGCGCCGCCGTTGATACCGCCGAGGGCGTCATAGCGCTCAACCAGCGCATCCAGCGCCATGCCGTAGCCGCCGTAAACCTCCGGCTTGCCAACAAAGACGCGGGACGGATCCTTGATGATGATCATCTTCCCTACGAAGCCCTTTTTCTTCACATCCACGAAGATCAGTCCATCGCCGTCTTCATCGACATAGCCATATTCGTCAGGCTGCGGGCCGAGCTCCTCGTCCGGCTCCTCCTGCGCCTTGATGGTGATCATACTGGTGTCAGTACGGTCCGCGGTTGTTGCCTCAAAGTGGCTCTTGTAGATCTCGTCCACTTCTTCATCCGAGAGGAAAATGTGGGTGATGAAGTCAAAGCGGCGCGTCCAAATCATCGTCATGACGAACGAATCACGCAATGCGGGAGACGGGCCCTTGCAAAGAATCCACTCCAGAGTCAGGCCGAAAATACCGACCACGATAACCGCTGCGAGCACAAGCCCGAAAAGCCGGTCAATAAACCGCACAACGGCTTTTCCGGCGCCATTGCTTTTCTTTTTCTTTTTTTCCATGCTTAAAATCCTTCCGGGTTTTTTCAGACTGTTGAATCGTTAAATCCCTGTGATCGGGCACAAACACAGCTGTGCCCGGCATAACAGAGGTATTGTAGCATAGAAAATACCCAAAAACAAGACATATTTCTTGCAAATGCGGCAGATTCATGCCGTTTGCTGCGCCCTGTTTTGTCAGATGCGGGCATTTCTCTTCACACAACCCCGAGGAAGCATTCGTTGTTCTTCAGCTCAGAATAAAGGATGGCGCCCTTTTCGCCGAAATCATAAACCCGGATAACATCCTTCAGGATCTCGTCCTCGGTCAGCGCCGTGTACACATCCGGGAACTTGCGGAAGAGAGCCTCGTTGAACTCACAGCCGTCCTCATCCTGATAGATCGCCGCATAGTGGATGCCTGATTCCACCAGATCCTGGAAGAAGTGGCTGCCGTAGGAAAGCTCCGGCCGCAGCCCGTGGGACTGATACGCCAGCTCGCACATGCAGGTAAAGCGCGAGATTTCCGCAAAGCTCACGGGAACACCGAGGCTGGGCGTGGTGGTGCCCCAGCGGCCGGGCCCGAGCAGAATCGCGCCCTCGCGGGTGATGGTCTGGTTCAGTTCGCCGATGCGCCGCGCCACCAGATACTTGCGCGTTTCCGGCAGGGAGAGATACTCCTCCACCTGCACAAAGACCGCGTATCGCAGCGGGGCGCTGGCGTTGCCGCCCATGAAGTTGCCTTTGATGCGGAAGAGATAATCCCGCACGGTCGGCATAACGCCCGCCTGCCCCAGACCCTGGGTCTGGATGGTGCGGCACTGCAGCAGGTTCACCCGGTATTCCCCGTCGCGGGTGAAGTTGCAGGCATATTCGATATCAACCGGGTAGTTGTACTTTTCCTCCAGCAGGCGCATCATTCGTGTCATCACATCGGTAAAGTCCGTTCTTCTCAGCAGACGCGAGAAATTCACTATATCCGGGATGCGCTCGTTCCGAAGGCCGATCTCGCGGTAATAATCGGCCGTGTAGCTGTCCGGCTCCATGAAGAGGCCGGCGTCCGTGCCGAGCTGCCGCTTGTCCACATCCTCAGTGCGGATGGTGTCAAAACGGTTGAGCCGCAGGTTAATCACATCGACGTGATGCTGTGAGTAGCGATAGGCATCCTTTGGTTCAACCATCGGGGGGGCTTTGGGCTTATCCAGCCGGATGAGGCGGGCATAGTCATCGGCCTCGCGGTCCACTGCACGGGTCCCCATCCCGAAGACCAGTCGCAGCATGCCCTTGTTCTCGCTGCCGAGGCTGTCGTTGGCATAGAGGTTTTTGGAGTGCCCCACGCCCGCGATGTGCGGGTAATAATAATCGCCGTGGATATCGCCGCTGACGCGCATAACCAGCAGGGCCATCTGCTCATCCCGGTCCAGCAGGTGCCGCTCGGCGCGATACCGGATGGCCTCGGGGCTCACGGTAGAGGCGTAGACCAGCTTCACCGCGTGCTCAAAGTCCTTGTAGCGTTGCTCGAGGGTGCCCTGGTTTGGGCAGAAGACGCTCTCATACTTCCCCGCGAAGGCGTTGCCGATGCCGTCCTCCAGCAGCGAGCTTGAGCGCACAATAATCGGGCTCTGGCCGAAGTATTCCAGTATCGAGATAAACTGCTCACGGATGGTGGGCATGAACTCGCCCTCCAGCAGACGCTGGCGGAACTCCGGCGCGATGCGGATATAGTCCTCGGGCCTGATCATCTTG
>CADBNC010000259.1 GCA_902795885.1 Oscillospiraceae bacterium
CCGGCCGGCAGGAGGCGCTCTTCCAGTGCCAGCACCGCCGCGATATGCAGGGCAGTCGGGAAGGTATCGTTGGAGGACTGGCTCATGTTCACATCGTCATTCGGGTGGCAGAGCTTTTTGCCGGCGAGCTCGTTAGCGCGGTTGGCAATCACCTCGTTGGCATTCATGTTGGTCTGGGTGCCGGAGCCGGTCTGCCACACTACCAGGGGGAAATGGCCGTCCAGCTTCCCATCCGCGACCTCTTCGGCAGCCTGGGCGATAACGCACAGCTTCTCCGGGGGCATTTTCTCCGGCTTCAGCTTTCCGTTTGCCCGGGCGGCGGCACATTTGAGGATACCCATGGCGCGGATAATCTCCCGCGGCATGGTCTCGATCCCGACTCCGATAGGGAAATTTTCGCGGCTGCGCTGGGTCTGGGCGCCCCAGTAACGGTCGGCGGGGACCTTCACCTCGCCCATGGAATCATGTTCTGTCCTGTAATCCATGCTCGGCTGTTCCTTTCCTGTATTTCAGTGCCGCGGGCGGTATTCTCCCTCTCCCCGGCTCTTTCCTGCCCGCGTCCCCGTGCCTGTGCGGCGCGGGGTTCTCTCTTCTTCGCGCTCCCGCTGTGATCTCCGCTTCCGGTGGAGAAGAAGGACCATTGTCAGAATCAACAGGAGAGCCCCGATCACCACCGCAAGCAAGACCACCTTGCTTCCTGCCGAAGCCGGAACAGGGAGAGCCTCCTGGGCGGTTTCTTCCAGTTCGGAGTCCATGGGCTGGCCGTCTTCCCCGGATGGCTCACCGGGGGCGGCCGGCATCTGATCCGCAGGCTCTTCAGCAGGCTGGCTTTCCTCCGTCACGCTTTCCTGGGCCTCCTGGGCTGCCTGGGCCAGCGCCTCGGCCTCCAGACGAAGACTCTCCTGCTGCTGCCAGTTCAGATAGCGGCTGTCCAGCTCCTGCGCGTAGTCCGTAAGGTAGGTGCCGATCTCGGCCATGCGCATCTGATAATCCCCCACATTCCGGGTCATTACCGTGATGATCACCGGGTTCGGGGTATAGACGATGGCGGCAATATGGTTATTCTCGTTCCCGTTTGGCTCCTGATAGGAACCATATTTCTGCGCAAGCTCGTATTTTCCCTTCAGGGAGATGTTCAGGTAGGCATCCGGCTGCGCGGGCCGAAGGTATTCGATCACATGCGGGAAGCGCTCTTCCCCGCCCTTCCAGAGGGTGGTCATCACCTGGGTCATATACCGGGCGGTGTAGTAGCTGTTATCGAAGAAATCCTGCACAAAATAGTCTTCCGGCAGATCCGTATAGGCGATGGTCATGTCGCTGCACTTGCCGGCATAGGTGCCTCCGAGATAATCCACCATGGCATGGCCGCTGTCGTTGTTGGAATAGGTCAGCGCCGTGGACTCCAGATACTGCAGCGTGGTCCCGAGGACGATGCTGTCCTGGTTGAGCTCACCTGCTGCCTCCTTCTCTGCCATCAGCATGGCCACCGGCACCTTGTAGAGGCTGGCTGAATACATGAACACATCCGCGTTGTAGTACCAGCTCTCGCCCGTGGCGGTGTAGGTAAAGCCTACCGAGAAATCCTTCCCCGGGCCGGCGAGGTTATTGGAGGCAACAAAGCTGTCCATCCACTGGTTCAGCTCTGCCTCGTCCAGAAGCACGGGCCCGGCCTCCGAGGCAGTCTCCGCCTGATCTGAAGCGGGCTGTGCCATCGCGGCAGGGTCCGGGAGAGTATCCTCTGCCGCAGGCTCCATCTCGGCAAATGCAGACTGCGGGGACAAAACCCCGCAGCACAAAAGCGCACACAGGAGCAGGGAGAGCATCCGCCTTCCCTGCCCGCTGCGCACAAAACCAATTCTTTTTTCGTTGACTGATGTTTCCCTTGCCATCCTGTATCCCTCGCCCGTTCGGCTTCTCATCTTCTTCTGCGGCCCCACCGCCGGTATTCCAGATACTCTGCCAGAAGCAGCAGGAAGCAGGATGCCGTCATGATGGAATAGCACTGCAGGGTATTGGCATAACGCTGGAATTTATATTCCCCGAAATAGCCAATGCCGACAAAGGAGACCACGAGGAGGATCCAGCCCAGCACGTGGTACCACTTCAGCCCGGTACGCCGGATATTGCGCTTGCTGAAGTGAATCAGGGTGATCAGCGAGAAGACGCCGGGCATCACCTGGCCGAGGCTGATAAAGGCGGAATACTGGTTCAGGTACGAGATCACGCGGAAATGCATGAGGGGCGAATCGTAGCGGGTGGAATCGATGACGACCGAGACCATCGAATACGCCAGCACAAACCAGCGCCAGACATCGCCGTTTTTCTTGCTGCGGCTTCTCTCATTGCGGAAATAGAGAAGGATCAGCACAAAGACAAGAAGCATCAGAATGGCCGCAATGGCAAAGGAGGCAAAGCGGTAAATGCGGTTGTTTGCCCCGTCCGTCACAGCGATGGACCAGGGGAAGAACTGCAGGGCGCTGTTTGTGATAATCGCTTTACCCCGGCAGGTGGTGCCAAAAATGGCACTGATGCGGATAAAGACGATCAGCAGGCAGAGTCCGGGGGCCGCCGCGTCCAGAAGGGCGCCGTGGCTGGGTACCAGGCGGGTTTTGCCGATCAGCCAGCCCGTGATCCACACGCCCGCCACCGCCACCGGCAGGACGAAGCTGCCGATACTGAAATCGGTCATGGCATTTTCAAAGGAGCCATAGGTCTCGGCATTGAAATACCAGTGGGTCACACGGCTGAGAAACACCGCGACAATGAATCCAAGGGAGAAGAGCATGAAGGCCGGCATGACGGTGCCGTGTTTTTTGCCGTAGAGCGTGGCTGTCATCAGCAGGCAGAAGACCAGGCCCAGGAAGATGACCAGAGAGCTGGCATAGATATCCACCCCGAAAGCGCTGAAAATGATTGGATTGCTTCCCATTCCCGTCACCTCTCTCCTTCCGGAATTGCCGTGGCAAAATAGACAATATCGCTGACGGTGCGCTCGGCACCAAAGTCGATATAGTTGTAGGGCTCGCCCCGGAAGACCACCTCACCGGTCTGGCCGCCGTCGAGGCAGTAGGCCGTGATGACGGGCTTCTCGGCAAAGTGCTCGGCAAACTGGTTGACCGTCCAGCGTGCCTCCTCCGAGCCGTGGTTGAGGGACATGTAAAGATAGTGCAGCTCGCCCATCTGGCCGATGCCGGCGCGGGAATAGAGACGGTTGATCTCGCCTACGGGGTACCAGTCACACACCAGAGGCTGGCCGTTCTCCACCAGCACGGGACCGAAGGCGATGGAGAATCGGATATCGTTATCCTGGATGAACTGCGCCATGCTCTCGGCACTGTTTTCCTCCAGAAGCCGCTTGTAGAGGAAATCGCCCTTGCCGTCGATGAAGAGGGTATCCACACAGTTGTATTTCTTATACTGGCCGGTGTAGGTATCGGTATTGAAGCGATAGAGCGCCCGGTCATAAACCGAGATGCCGAAATCACGGAAGAGATAATAGTCCGCATTCATGGCCACAACGGCATTCGCGCTCATGGAAAGAGTGCTGGCATAATACTGCGCCTGGGAGCCGAAGGTATCATCCGCGAGCTTTCTGCGGAACTGGGACGCATCGGCAACCTTCACCTCAGTGAAGGTGCAGCATTTGCCTTCGATGTTCTCCTTCCAGAGGATCACCATGATGGTATCATCAAGGTAATACTCGATATCACGCCAGTTCAGCCCGCGGTAGAAATTCGCATTCGGGTTGAAGGCCACGACCTCGTCCTCGCCCAGAAGGCCGGAATCCCGCGCCTGCTGGATGATATTCATCACCTCGGCAGCGTTGTCGATGGAGATCGTGCCATAGGAAGCCTCGATAGGCGCAGGTGCTGTCGTCGCGTGCTCGTCAATCACATAATGGGGTTTGGCCGGCACTTCAGGCGTAGGCTCGGGAGTCGGCTCCGGTTCGGGCATGCTGCCGTCCGCAGGCATCTCCGCCTGCATGTCTTCAGGCACGCTCATATCCCCGGGTACGCCCATCTCTCCCGGTACTTCCTGCATATCCTCGGGCACGTTGCTCATATCAGCAGGGACTTCCAGCTGCATATCCGCCGGGACAGGCTCCGCCTCCGGCATGCTGTCCGCAGGGGCACCCTCAGCAGAGGCTACCGCAATGGCCTCGCGTTTCACGGCATTGCCGGTCGGGTGCAGATATGCAAGCCCCCAGGCCAGGCAGAGGATGCTGAGCGCGCCGAAAATCACCGAGAGAAAGGCATCGCGGATACGGTGCTTTTTCTTCCTGCGGGGCGCAGGGCGGGTTGTCTCCGGTTCGTACTCCGGTTCGTCCTCAGGCTCATTCTCCGGAGCTTCTTCCTCTTCCAGGCTCTCCTCCGGATAATCTTCCGGATAATCCTGGGAGGATTCCCCGGAATATTCCTCCTGCTCTTCCTCCTCGGGAGCCGTATAGGCAGGCTCCGGCACCACAGGCCCGGTGCACGGCTCCTCCGGCTGGCGGCCAGGCACAGCATGGTCGGCCGGGGCAGGCCTCTCCGCTTCGGCAGCGGGTTCTGCCTCCCATTCATTCACTTCGTTCAGTATATCATCAAGGTCGAATGAGTTCCTCAAGTTCTTCCCTCGCTTTTCTGTTTAGTCACTTTGATCAGGCACTTTCCGGGCGGATCTGCCCGCAGCCGGAAGATTTGCATCATCATACCATAAACTCGGCGTTCTTTCTACTGAAAGTTTTCTTAACATGCACTTTTCTGCAAATTCTGTGCGGGGTCAGGATCGGTCTCCCGGGGTGTCATGCTTCAGGTAAGGGATGGCGGCGGAGAG
>CADBNC010000260.1 GCA_902795885.1 Oscillospiraceae bacterium
GCCGCGGAATTTATTGATTACCGTGCCGATCACCCGCTCCTTCTCCTCCTGGCGGAGAAGGGCGATGGTGCCGTAAAGCTGGGCAAATACGCCGCCGCGGTCGATGTCTCCGGCGAGGATCACGGGCGCGTCCACAAGCCCTGCCAGCCCCATATTCACGATATCGTCTTCCCGCAGGTTTATCTCCGCCGGTGATCCCGCCCCTTCAATGACAAGAATGTCGTTCTCTGCTGCGAGGCTGCGGTAGGCCTCAAGGATCACGGGGATCAGGCTCTTTTTCATGCGGAAGTATTCCTTCGCAGGGTAGGTGCCCCGCACTTCGCCCATCACAATAAGCTGGCTGCCTGTATCGCTGGCAGGCTTGAGCAGAATCGGGTTCATGCGCACATCACATTGAAGCCCGGCCGCCTCCGCCTGAACGGCCTGCGCTCTGCCAAGTTCGAGCCCATCCGGTGTCACAAAGCTGTTGAGGGCCATATTCTGGCTCTTGAAGGGGGCGCAGCGCAGACCTTCCTCCGAGAAGATGCGGCAGAGCGCCGTGACCAGCAGGCTTTTCCCCACGCCGGACATTGTCCCCTGCACCATAATGCACTCAGCCACGATCCAGAACCTCCCCCATTGCTGCAAGCAGCCGGTCGTTTTCCGCAGGTGTGCGTACTGCCGTGCGGAACCACCCTTCCCCGAGACCGGGGAAATCAGCACAGCCGCGGAGAACGATACCCTTCTCCCGCAGCTTCTCTCCAAGGGAGATATCCGCGCACCGAAACAGCAGGAAATTTGCCTCCCCGGGAATAACACACAGATTAAGCGCCGCGAGGGCCTTGTGCATGCGATCCCGTTCTGCCTCGATTAAGCTCCGCAGGCGCACCGGGTAACCCGCATCGTCGAGGGCAGCCGCTCCTGCTGCCTGCGCCGGGTGAGAAACCGGCCAGGGCTGCCCCTCGCAGGAAAGTCTCTCCGCAAGATGCGCATCGCCGCAGAGAACATAGCCCAGCCGCAGCCCGGCCATGGCATAGGTCTTCGTAAAGGCCTTCAGAATAATCAGATTCGGGGCGCACTCCAGTTCGCCCGCGAGAGTATGTGCATCCGGCCGCTGTGTAAAGTCCAGAAAGCATTCGTCTACGACAAGCACCGCCCCGCATTCCCGACAGGCATTGAGGATCCGGCGCCCGTCGTCCAGTGCCAGCAGACGGCCGGTAGGGTTATTGGGATTGCAGAGGAAGACAAGCCCTGTCCCCTCCGGAATGCTCCTGGCAAAGGCTTCTGCATTCAGACAGAACTCCTCGTCCGCCTGCAGGGGAAAACGCGTGATTCCGCATCCGACCGCATCGAGGGCAGCTTCGTATTCCGTAAACGTCGGCACGGGGACAAATGCCTTCGCCGGCTGCAGGCAGCGGCAGATCCTCCATATGAGGTCAGCCGCCCCGTTCCCGCAGACAATTTTCTCCTCCGCGATATCGTGCACGTGGGAGAGCTTTCTGCGAAGGGCGCGGCACTGCGGATCGGGATAGCGGTCCGCTTCACAGATGGCCTTCACCGCGGCATCGAGCGCCCCGGCAGGCATACCCTGCGGGCTGATATTCGCCGAAAAGTCCAGCAGCTCTGTTCTCTGCCCGGGCAGAATCCCTGCCCATTCGCCCCCATGATCTCTCATGCCTGTCTCCTCTCCTCCGCAAATGCCGGCTGAGCCTTCTTCCTGCTTCTCTTTACCGGGTTCGGCACTCAGAACAGCAGCACAACCGCAGTGCGCGCAATCCCCAGAAGTGCGAAGCAGAGTCCCCCGGCGACCATCTCCATCCGGCAGGCTGCCGGGATATCCTCCGGCACGATGCCGCGCCTGTCATCGCCGAGGGTCGGTTTTTCATACTTCTCGCCGAAATACACCGCCGGTCCCCCAAGCCGCAGCCCCAGTGCCCCGGCCATGGCAGCCTCACACTGCCCGGCATTGGGACTCTCATGCCTGCGTCTGTCCCGTTTCCAGATACGGGCAGCGCCCTTCATATCCTGCCCGCAGATGCCTGCAGCCCCAATCAGCAGAAGTGCCGCAAGCCTCGCCGGAATGAAGTTTGCCACATCGTCCAGCTTCGCTGCCGCCCGGCCGAAGTGCAGATACCGGGCGTTCCGGTAGCCGAGCATGCTGTCCATCGTATTCACGGCCTTATAGCAGAGCGCCAGCGGAGCCCCACCGAGGAACATATACAGCATCGGCGCCGCAACACCGTCTGAGAAGTTCTCTGCCACGGTCTCCACCGCGGCGCGCGCAACGCCCGCCTCATCGAGGAAGCGCGTATCCCGTCCTACAATGCGGGAGACTGCTTTTCGGGCTTCCTCAAGTGTCCCTTCATGCAGAGCCCTGTAAACTCGCATTGCCTCGACCTTCAGATCCCGGAGGGCAAGCGCCTGCCAGCACCAGAGGATCGAAGCCGCCCACCAGAGAGGCGGCCAGATCCGTTTCAGAATCTGCAGGACAGCCGATGTAACGAAGAGCGTTCCCAGGCACATCGCCAAAGTGAGGCAGCACCCTGCTGTACGCTCAGCCTGCTCTGTTTTCGGGAAGACCGTGCGCAGCCATTTTTCCTGTCGGCTGATTGCCCGACCCATCAGCACCACCGGATGCAAGGGTGCGAGGCGCTCAGGGTCCCCCAGCAGAAGATCCAGTGCGAGGCCGCAGGCGGCTGTAATCAGAATCTTCATCGCACAAACCGAAGCTCGCTCCGCACCTGCAGGTGCGAGCCGTCCCAGTCCAGCAGCCACCCGCAGCCGCAGGCGGTCTGCCACTGCCAGTATGTATGTGAAGCGTCCCCCCAGCTGGACAGTGCTGCCATCTGCGTCCCCCCGTGGGCGACGATCACAATCCCCCGGCTGCCTTCTCTGCACGCGCGGTCAAAGATCATCCGCAGCGCATTGCAGACGCGCTCCCTGTATTCTGCGAGGTTCTCACCCTCTGGGCAGCGTCCTTCGCATCCGCCGTCCACCCACGCGCGGTATCGCGGGTCATTCTTCATTTCCCACCAGCCGCGGCCATCGAACACGCCGAAGTTCATCTCCCATAACGCTTCCACGGCAGTCTGCTCTGCCTCAGGAAAGAGAATGGACGCCGTCTCTCTGGCGCGCTTCGCCGGCGAAGTATAGACTATCTCCGGCCACGGGGTGCACTGCCCGGCACTGTTCTCTTCCACCTGTCCAATCTCCGGGCTGGGGCCTGGCAGCAGCTCCTCTCTCCCCCTGTCCGAAAGCGGCTCGTCGATTCTTCCCTGATATCTGCCTGCCTCGCCAAGAGCCGTCAGACCGTGCCGGATCAGTGCGACTCGCATGGCCATACTCCCTTCAGAAGCTGCGGCAGCCCGCAGCAGACCCGGATCACCGTATCCGCCCGCTCCGCCAGCATACAGGAAAGCCGCCCGGCCTCCTCCCGCATCCGACGCTCGTCCGCATCGACGGGCACCACGCCCCCGCCGGTCTCCGTCGCAATGACAATTTCTTTTTCCGCCAGCGCAGCCGCCAGCGTCTCCAGATCGGCGCAGGGCACGCGCTCCTGCACATCCCATACCGCGCAGGCGGCGAAGTCCTCCTCGCTGAGGCCGAGGGCACTGCGGATATAGCTCTTCTTCCCCGCGAAAAGCGGTCCTGTTATGAAAATCACGCAATCACCCCCCGGATCAACTGTTCCAAAACCAGCATTCCGACCATCCAGATCTCCGCCGTCTGCAGAAACCACCCGGCGAGATCCCCCGAGAGGCCTTCGAACTGTTTTGAGCAGAGCCGCCTGTAGTACAGGAACACGAAGCCAGCGGCAACAGCCGCAAGCAGGCCTCTTCCTATGCTCAGCAGTACCACGCAGCAGGCGGCCATTGGGATCAGCATCCGCCGTACCCGGGCTTTGTCTGCCGCGTCCGCGAAGGTGCGGGCAAGACCGCTCCCCTCCCGCAGGGGGAATGCCGTCAGCGCCAGGGCAGAGAGGCAGCGTGAGAGACCAAAAAGGCCAAGTGCCGCTGAGAGCGGCAGCCCGTCCAGCGACGTGCAGAAAGCGAACATTGCAAGGAAATATACGCAAAGCCGGATCGCCGCGAAGGCCCCCAGATGCGGGTCCTTCAGGATCTGCTGCCGCTGTTCGGGTCCACCGTGACAGGCCAGGGCATCGCAGGTATCGGCATAGCCGTCGAGATGGATGCCCCCTGTCACCAGCACCGGGATCAGGCAGAGACCAGCCCCCCGCAGGACAGCCGGTGCTGCCAGCGCACCGCAGAGCCAGATCCATCCACAGCACAGCAGCCCGATCATCGCCCCCACCAGCGGGAAGGCACAGAGGCTGTAGCGCATGTTGCGCTCATTCCAGGCAATCTGCGGCACCGGGATGGCTGAAAACATTGAAAAAGCCACTATCAGCGTCTCCCAGATTACCATGGCAATGCCCCCTTCAGAAGATTCGGCAGGCCGCACACGGCCTCGACCACAAGATCAGCCTGCGCGGCAAAGCTGCGGTTGAGCGCCGCAAGGCTCTTCATATACCGCAGGGTGTCTTCTCCATAGGCTGTACCTCCGGTGAAGACCTCGTTTGTTACAATGGTGAGATGTGCGCTGCTTCGCGCCAGGTGGCGGATTCCTTCACGCACGGCCGCTTCTCCGCCGCCGTTTTCCGAAAACATCTCGTTTGCCAGAAGATTTGCGAGGTCTTCCAGCAGAATATTGTCCCCCGGCAGGAGCACTGTCCCGGTGAGACCGCAGGCTCTCTCCACTGTGTGGAAGCCCAGGCCATCCCGCTGTCTGCGGTGCTTATCCACCCGGGCAAGGCTCTCCGCATCCCGGACCTGCATCGTGGCAAGATACACTCGCCTGCCGGGCAGGGCACAGCAGATTTTCTCCGCAAGGGCACTCTTCCCGCTCCCTGCGCCACCGTATACAAGCGTCAGCATGTTCTCTCCTCTGTTCCTCACCTCGGGCGGCCCGGGTGAAGGTTCGCCTCCGCATTTATTCCAGCCGTCGGTATGCTTCGATGCCAAGGCGATCGAAACTCTGTCCGCTGCGGTACACCTCCAGGGCAATATCCAGCATCGGCATCAGCATGATTGCGCCGCTTCCCTCTCCGAGGTGCATGCCCGCTTTCAGGGGCGCATCCAGCCCGAGAGCATCCAGCACCCTGCCTGCGGCAGGCTCGGCAGAAACATGGCTTGCCAGCATGGCGTCCCGGCACTCCGGGTTCAGCCGCAGGGCGCATAGTGCTGCCGTCGTGCTGATCATCCCGTCCAGAAGCACCGGCATGCGCCGCGCTGACGCCTCCAGAACAGCCCCGCAGATTGCGGCGATCTCCAGCCCGCCGAGTCTTGCCAGCAGGTCCACGGTGTCTTCTCCGCCGGTGAGGTTAACCTGCAGTGCGCGGGCGATCACCTGGCGTTTGCGCACAAGCCCCTCTGTGCTGAGACCTGCCCCGCGCCCGGTGGCCTCCTCCGGCTGAAGCCCCAGCAGCGCGCAGGCGAGGGCACTGGCAGCCGTGGTATTGCCGATGGCCATCTCCCCCACGGCAACGAGATCACATCCTTCTTCTGAGAGCTTCTTCACCATCGCCCCGCCGCACTCCATGGCCAGCAGGCATTCCTGCCGGCTCATGGCGGGACCGAGGCTGATATCCCCTGTGCCGTTTCGCACGCGCCGGTTCTCCACGCCCGGGTGCCCCGGGAAATTCAGCATCCCCATGTCCACCGTAATCACGCGGCAGCCCGCCGCTCTGGCCATAGGGCTTACGGTGCTGCGCCCTTCGGCAAGTGCCCGCGCCACATGCGCTGTCACCTCACTGCCGCACTGTGTCACGCCCTGCCGCACAACCCCGTGGTCGGCGCAGAACACCAGCAGCGTTTTTCTCTCGAGTGAGAAATCCACTTCCCCCCGCAGCGACGCGATCTTTGTAACCGCCTTCTCAAACCAGCCGAGGCTGCCCAGGGGTTTTGCAAGGCTGTCCCATCGGGCTTCGGAGGCCAGACGCACATTCCTGCTTCTGTCTCTATTGTCTTCTCCTGCTTCTTTGCTCATGATTCGCTCTCTGTGCATGATCTGATTGCCCTGGCTGTCCGGGTCTTCTGCCTGCCTGCAAAGCTCTGGGCAGCCTCCACAAAACGCTCTGCCAGCGGCAGCTCCCCGCCAAAGTGCAGATGGGGAAAGCCCGCATAAAGATTCTCCCCTGCATAGGCGCAGCGCCAGCTTCTTCCATCGGCCTTTTCCGCCCAAAGCGCCGTGCCGCCAGCGGTGCTGTCCCAGTAGTGGAACTCATGGGCCGGGATTCTCTCTCCCCTGCGGAAGAGCAGGGAATCCTCCTCTGCCCGCAGCGTCAGATAGCCGAAGCGCTGCAGCCTGTCCGTGCGAATGCCTCTCCCCGGTATAGCGCCGCACATGGGGAAGGCCTTTCCGGCGGGGTCTTCGAGAGTCTCCTGCAGATAGAGAAGCCCTCCGCACTCAGCTGCCGTCGGCATCCCTGCCAGAACCGCAGCGCGAACCGCGTTTTTCATGCCGGTGTTCCGGCTGAGCCTCTCCGCATGGAGTTCGGGATACCCCCCGCAGAGATACAGCCCGTTCACCTTCTCCGGGAGCCTCTCATCCCGCAGCGGGCTGAAGAAGACGATCTCGGCCCCGGCGCGCCGCAGCGCATCCAGCCCATCTTCATAGCAGAAGCAGAAGGCCTCGTCCCGCGCGACGGCAATCCGGCAGTCGCCCTGCAGGGCAGGCACCGGTTTCTCAGGCTTAATCTCCGCCGACAGCTCCAGCAGCTTTTCGAGGTTTGCCGTCTCCTCCAGGCATGCGGCGATGCGGCCAATCCGCCCGGCCAGGTCCTTCTCCTCCTGTGCCGTCCGCAGCCCGAGGTGACGGCTTTTAATCTTCGCTTCCTCAAGCACCGGAAGATACCCGAGCACCGGCAGGCCGCACTCACGTTCAAGAATCGGCTGCAGATAATGGTATGTCCTCTCGCTGCACATGGTCAGGAGGATGCCATTCAGGCAGCTCTCCTCCCGGAAGCGCATCATCCCCAGAACCTGGGCAGCCAGCGTCACACCGCTTCCCTGGGGCCGCAGGGCAAGGATGGCGGGAAGGCTCAGGCAGCCTGCCAGCTCCCAGGCACTCGCATCCGTGGTTCCGCCGATGCCGTCATAATATCCCATTGCGCCCTCCACAAGCGCCAGATCTGCGTCTGTCCTGTGAAAGTTCTGCCTGACAGCATTCTCTCCCTGCAGATAGAGATCCAGATTTCGGCCCGGGAGCCCGGCCGCCGCTGTATGATACATTGGATCAATATAGTCCGGCCCGGCCTTGAAAGGCGCCACGCGCAGCCCGCGTTTGCGGAAGGCAGCCATCAGGGCGCAGGCGAGCATCGTTTTCCCCGTGCCACTCTGCATTGCGGTCAAAAGGAGAGCCTTCATGCGCGCTCACCCGTAATCAGCCAGACAGGGTTCTGTGCCTGCATCAGGGTCAGATCCCCGGCCGTCTTCCCGCGGCTGACGGAAAGCTGCGTCACTGCCGGCGCATAGCCAAGCCCCCGCAGGGTCTGCAGGGCAGCGGAAAGATTTTCGACCGTTACGGCCGAAATACAGATTCTGGCCTCCGGGCTGATTTCCGCGATGGTGCGAAGAATTGCTTTCATTTCACCCCCGCTTCCACCGATGAAAACCGCGTCCGGCTTCGGCAGCCCCGCAAGGGCCTCCGGTGCTCTTCCCGGAATCAGGCGGAGGTTCCACGCGCCGAAGGCCCTGCGGTTCTTCTCAGCGAGGGAAAGCGCTTCGCTGTCTGGCTCGATGCCGTAAACCCGCCTTGCCTGCAGGGCAAGCTCAATGGCAACACTGCCTGTCCCCGTACCGATATCCCAGCAGGTCTCATCCGGGCGTATACTGAGCTTCGCCAGCGCTGTGGCGCGTACCTCCTGCTTCGTCATGGGGATGCCCTTTTCGCGCAGGAAGCGCGCATCCGGAATGCCGGGTGTGCGTCTTTCTCGCCCGGGAGCCGGTGCCGCCAGCAGCACACTCAGCGGGGCGAAGACCTCCCCGGCAAATTCCCCGGCCGTTCCGCTGAGGATTCTCTCCTCCGCAAGGCCGAGGTTTTCGCCGATTCTGACCTGCAGGAGGCCCAGGCCGGCATCCGCAAGCCAGGCGCAGAGCTGCCCCGGTGGGTTCTTCCCTCCTGTGAGAAAGAAAACAGGGCTCCCCTGGCAGACCTCCCACACCGGATCGCATTCCACCCCGTGGGCTGAGCAGAGCCGCCAGCCCTGCCAGGGCTCCTTCAGGCGTGAGGCGAATGCCTGCACGCTTGCGATGCCGGGAAGCAGGCGTACGCCGGCACGCTCTTCCTCCGGGAGCCTGCGCAGCAGAAGCCGTGCGCTCGAATAAAAACCGCTGTCACCGCTCAGCAGAATACAGATGTTTTCTTTCCCCGAGGAAAGGGCCGCCTCCAGCATCGCGTTCGGGGTCGCCGCCGCGCAGCTGGGCTTTCCTTCAGCCAGTTCTTCCAGCAGGCGCGCCGGCCCGATCAGCAGCTCGGCCCCGCGGATCGCCTTCTGTGCGTCGGCCGTCAGGCTATCCCGGCCGCAGCCGCAGCCAGTCAGTGTAAGCTTCACGTTCTGTCGTCTCCTTTCAGGCCGAATAAACAAAAAAGCGCACCCGCATCCGGGTACGCAAACCGCAGACGGGACTACCCGTCTGTTTCACGCGCCTCCGGTTCCGGCAGAAGCACAGCCTTCCCTCATGTATCTGACTGATCCCCCGTACAGCGCAGCAGGCTGTATGAAGGCTTCACAGTGACCGACTCGCCGGGACTTCCACCCGATTCCATGCTCCGCATCCCGCGGGCAGAGAAGGCCTTGTTCATTTCGCTCTGACTATACCACAAACCGGCTGTCTTGTCACTCTTTTTCCATCCGGGCCGAAGGAGCGTCTCCTTACAGCCAGACAGCCGGCTCCCTGTCAGAGCCGGCTGCCGCTATGATTTAGGTCGATTTTGGTTTTCTGTTTTCCAGAGGACAGGATATCTCCTGCAGGATCAGGCAGCGGAGTACAGGACGCCTCCATTCTGAATGCTGAAGCCGACAAACTCGGTTACATAGGATCCGCCGTAAATGTCATTTATGCAGAAGGCGTACTGATAGTCACCCTCCGGAAGCAGATCAAAGCTCAGCAGGTCTCCCTCTTTCCAGGTAAGCTTATCCCCGGTGTAAAGAGATTCCTCGCCCGTGGTATTCGAAAAGGCATCGTAAAGAGGCGTGATGCTGTCGCCTGGTTTCACGGTCTCATCGGGACGGGCAGCAATGCCGTTTTCATCGATACCGTCCCAGAGTCCCATGATCTCGACCGCATCTGTTGCGAAATGCCATGTGAAGCGAAGATTCTTCCTGCTGCCATTGATCTCGACCGGGCTGGTAAAGATAGCACAATCTTCGGTTTCGTCAACCAGATAGACGCATAGGCACTGTCCGTCCGGCAGCGAGAACCAGTAGCCGTCGAAATTGTCCTCCACAAGACCGGTATTCCAGTCGGCCAGAACGTCGCTGGTATAGCCGATGCAGATGCTGTCATCATCCTCTTCCAAATATACCAGCGCCTCCACGGAAGCCGTGTTTGCCAGCCCCTCTTCGGAGAGCACAAAGCCATAGATTCCATCAGTGGTCAGGCCAGGCTCTTCAGCAAAGCTGATTGCCGTACTCTGCTCCGGCAGATCAGAATCGTCCATCTCCCAGTCGCTTTCAAAGCTGCTCCAGTCGCCTTTTACCAGGCCATAGGCAACCTTGTTCACCAGCCCCAGATAATGCGTGCTGACACAGATATCGCGGAAGATTGAAAGCTCCTCCGAGCCCTGAACATGAAGCGGATAATAGATGGCAAGGCCACTTGCCTGCGTGTGGCTGGTTCCGGCGATCTGATAGAGAACCGCGTTATTCAGCGCACTGCGGGCCTCTTTTGCGTGCTCAGACCAGGACTCGCCTGCATCGATAATACCGCCGAGATCAACCATATTGGTGTAGCCCTCGCTGCGGTTGTTGCCGCCGAAGTTATCTGCCTGGAAAATGCCGCGGGCAATCGGGGTATAATCCGACCCCGCTTCAGTCGCCTGAAACAGGTCCTTTGCATAGGCGTCAAACGCCTTGCGCAGTGTGTTGATCTTTCCCAGGTCCGTAACCGCCAGCGTGGCGATATCTTCACTCTCATCCGCAACACAGTGGCCGTAGTAGGCATCACAGATCACTTTGCCGAGCTCGAGGCCGTCCGCCGAGGGGTTCCTGGCCAGGAAGCTGCCAATGGCCGCATAGTCCCAGCCGCTGCCCGGCTCAATTTCTTCAGAGGCGACCATATACCGTGCAAAGGGTGCAAGGATAGACGCGGTTTCAATGGTGGACATCAGGCAGGCATCAAAGCCGATAAAGTCAAAGCCGTTCGGCATCAGATCCTTGGCACCTTCAAGTGCGCTCTTAATATCATGAAGAGAGAGACTGTCAAAATCATTCAGTTCGTCAAAGCATACGCCGTTGATACTGCCGCTGCCGTGGTTCCAGAGCACCAGCCCCATGTGGCTGGCGGAATACTCTGAAAGGCCCCAGCGGAGGAAATCACGAAGGGTGCTGCTGTTGCTCATGCTGGCAAGAGGCTGCCTGTCCACGAGGGTGCTGCTTCCTTCCGTAATGAGAAAGCGGTCCAGCTCGGCCGGAGAAGCGCCGTTGTTCCAGGCAGAAGCACCGCCCGTCTGCACGACAAAGCGAATACCGGCAGGTGTGTTCGCATTGATCATTTCCTGAATATTCTCTGTGGCGAGGCCGTTCTCACTTTCAAGGTCAGAACCGCAGATGTAAACAAAGATCGTCCAGCCGTCCTCCGCAAAAGCGTCCCCGCAAAAGAGACTGACACACAGGACCAGAACCAGCAGTACAGAAATCAGTTTTTTCAAGTATTCATCCTCCTTTTTGTTCCCCGGTGGCATATCCTGCCGTAACTCCACCCGTCAGACCGCGGCCGTGCAAAAGTCCGCAACAGAATTCAAGACAAACGCAAAACACTCCACCTTTATTATATAAAATCCGGATTTGAAGTCAACAGAAAATGTTCTTCCGGTTAAGCGGAATTGCCCGTTCCCTTCCGGTATTCGGTTGTGAATGCCGGATCATACAGTCTGCTGCGCAGGTTTTCATCAGAAGTATCATTCAGGAAGTCCCCCACCAGAATCAGGGCCGTCTTCCTGATGCCCTCCTTTTCCGCCGTCTGCGCAAGCGCCCCGAGCGGACAGCGCAGGATCTTCTCATCCGGCCATGTTGCACGGCAGACGATGGCGGCAGGTGTCTCTTCGGTGAAGGCCCCCTGCAGAAGCTCCTCCTGCAGGCGCGGCAGCATCCCAGCCGAGAGGAAAACCGCCATGGCGCTGCCGTGGGCCGCGAGAGCAGGGATACTCTCGCTTTCAGGTACCGGCGTTCTCCCCGCCATGCGGGTAAGGATCAGCGTCTGGCTTTTTCCCGGAATGGTATATTCCGTCCGCAGGGCTGCTGACGCCCCCAGAAAACTGGAAACCCCCGGTGTCACGTCATATGCAATACCGAGCCTGTCCAGACAGGCCATCTGCTCGCGGATTGCGCCATAGAGTGAAGGATCGCCTGTATGCAGGCGCACCGTCGTCTTCCCCTCCTCTTCCGCGCGGCGGATCGCCCCGATCACTTCCTCCAGTGTCATGACGCTGCTGTCCAGAATCCGGCAGTTCCCCCGGCAGCTTTCCAGCAGGGCAGGGTTTACAAGACTGCCCGCGATAATCACCTGATCCGCCTCAGACAGAAGTCTCGCTCCGCGCAGGGTAATCAGATCGGGCGCACCTGGCCCGGCTCCGACAAAATGTACCATTGCCGTTCTCCTCTTTCAACCATTTGGTTTCTTTTTCCTCGGATTATAGCGACCACACTCACCGCTGTCAACCGGAATGACGTTGGGCACGTGCATGCAGAATCCGAGTATATTACATGGCAGAATAGCATCATGACTCTTTTAAACACTGTTTTTCTTTGCGGTACGCTGTAAAACAATGTCGGATTAACATTTTATCCTGTAAGGAGTTCTGAGTAAGGAGTTCTGGTTGCATTTCGTCCTTTACCGTGGTAAACTACCAACCATCACGTGCGTAAAGGGGTTGTGACAGACCCGGAGCTCCAGGCGCTCGAGCCATAAACCGAATTCAACATATTACAGGGAGAAACACTCTTATGAAAATTGTGGTCCTTGACGGCTATACGGAAAACCCCGGTGATCTGAGCTGGGAGAGGCTCGGCGCCTTCGGCGAGCTAACGGTCTATGACCGCACACCCTATGACGACGCGGTTATCGCCGGTCGAATCGGCGACGCGGAAGTGGTGTTTACAAACAAATGCCCGATCCGCAAGGCTGTCTTTGATGCCTGCCCGAATCTGAAATACATCTCGGTTCTCGCCACCGGGTATAACATTGTCGACTGTTGCTATGCCTGGGAGAAGGGAATCTGCGTTTCCAACGTACCGACCTACGGCACGGCTGCAGTCGGGCAGTTTGCGATTGCGCTGCTGCTGGAAATCTGCCACCATGTGGCGCATCACTCGCAGGCTGTGCACAAGGGACGCTGGGAGGCGAACCCCGACTGGTGCTTCTGGGATTATCCCCTGATCGAGCTTGCGGGCAAAACCATGGGGATCATCGGCTTCGGCAAGATCGGGCAGACTACCGGACGAATTGCGAAGGCCCTCGGGATGGAGGTTCTGGCCAGCGGAAGCCGTGAGACCGAGGCCGGCAGAGCCATTGCCGAATATGTTGACCGGGACACGCTGCTTGCACGCAGCGATGTGGTGGTACTGCACTGCCCGCTCTTTCCGGAGACGGAGGGCATGATCAACCGCGAGACTATCGGCAAAATGAAAGACGGCGTCATCCTGATCAACAACAGCCGCGGCCAGCTCGTTGTCGAGCAGGACCTGGCGGATGCCCTGAACAGCGGCAAGGTCTTTGCGGCGGGGCTGGACGTGGTCTCCACCGAACCCATCCGGGGTGACAATCCCCTGCTCACCGCGAAAAACTGTTTCATCACGCCGCACATCAGCTGGGCGCCGAAGGAGGCCCGCCAGCGCATCATGGACTGCTCGGTGCAGAACCTGCAGGCCTATGTGGACGGCGCGCCCGTCAACGTAGTAAACAGGCCGCGGTAAAGGGACTGACAAAGCATCAATGCGGTCATAGACAAAAGGAAATGAAAAGGCACCCGGCAGCCGGAGAAGATTCTTCCGATTGCCAGGTGCCTTTTATTGCACTGCAGATTACAGATTCAGGTCACGCGCTGCCGGGAACCCATAGGCACTCTCTGCGTTTTCAACCGCCCGGATTATGGCCCGGCTCATCACATCTGCAGCCAGAATCCCGACCAGATCCTGATCCGCGGAAACCGCGCCAACAGAAAGGGCATAGATGCTGTCCCCGTCCGCCGAGGTGTGGACCGGGCGGATGGACCGCGCATAGCCGTCATGGGCCATACCTGCGATTTTGCCAAGTCTGGACTTGTCAAACTGTGCATTCGTCACAACCACGCCAAGCGTTGTATTGGCGGTAAACTTGTTCTCCCTGACCTCATAGCTGCCCTGCATAACCTCGGTGGTGCTGCAAAGGGCGGTTTTGTCCTTTGTCAGAAGGCCCGCGATCTGTTTCCCGCTCTGCCAGTCGAACACATCGCCGAGCGCATTGAGCGCGACGAGAGCGCCGATTTTCAATTCACCAATCTGAAGGGCGAAGCTTCCGATGCCGGTCTTCATGCAGGTCTCCATACCGCCGATTTTGCCCACGGTAGCACCGCAGCCGGCGCCGTAATTTCCGTCACGGTAGTTGGGGGCTTCCAGCGCGTGGCGGGCGGCCTCATATCCCATCGCGGCATCGGGCCTTACAAAGGCATCGCCCACGGTGAGGTCAAAGAGATCTGACTGCACCACCAGCGGCACCTTCGTAACACCCACATCGAAGCCGATCCCATGCTCTTCAAGAAACCGCATGACCCCGTCTGCCGCGCCGAGGCCAAAAGCGCTTCCGCCGCCCAGCACAACGGCATGGATTTCCTGCGCCGCCGTCAGCGGATCGAGCAGGAAGCTCTCCCGCGAGGCGGGGCCTCCTCCGCGTACGTCAAGGCCTGCCCGCATACCGTTTTCCGCGATCAGAACCGTACAGCCGGTGCCGGCCGCAGCATTCTCCGTCTGGCCGATACGGATGCCTTCAATCTCCGTAATGGGTATCTCTGTGGCTTTCATATTCTTCATTCCCTGTTGCTCCTCCTGTCCATCATGCCCTCGCAGTTTACTCTTTTTCGAAGAGACGCATTTCCCTGCTCTCTACAGATCCCGCAGAATCAGGTCAGTTTCACCGGGGTTCATCCCCAGTTCAATACGTTTTACTTTCGGATGCCCCCTGTAGTGCGCCCGAACTGCATCGCGCAGCACCGTCCCGCCGTGATATCCGTGGATAACACGCAGCGTATAAACCGAAGTGCCCGCACGCCGGAGGCAGGCATCGATGGCTGTAATGGCCTGCACCTTTGTCATGTTGTGCACATCGATTTCCTGAAAAGCGCCGCCGATCTTCATATCAGGTTCTTTCCTCCCTGCCCTTTCATCTTCTGCGGATGATCCTGTGAACCAGAGCGGCGATTGCCCGCTCAGCGGCTGTCTCTAGGCGGCTGCCAAGATCATAGAGCGTTCGTATCAGCGTTTTCCTTTTCACCCGCAGCATCTCCTTCTCTGCTTCAGTCCTGAAACAGTATAGCACAAATACAGCTGAACATCCATCCTGAAGGAAAAAATGCCGCAGCGAACGTAAAACTGTAAAGCGGGAAATAAACGCCCCTGACAGATTTCCTGTCAAGGACGAATAAACTATCCGCAGTGCCACCTTGAATTCACGGGCAGAACCCGTGCGCTTGGCGGGATACCAGCATATCCCCGGCAACTGACGTATGCCATCACGTCGCATCATACTTTGCGCAGCTGCGCAGTTCCGTGCGCCCTCAGCGGTTCATTTGACGATTTGTTTCCTGTCTGACTCTCAGCATCGCAGACTCTCTGTAAGGGCATCGCCGCCTTTATCTCCGCATCAACGGTTTAAAGATTTACCGTATTAAATTGAGGCGATTATTGCACCGTGTTCAGGCGCTGTCAAGAGGTTTTCTTGTTACTGTCAGCCCTCTCCGGCCGCTGTCTCTGTCCCGTCCACCGTCTCCGTATAGGCCGGGCCTCCTTCGGCTTCTGAAGTCACTTCCTCTGCGCCATCGCCGCGGAACAGGCCGAACATCATGCCGATCAGGCCCACAATCAGGAAAAGCACCATGATCCCGCCGAATACTTTGATAAACAGCATCGTAATTCTGTGGCTGAATTCCTTTTCCACCTGGCGTTCTTCTTTCCTGACCTGGCGGGACTCGCTGAGCTGCTTTCCCATAAAGTCCAGGAAGGATTCCGTTTTGCTCTTCATCTCCACACGCACGGTATCCACATGCTCGATCGTCGCGTGCTGAATGTTGTATTCGCTGATGGCCTTCTGCACAATAAACGGCGTGCCGCAGTACTGGCAGACAGCCGCGTCCTTCGAAGGGTCTACCTCCAGATGCGCGCCGCACTGGGTGCAGACTGCCGGAACCAGCGTCTGGTTCTGATCAGCATGAACAGTATGATCCATCTTATATCCACCATCCTCATCCTGTTAAATTGGCACCGTGCCGAACGCTGCCCACTTCACGGCACTCTCCAAGCTGCTGTATGGAGGTATTATACCACGCGCCCCTGCCCGCCGTAAAGACAGAAGCGGCAACATCTTTCTGGCATCGGAATGGATATCTCTGTACCCGATTCGGTCCCGCCGGCAGCTTTCCTCTTTTATAAAAAAGAGAAGCCTATTCGGCTTCTCTGGCACCCATGAGACGATTCGAACGTCCGACCCTTCGCTTAGGAGGCGAATGCTCTATCCTGCTGAGCTACATGGGCATATGGAATTTTGCGAAGGGTATTTTACCGCAGAATCCCACCTCTGTCAACTGCTTCCTTTTCCATTTCGCTCCGAAGAGCGAGAACCGTTTTCTCCAGCTGCGCGCATGACACACGGAAGCTCAGCGCTTTGCGCAGATCGTTCTGGTTCATGGTTCGGGGAAGGCCGGCAGCAAGGGCAAGCCTCCCGCGCAGGGCAGCGGAATCCGGCTTGCCGGTCAGGCCGAGACGATAAAAATCGGCCGCCGTGATGCATGTATTGCCGTTCCGGCTGCTGTCCGGTTCGTCCGAACCTGCCGGGTCTCCGGCGGCAGCTGCGCTTTTTTCCGCTGCAGCTCCTGCCGCTCCCTCCGTCATGGGCTGATCCGGCCAGACAATCTCTGCCCCTGAAGAAACCAGTGCCTGCAGAATTACCTCTGGCTTCATCCCCTCGACGCCAAGGGCCCCGTAGGCCGAGTCCCTGCGCTTGCGTCGCTCTCTTCCGGGCAGCTCAGGAATATAGGCATGCAGGATCCGCCCTTCCGGCAGAAGACCGGTCAGCCGGCTTCGGATCATTGCCCCGGCCGGGTCGGCATCCGTCAGCAGGACTAGGCCTCTTTCCACTGCAAGGGCGCGAAGGGCCCGGAGCTTTTCCTGGTTGTGGAAAACGGAGAATCCGTTCGTTTCAATGATCAGCGCGTCAACCACCTGCGACAGCGCGTTTTTGTCATAGCGGCCCTCCACGACCACCGCTTCGCGCAGTGACGGCTTCTGCTGTTTATTCATCGACCGCCTCCAGGGTAATCCGCATCAGCGTTTCCTTCAGGAGGGCAGCTTCGTTAACCGTCTCTGACTTGAAGCGGTAATCCGCATCGGCACAGATGCGAAGCGCATGCGCCAGCTGCTCCTCGCGGAAGGAGGAGGCGGTACGCATCAGCTGGCGGACGAGAGAATCATATTTCAGACCGCAGAGCTTCCCGAGCGTGGCCGAATCCCGGACGAATTTGGCATAGTACAGCCGTCGGAACTGATTGGAAAGCAGGGAGAGAATCGCGGGCGCGCTGAAATCCTTCTGCCCCAGAAGCTCCGCGAGGATCCCCGCCGCGGTGTTGAACTGCCTGCCCGCGATGGCGTCCGTCATGGCGAAGACACTCGCCTCGGGAATACGGTTGGCCACGGCGTTCACATCCTGCACCGTAACACGCTCGCCTTTGGCATAGGCTGCGATTTTCTCGATTTCGGGGATCAGGCCCTTCATGCGGTCCCCGCTGAGAAACAGCAGTCGCTGGGCCGCTTCAATTTCTATTCCCTTTCCGTAATAGGCGAATCTGCGTGCAATCCACCGCGTAAGCCGTGTCTGGTCCTGGGCGGTGAAGCGGATTTCGCTGCCGCTGCTGCGCAGAAACCGGGTCAGCTTCAGGGTGCCGTTTGGCTCTTCCCCCTGTCCGGGCAGAAAGACCACCGTGCAGTAATCGGGGATATCCTTCAGAACATCGGACAGGTCGCCGCCTTTGCGAAAGTCCGGGCCCCGCAGCTCAATGAGCGAGCGCTCACTGAAAAACGGCAGCGTATCGATGGCATTGCGCAGGTCTTCCGGGTTTATTTCCGGCGTGTCGAACACACGATGCTGGAAATCATTGTCTCCGTCCGGGAAGCAGATGTCCCTGATCTCGCCAAGGAAGCTGTCCCGCAGATATTCCTCTTCTCCCCAGAGAAGATACAGCCGCGCAGGCCCTTCCGCCTTCAGCTTCTTCACCTCGGCGGCATAGTCCAGCGCCGGTTCCTTTTTCTTTTTCCTGGTAAAACTCAAGGCAGCATCCTTCTCCGTCTGTCATTCGGTTTCCGGCTTCGTCCCGTGTGCATCAGTATACATCCGTTCAGATACAAAATCAATGATGGTTTCTCCGGGTTTTTCCTCTCGCGGCATTGTCAAGCGGGAATGGAAATGCTATAATATGTAAACAAGTAAGGCTGTTCATTCGTCAACCATGATCGTAATACCACGAGGAGCACAAGTATATGTTCTATAAACGACTCCTGGCAACGCTGGCTGCATTGATTATCGTCCTTGGCGTACCGGTTCCCGCAATGGCCTCCACCCTCCTTTATGCCGGTTCGGATGTGACGGCAGACGGCGGCACCATATTCGGGCGTGTGGAGGATACCTCCCCGGACTCTGCCAAGCTGTTCAATGTCTATCCTGCGGGCGCGCACCCGAAGGGAGAGGAATATGCCGGCTGCTATGGGTTTACATGGATCTATTCGCATGACAGCTATGGATATACGGGCTTCTCGGACGATAATTCCCAGGGGATCTGCCCCGACTGCGGCAGCGCCCACCCGCATACACCCCATCAGGCCGGAGGCACCAATGAAAAGGGCCTGAGCGTGACAGCCACCGGAATATTGCATCAGAATGATGAGATCCGAAACATCGACCCCTATGTGAAAGCCGGCATTGACGAGGCAGAAATCACTACCATCCTTCTGGGCGAGGCGGCCACTGCCAAAGACGCCATGCTTCTTCTCACCACCATTTACAACTCCTACGGTGCCCGCCGGGGGGTGAGTGTTCTGGTGGCGGATCCCATGGAAGCCTGGTATATTGAAAATCTCTCCGGCACGCAGTTTGCAGCGGTCAGGCTGAACCCTGCCCTTCTGATGCTCTCCGCCGATGTATCGGCAATCGGCCGAATCGATCTGGATGACACGGAGAATATCGTGACATCCCACGCCCTGATTGAAACTGCCGTCGAGGCCGGCACCTTCGTCGGAAGCCAGAAAGATAATGTGATCGACTTTGCCGCCTCTTATGAGGGCAGCGGGTCCTATTCGATCGGAAGCCGGATGGCCGCGGGCCTCAATTACATTGGCGCGTTCAACACCTTCAGCGTATACAACGACGGCCAGGGGATTCCCCGCACCGCCTATGCCCTCAGCAACCTGGATTCCCGCGGCAGCATTGTGCCGCTGTACACCCATATCAGCAAAGCCCGCAAGCTCAGCGTGCAGGACTTTGTCGGGTTTTACCGCACCTCTCCCATCGGGAAAACCATGAATGCCGAAACGCATCTGTTTCAGATCGCAGAGGGCGACAAATCTGCCCTCGGCACGGTGGAATGGGTCGCTCTGGGAAACGGGCGCTACAGCGTCTTCGTCCCCTGTTATCCGATGCTGACCCGGGAAGCGCATCCTGCCTACCGGGCCGGACACGCAGAAGCCGCAATCGCCACGGACGAGCCCAGCGGCAGACTTTCCTTTGACTCGGAAGATCAGAAACGCGTGGTGTTTCCAAAGGGATGGTCAGATTCGATGTACTGGTGCTTCGAAGCGCTGAGTCATCTGGCCACGGAGGACGATACCGCCGAGGCAGCCATCGTGGATGAGCTGAAGCGCCTGCAGGAAGAGGTTTATGAGGAATGGGCCGATCTGCAGGAAGAAGTGGAAAACGCAGGTGACAATGCTCTCAGCACGGCAACCGTGGGCAGCATTACCATCGCCGAGCGTGTCTATCAGGGGGTTCTGGGCTTCCTGCGGGCGCACCTGGATGCCGAGCTGCTCTCCTGAGACAGCCTGCCTGAATCCCGCAAATATACGCAAATACAAAGAGACACGGAAGAGATCCACAAAGGTTCTTCCGTGTCTTTTTTGTGTACTGTAAGGCTGAAAGGCCGGGGGTATCAGAATTCGTCGCCCATATCCATTTCGAACTCATCCGCGCTGGGGACTTCCTCGTCCTCGGCAGTGGCGGGCTCGGGAATCATGGAAACAAACTCTGAAATCCAGGCTTCCTCCGGCAGGCCTGCCATCAGACCCGGGAGGTTTACCACAACGCCGTCCATGCTGTAGGGGAGCTTAAAGCTGTAGGTCTCGGTGGTTTCATCGCCGTTCTTCTCTTCCATGACCCGGAGAGACACGGTGAAGTTCTGGCCGATGTTGGTTGCCTGGCCTCTTTCCTTCACATAGAGCTTTGCGACATTCTCGTCCTTGACGATCACCGTAATCTTATACGGTGCCTCGTAGGTATTGCCGTCGTACTCCAGCGTTTTGTTGTCAAAATAGACCGTATGGCCACGGCCGATCACCATCATGCAGGCGGCAATCAGCACAAGGACGAGGACCGCACAGATACGAATAACAAGACGTCTGCTTTTACTCATTTGCGGCTGCCTCCTCTTCCTGCTGCGCAAGCTGCAGCTGCTGTCCCGCCCGGCTCCTGGCCTTGCGTTTCTTGGTCTCATACATGATCAGCGCAATCGTGATGACAGCGTAGGAGACGAACACGCGGAAATACTCGCCGATCATGGAGTCACCAGTAATGATGGCGCCCGCCTTCGGCGCGACGATGAACATGGTGTGGAACAGAATCACGCCGAGGAACACGTTGCCGATTGAGGCCTTGTCAACACTGGCGCCGCCGACCAGCAGCGCGGCAATGCAGAACATGCCGATCTGGGAGTGGGAGCTGTAGGTAGCGATATTGCCCATATTCTGCAGATAGATGACCATGCCGAAGCCCGCGAGAACGGTGGACATGACGATGGAAATGATACGCGTGCGCTCGACATTGATGCCGGCGTCACGGGCAACATCCATATCCTGGCCGACCGCGCGCATATCCTGGCCCAGCTTGGTTTTCCGGAACCAGATGATGAACAGGCACAGAAGCCCGATCAGAAGGAACGTCAGCACAGGGACCTTGACGCCGCCGATACGGACCGCCATCAGGTTGTCCAGGCACTGGCGCATGTGGAACAGGTCGACGGAGTTGCGGATGCCGTATCCGCGGGGAAGCTTGACGGTGGTATGCTTGATGGGGATGATCGGGCCCATCATATAGAGCACGATCAGCTGATAGACACCGTTCATGAAGAAGCTGATGATATAGCTGGTGATCATCTCGCGTCCCTTGGCCATGTTCAGGATCTTGCCGCAAAGCGCCCCCAGCAGAATGGAGAATGGGATCGAGAGGATCATCGCCAGCACAACGCCGGGGATGCCCCAGATCTGCCAGTCACTTACGAGGATCAGGGCGAGCTCAGCCGCCATGGCGCCCAGGGTCATACCGAAATTCAGACCCATACCGGCCATGATCGGGATCAGCAGGCAGAGGATCAGGAAGATGTTTCTGCCCATGCGGGTCACGATCTCGTTGATCAGATAGCTGGGCGAGAAGCCGGATACCGGGATGCAGACAATGCAGATCAGGATGAACAGGATCGGAACTGAATTGTTCCCGAGAAAGTTCAGGACTTTCTTTCCGTTGCCGTTATTCTTCATTTCGTCGCCTCCGTTTTCCTCGTCAGTGCATACAGGATCATACCCTGCGAGACGACAACACGAATAACCTCACTCATATCCATGTGGATCATCGAGTTCATAACCGTCGGGGTCATGGTAACAATCCCCTGGAAGAGGAAGGTGCCGATAATCACATTCGGGATCGTGGCCTTGTTGACCGTGGCACCGCCGATCAGAATGGCAGAGACCGCGGGAAGCGCCATGTAAAAGGGCGCCATGTAGAGCTGCACGAAACCGAAGCCCTGCTCATAAACCAGGATGCCGATTGCAGCAAGCCAGGTGGAGAGGATAACGGAGAGCAGGCGCATTTTATCCACGTTGACGCCGGCCGCCCTGGCGAAGGTCGGGTTCGAGCCGACAGCCGTCATGGCCGTGCCCGTCTTGGAGTGCAGGAAAGCCCACATGCCGAATGCCAGCAGGGCGAAGAACAGCAGCGTGCCCGTGGGAATCGAGAGATTGCCGATGTGGATCTGCAGGATTTTCGCCAGGACCTTGTCATAGAAGCCTTCGAGGGAGATGGTGGTACGCAGGCCCTTGCCGGCGAGGCCCCAGACCATCGTGGGGCTTTTATACGGCAGCAGCAGCCACATCATGCACATGAAGGACACGGACGAGAAGCCCACATACGTGGCGATCATCATCTCGCCGCCCTTGATCTTGTTCAGCAGCCAGCCGTAGCCCGCGCCAAGAATCACCGCAAAGGGGGTGGCAATCACAATCGCCATGACAAAGCTCATCGGGCCGGTGAAGCCAAGCTCGATGGAGAGCGTGGCACCGAGAAGGCCCGAGATAATGCCGAGAGGCAGACCGAAGTTCAGGCCGCAGCCGGAATGGATCATCGGGACCATGGCCAGCACCATGACCGCATTCCAGCTGAAGCGGTTGATGGTATTGCTGATCTGCGTCCAGAAATCCGCGCCGACAAAGGGCGCCGCGATGAACAGCAGAAGCAGGAAGGCCGCGATGATCAGGCGGGGCAGGCCGAATCCTGCCACGAACTCGGAAACACGCTCGCGGAAGTTCAGATTGCTTTTATCTAATGTTTCGTTCATGCTGTCCTCCTCACTTTACCATGCTGACCATCAGCATGCCAAAGTCTTCTGAAGGTCTGTCTGCGGGCAGGATCCCCGCGATTTTGCCGCCGGATACAATCGCAATACGGTCGCAGATCTGGCGGAGCTCCTCAAGCTCCGAAGAAATCATGACCACCGTGACGCCGCTCTCGCGGTTAAAACGCTTCAGGGCCTCAAGAACCAGCGCTTTGGCGCCGACATCGATACCGCGGGTCGGCTCTGAGACAAAGAGGAACTTCGGTTCCAGAGCGAAGGCTTTGGCAAGGCAAACCTTCTGCTGGTTGCCTCCGGAGAGCTCCTTTGCCTTCTGCTTGGATCCGGTGCACTTGATGGCCAGTTCGTCAATATACTTCTCGGTGACCTCGCGGATGGCCTTTTCATCACGCCAGCTAATCAGACCGCCGAGGTATTTCTTCAGGTATTTGTTCTGTACCTGCATGGCCGGGAAGGCCACATTCCATTCCAGCGATTCGTCCAGCAGCAGACCCACACCGCGCCGGTCTTCTGAAACGAAGGCAATCGATGCATCCAGGCATTTGCGCGGGCTGTTAAGGGGGATGTTCTTCCCCTCGAATTCCACCGTACCGCCGGCTTCATACAGGCCCATGATCCCGTTCGGAATGCCCAGCTTTCCCTGTCCGGCCAGGCCGCCGATTCCGAGAATCTCGCCTTCCTTTACATCAAGATCGACATTGCGGACGGTTTCGCCCGGCATATCGACCCAGAGCTTCCGGATCGACATGGCCGTTCTGCCATCGCTCATATCGCGTATATCACGGCTGGTCCCAGAGGAAACGCTTCTGCCGACCATCCACTTTGAAATCTCGCTCACGGTGGTCTTTGCCGCGGGAACGTCACTTACGACGAAACCATCGCGCATGACCACGACTTTGTCACAGACGGAGAGAATCTCATGCAGTCTGTGGGTAATAAAGATAACCGCAATCCCCTTGGCCGACATCGAACGGATCGACTCCAGCAGCGCTTCCGCTTCCCGCTCCGTCAGAACAGCGGTCGGCTCGTCGAGGATCAGGAGCTTCAGCTGTTCCTTGCTCAGCTCGCGCGCGATTTCGGTAAACTGCTTGTGGCCAACGGGCATGTTGCTGATGACCATGTCCTTGTCGATGCTGAAGCCCATTTTTTCAATAGCGGCTTCCGCCCGGCCGGTCATCTCGTTATAATCCAGCGTATCAAGTCTCTCTCCGAAAATTTCGGAAATAACATTTTTCTTTTTCGGCTCACGGTTGAGGAGAATATTCTCTGTGGCAGTAAAGCCCGGGATCAGTGAAAACTCCTGATGCACCATGCCGATACCGGCCTTGAGCGCGTCGAAGGGTGTTTCGAAGCTGACCTTTTCGCCATTGATGAGAATATCGCCTTCATAGCCGCCTGTCTCCCGGATGACGTCCATACCGAAGAGGATTTTCATCAGCGTGCTCTTGCCGGCGCCGTTTTCACCGCAAAGACCAAGAACCTCACCTTTCTGCAGTGTGAGGTTGATATCGGAAAGGACCACATTGCCGAAGAAGTCCTTCTTGATATTACGCATCTCTAACAAGGGAGCGTTTTCATTACTCATAGTTGTTCCCTACCTGAAATCATTGAGGAGGGAGAAATTTCTCCCTCCCCTGAATGTTTTGCGTTCAGCTGATCGTCAATTACTTGACGGTGAAGTACTGCTCGGGAACCTCGATCGAGGTGGAGCCCATGTAGTGGCCCGGATTGCCCATGATATAGGTATCCTGGTAGATCAGGAAGAAGTTCTGGGACTTCACGCCGGTGTCAGCATTGGTGTAAGCGGAACCGTTCCACTCGGCACCGGGAGAATACACGGCGAAGGCCTTGGAGATATCGTCGAGGTCGCAGAGCTCGCTGTTGCCGTCAATGACGTTCTTGGCATGCTCGGCAAGACCCGCGGAAACGGTGTAGCCATAGGAATAGGCCCAGGTGCCGAAGCGATCGGCGCCGCCCTTTTCGCAGATGGCGGACTCAACCTTGGCGAGGATGGCGGGGAAATCGCCTGCCTCGGCGGTCAGGTCAATACCCAGAGCGCCGGGATAGCCCATCAGAGGAGAGGGCAGGTCAGCTTCGACGAAGC
>CADBNC010000261.1 GCA_902795885.1 Oscillospiraceae bacterium
AAGAACATCACGGTTGAAATCTGCTCCAAGTGCCACCCCTTCTACACCGGCAAGCAGAAACTGGTTGACACCAGCGGACGCGTGGACAAGTTCAACAAGAAGTACGGCCTGAAGTAATCTCGCCCGACTTATTCCCAAACCCCTTCAGCCTGGCATTGCGCTGGTTGCTGAAGGGGTTTTGGCGTATCTGGAGGGTGACGGTCGTTGACAGTCTCCTCTAAAACCCCCTTTAGGGCGGTTATTTCAGAAAAAACCGCTATAGAGGAGTTTTGTATATGACCGTCAACGACCGTCACCCTCAGTCTGAAGAAAGAAAAAGAAAAGCTGCGGCTGGCGGAAGAGGAGACAGATTTCTGAAAAGTGCAGGTCAGTGCAGGTCTCCCTAAAAACCCCCTTTAGGGCGATTTTTTCAAAAAAAGGACTATAGAGGAGTTTTGTGTATGACCTGCACTGACCTGCACCCTCAACCTGATGAAGGGCTTCGGCGTGGAACCGCCATCAGCGTGCAAAACGGGAAACCATGGATGTGTCCAAAAACGCGGAGGATCGAAAAGGGACTATATGGTATTCTGTGATCATGGAAAAGCATCCTGCGGAAAACCGGTCTGGACGAAACGGCTCGAAAGAATTATAATAGCGCAGATCAGGAACGAAACGAGGTATTTGGGATGAAAAATAATTTCGGCGCTGGAAAACGGCTTGCAGCGAAGCTGACAGCCCTTGCGCTCTGCGTCTGCCTGCTCTCAGGGAATCCCCGGGCGTATGCGCTTGATACGGATACGGATCCTGCGGGTGAGGAGGATCCTTTCCGCCTTGTTGATATCTATTGTTCGCAGAGTGCACAGGAGGCTCTCGGAGATGAGCAGCTTCAGACGCTGGTTGATCTGATCGTGACGTCCATCGAACCGCAGGCCGTGAATCTTCTGATCAAGAGCTTCCCCTGCTTTCAGGACGCGGCGGCAAATGACGGGATCGGGAGAGAGATCGGCCTGTATATCTATTACGGAACCGGTGACCAGGACGGCATTGCGGAGCACGAGGATGTGGCGCCCGATGCCTATGCATACGTTGCCGGCGGGATGGATTATGAAGAGGACGAAAGCGGATTCAAGTACATGATCTGTGTAGATGCGGAATCCCTGAGCACGGTTGAAGAGGGCGGGGCAGGCTATGCCAGGCTGGATCTGGATGGGGAGACCCGTACCCGCCTGGATACCATCTTCTGCCATGAGCTGTTCCACGCCTTTATGGACGACTATAACCGCACTGGCATGTCCGGCTATACTGATTTTCCATCTTTCCTTTATTCTGAGGATGAAGAGATGACGGAAGAGAACTGGAATACCCTGCTGGAAGAAACCGCGTTCCCAAACTGGTTTACAGAAGGTCTGGCGGGATGTGTCGGGCATATTTATCCGGCAGACCTGGAGCTCTTCCGCGATTACCATTATGACCCCGAAGCGCAGCAGCACCTCGAGACATGCACGGATGAGCAGCTGTGCCGCATGGTCAGCTGCATGGGGTATATGGAAGGCACCGGCGAGGACCGGTATGACCTGGAATCAGCTGCGGAAGAGAATGAAGACGGGCAGGTGACCGCAGCGATCTATGTGACCGGCTATATGGCATGCCTGTACCTGGCGGATCTGAGTTGCCGCGATCTGGAGGGCGCCGGCGCGGTGACCTTTGACCCCAGCGGTGAAATTGCGTCCATTTCCAGCGAAAAGCTGAGGGCAGGCCTGAGCGAAATACTGTGTCGCCTGCACTGCGGCGACACACTCGATGAGGTCATCTGTGAAATCTCCGGCGGTGCTTACATGGATACGGCAGATTTCACGAAACGTTTTATCAAAGGACGCTATGACGGGTATTTGCAGGAATATACCGGAGATCCGGGATCGCTGGCCTTCTGCAGAGGTTATCTCAACTACATGAACCGGCTTGATGCCATGGATCCGGAAACACATCCCGCAGGTTCCCTGCTGATGGATGATTTCGCTTCCGCAAAGCCGTCGCCTCTTGAGAAGGACGCGACAGCGACCTCGGATTTCTACCGCTTCATTGAGAAAAACACCATGACCTTCTCTACAGTCGCAGGGGAAAACAGGGACGGCGGAACCTCCTACAGCGCCAGAGACAGTTTCGAGACAGTTCTGGAGATTTTCAAGGCGAAGCATAACGCATAAGGCCTTATGATGCTTCTCACCTGAAGGGAAAGGAAGACGAAAAGGAGACTTGTCCGGCTTTGAAAGGTCTCCCCGAAAGAATATGAGAATCAATGAACATTGTGCCGCATGCCTGCTCGACAAGCAGCGGCAAAAAACGGACGACCCGGAATACCTTGGATTCGTGACGCGGATTCTCGCAGAGAGGAAGGAAAGCGACACCGCCCCATACATGGTGTATCTGTTCAACAAAGCCTACGAGCAGCGTTTCGGCAGGGCAGAACCATACAGGGACATCAAGCGCCGGTACAACGATCTTGCTCTCTCGCTGGAAGAGGATATCAGGCTCAGGATTGAGGCGGCCGATGACCCGCTGGCGGCCTCAATCGCCTTTGCCAGAACTGGGAATTATATTGACTTCGGTGCTATGAACCATGTGGATAAAAGCACCTTCCTGGCGCTGCTGGATCATTCACGCCTGACAGAAAGGGATCTGCCGGCGTATGAAGCCTTTGCCGGGGCGTGCCGAAGCGCGAAGAGATTTCTGCTGATTGCAGACAACTGTGGTGAGATTGTTTTTGACAGGCTGTTTCTGGAACAGCTGCAAGGAAGATACCCGCAGATGAAGCTCAGCGTACTTGTCCGCGGGGAAGAGGTGCTTAACGATGTGACGCAGGAAGACGCCCGCTATGTCCGGATCGATGAGCTGGCGGAGATTGTCTCGAACGGATCATCCGTCGCCGGGACAATCTATGAGATGCTCCCGGACTGCGCGAAGGAGGCAATCGACCAGGCGGATGTGATTCTCGCGAAGGGACAGGGAAACTATGAATCCCTCTGCGGACAGGGCTTTCCTGTTTTCTACTCGCTGCTGTGCAAATGCGATCTGTTTACAGATCGCTTCCGCGTCCCCAGACTGACGGGGATTTTTGTCGAAGAGAAATGAAACAGGAAAAAACAGGAGAAAAACATGACATTTCACTATAACGGAAAATACAACGGTGATCCCAAATCTCTGCCGGGACATGAGCCAGTTCCGAATGCTGTTCGCTTCCGTGAACCGGAGAATTCCAGAACCCTGGGCCTTGTCGCAAACGGAATCGCACTGGTGCTGTTTCTGGTTTTCGCCGCTGTTGGTATCTGGCGCTCCAGATATTTCTGGAACGGATGGGCGCTGCTGCTCTATCTTGCCATTCTTGTTCCGCATGAATTTCTCCATGCAATCTGCTTCAAAGAGGATGTGTACATGTATCAGAATCTGAAGCAGGGAATGCTCTTCGTGATCGGGCCGGAGAGCATGAGCAAGGGCAGATTTATCTTCATGTCCCTGCTGCCGAATATCGTTTTCGGGCTTGTGCCCTATGGCATCTATCTGATCTGCCCGCAGCTGAATCTGCTGGGCTCGCTGGGCTGCCTGGCCCTTGTGTCCGGCGCAGGGGACTACCTCAATGTATTCAATGCGCTGACCCAGATGCCGAAGGGTTCCCGTACCTATCTGTATGAATTTCATTCCTGGTGGTACCTGCCGGAGGAACATGAATAAAAAAACAACCTCAACCCGCGGAGGCTGACAATAAAGAAACCCCCGTGGACTGGAATACAGGACCCCCGAAGGCGCAGTGATTTGCTGCGCCTTCGGGGGCTTCTCTGTCTGGGAGGATGTTTCTGCGAAAAAGACCAAAAGAGGTATTGACAGAAAGTACAAACTGTGATACTGTATTAAGCACATAAGACAGCAACACAACGATACAGTCTATTTCACAGAGAACAGGAGGTGCCCGATGGAGTGGTCTTTTCGCAGTGACCAGCCGATTTATACGCAGCTGGCAGAAAAGCTGCGGATGGAGATTGTCTCCGGCAGATACAGGCCGGGGGAACGGCTGGCATCGGTGCGGGATATGGCACTGGAGGCCGGGGTGAATCCGAACACCCTGCAGCGCGCCCTGCAGGAGCTGGAGAGAGAGGGCATGGTTCGTGCCCAGAGAACATCCGGCCGGTTTGTGACAGAGGATCTTCAGGTGATCGCGCAGACCAAGAAGCGTTTTGCGGAGGAGCAGATCAGAAGCTTTCTTGAGGCGATGGGGAAGCTTGGCCTTCCGGAGAGAGAGATTGTCTCGCTGCTGGAAGAAGCGCTCTCCCGAAAGGGCGGAGCAGCCTCTGAACGCGTGTCGCAGGGGGAAAAGGAGGATGAACATGGCAATACTTGAATGCAGCATGCTGACAAAGCGCTTCGGATCTACAACGGCCCTGGACGATGTCAGCCTGCGGATTGAACCGGGGCATATTGTGGGCCTTCTGGGGCCGAATGGAAGCGGCAAGACCACGATGCTGAAGCTGGCAAACGGGCTTCTTACCCCAAACAGCGGAGAGATCCGCATCGCCGGGATGGAGCCCTGCCGGGAGACACGGCGCATCGTAAGCTATCTGCCGGACAGACCGTATCTGGCTGACTGGATGAATGTGCGGCAGCTGCTGGATCTGTTTGAGGATTTTTATACGGACTTCGATCGGCCACGTGCGCTGGAGATGCTGGAAAAGCTCCATATCTCGGAGGAGATGCGCATCCGGGAGATGTCCAAGGGTACCAGGGAAAAGGCCCAGCTGATCCTGGTGATGAGCAGACGGGCGAAGCTGTACCTGCTGGATGAACCGATTGGCGGCGTCGACCCGGCTACCCGGGACTATATCCTCGAGACGATCATCCGCAACTATAACCCTGAGGCATCGGTGGTTATCTCGACACATCTGATTGCGGATGTGGAGCCGGTGCTGGATGAAGTGGTGTTTATCAGCAACGGGCGTGTGTTCCTGCACAAGACGACGGATGAGATCCGCGAGGAGAGCGGGAAGAGCGTTGACCAGTATTTCCGGGAGGTGTTCAGATGTTAGGAAAGCTGCTGAAGCAGGAATTCCGCGCGACGGGCAGGATCATGCTGCCGGTGCTCGGGGCACTGATTGTGCTGGCGTTTCTGGCGAGCCTCTCAGGCTCTGGCCTGATCAATGGCGTGACCGATGTGCCGGTACTTCGCTTCCTGATGGGGATGATCGAGTTTCTCTTCGGAATCGGTGTAGTGGCAGCAGGTGTGGTTACGGTGGTTATCATGATCAGCCGATTTTACCGGAATCTTCTGCAGGATGAAGGCTATCTGATGTTTACGCTCCCGGTGAGCGTGCACGAGCTGGTCTGGTCCAAGCTGATCGTGGCGCTGGTCTGGTTCCTGGTGACAGGGATCGTGATCTTCCTGGTTATGGGCCTTCTCGGCCTGGTGCTGAGCAGGACAAATCTGGTGGATCTGATGGCAGAGTTTTCCTCTGACTGGGAAGAGATCTGGAGTCAGATCGTCAGCGAAGGGCTCCTTGCGTCATTCCGGAAATTCTTCCTTGCCGGCGCGGTCTGCACCCTGCTGGGAACGGTCTGCACCTGCCTGCATTTCTATGCGGCGATGGCGATGGGACATATGTTCAACAAGCACAAAATTCTGCTGAGTATCGTTTTCTTCGTCCTGATCAGCATAGCCTTCAGCCTGATGACCACAAGCCTGAACATGGCGGGGTTCTCGCAAATCAGCGAGAACGAATTCCTCTATGCCGAGTCCATGGCGCTGCTGTTCAACACCCTTTCCAGAATGCTGTGGTGGCTGACGCTGAGCGAACTCGTGCAGGCGGCGGTCCTGTACCTGGCCACGGTGCTCTGCCTGAAGCGCGGCCTGAACCTCGCATGAGAACAGGGCAGAAGACAGCACAGATATCATGAAAAATCCCCTGAACCGGCAATGAAGCTGCAGGTTCAGGGGATTGTAATCATCAGGAGGGACGATCAGAACAGGATGGTCTGAGGCACGACGGCCGGATCATGGCTGCAGAGAACGCCGACACAGCCGGGCTCCGCTGCCATCTGTCCCACCCAGCGGAGGGAGACCAGCTGTCGGTCCCGGAACATGCCGAAGCCCGGGGTGATGTCCTCTTCCCAGTTGCGTGGGGAGAAAGCCGCATCCGCCGCGAGAAGAAGAAAGCGTCCGCCGTTACGCAGAAGCACGGCGGCCATCCCGTCGGTATGCCCGGGGAGATTGACCATCATAACACTCTCGTCGCCGAAGACATCGATAGCCCAGCGGTTGGAGCCAAGGGGAGAGCCACGGTAGTATACGCGCTCGATCGGGTAATCCATCCAGAGAGACCAGGGCTGGCGTGCCCTGTACACCGTCCGGCAGGCCCAGAAGTATTCATCCTCCGGGAGAATGATCCGTTTCGCTCCTGTTATATGCTGCACGCCGGCGACGTGGTCCGGGTCCAGATGCGTCAGCATGACGAGGTCAAGATCTTCTGCCCGCAGGCCGCGTTCTTCCAGCTGCTCATGGATGGCTGCTCCGGCGGGCAGAACAGGGTGATAGAAGTTCACCAGGTAGCCGGGGAGGAGTTTCGCGGCGGCCTTTCGGTCAAAAATGCCGTTCGGGCTTACCCCGCGGCACCAGCCGGCATCCACAAGGAGAAGACCGTGCGGGTGCTCGATCAGATAACAGCAGACGGGAAGCGTAACGCGCTTCCTGTCCGAATCAAAGAGCTGCCGGCCTGTGTTCAGCAGGTCAATTTTATTGCCGTAAGGCACGCTTTCGGAAACCGTTATGGTCCCGCAGTGCAGAACATGTACCTTTATTTTACTCATGGCTTTTCCTCACTTGCAAACAAGCCTCTGCGGCTGAGTCCATACAGTGTATACAGGTTTATCACAGCGGAAAGAAAAAGTCAACGAGAAGGCCGTGCGGCCCCGGCATGGGAGGCAGCCTGCCGCGGGAGTGAACCCGGAATCCGGATCTGCTCTTGCCTTTTAACCGGCGGTGGCATATAATAGACAAAAGAAACGGGCGGGAACAGCCAGCCTTCGCCGCATGGCAGAGGGGCTTTTCTGCCGCACAAAGGAGAAAACCATGACCATGCAGAAGAAACTGTTTGTTGTCTCCGGACCCTCCGGGGCAGGGCTTGGAGAGATTATCAGCGAGGTGTTCCGCCGCAGAGACGATCTCGCCACGGTGGTTCCCGTTACTGCGAGAAAAATGAAGGAAGGAGAACAGGACGGTGTCGGGTTCTTCTTCTATGATCTGGAGGGCTGGAACGCCCTGAAGGACTCCGGTGATTTGCTGGAGGCTACGGAGTTTGCCGGGAATGATTACGGCACCTCACGCCGTCTGGTGAAGGAGCAGCTGGACGCAGGGAAGAATGTCCTGCTGAATCTGGATATCGCCCGCGCCGCACAGCTGAAAAAGAACATGCCGGAGGCGGTCTGCGTGTATGTGGAGCCTTCCGGCACAGGGATCCTGGAGGAGCGCTACCGGCCGAACTGCCGAAGTGCCTTTGAACTGAGTGCACGGATGGACGTGGCGGCGGCCCAGCGTGCGCAGTCTGACTTCTGCGATGTACGCATAAGCAGCGATGATCTGCAGGCCGCGGCAGGGCAGATCTGTGCCCTGATGGACTGAACGAACCCTTTGATGTCCGCTGGGAGGCGTAAGCACATGCTGCAATACCTGGAAACCGGGTCAACGGACCCCTGCTATAATCTTGCTTTCGAGCAGTATGTCCTGGAGAATCGAAAGGACAACGACTGGCTGATTCTGTGGCAGAATGCGAACACGGTGGTGATCGGCCTGAACCAGAACACCGAAGAAGAAGTGAACCGTGCCTTCGTCGAGGCGCACAACATCACCGTTGTGCGGCGCATGACGGGCGGCGGTGCGGTCTATCATGACCTCGGGAACCTGAATTATTCCTTCATTACCGATGCAGGCGATACGGAGAATCTGAGCATCCGCCGCTTTACGGAACCCGTCTGCAGGGCACTGCGGGCGATGGGGGCCGAGGCGGAGAGCGCCGGCCGGAATGATATTCTTGTCGGGGGGAAAAAGGTCTCGGGCGTGGCGCAGCGGATTGCAGGGAAAAGAATCCTTCACCATGGGACGCTGCTTTTCGATTCAGATCCGGAGATGATCGCGGGCGCGCTGCAGGTTGACCCTTCCAAGTTTACTTCCAAGAGCGCAAAATCCGTGCGCAGCCGGGTCGGGATGCTGCGGGACTGCCTGCCCGAAGGGACAGATCTGCAGACATTCTGGCAGGCGATCCTCCGGGAGCTTACGCCGGAGGGAATGCAGAGAGCTTCGCTTTCGGAAGAAGAGCTGGCGAAGATCCGGCGTATCGCGGAGGAGAGATACCGCAGCTGGGACTGGACCTGGGGACGCAGCCCGGATTATGCAGTACGGAGAAAGCGCCGCTTTGACGGAGGCAGCCTGGAGGTGCGTATGGACGTGCATCAGGGGAGAATCCGGGATATTGTCTTTTACGGCGATTTTATGGCAATGGCCCCCCAGACCGCACTTGCCGCATCGCTTCGCGGCCTGCGCCTCGAACGGGAGGAACTGGAGAAGGCGCTTGCAGCGGCTGACCTCACACCGGTGTTCGGGAGCATCTCTGCCGGGGAGATTGCAAGCCTGATGCTGGAAGAAGGAGATGGAAAATGAACCTCTCTGAAATGACAGACCTCTGGGCGCAGTTTGTCTTCGAGGACAAAATGAGCCCTGAAATCCGGCAGCCCATAGCCGAATCCTGGCGCAAATGCAAGGCGGCGGGAGTGAACCCTGCCGGCGGCGAGGGACGCCATATTGATGAGCGGATTCTTGCCAGCGCCAGAAAGGAAAACAAGCTGTTTCTTGATATCGCCGTGCCCATCATGCACGAGATGTTTGACCTTATCCGCGAGACGCAGTTCCTGATCGTTCTGACAGACAGAGCGGGATATCTGCTGGAGATCCTCGGCCCGCCGGAGATGATTGCCCGCTGCACGGATCTGCGCTTTGTCCCGGGGGCCATGTGGAGCAATCTTGAAGTCGGCACGAATGCCATCAGTGTGGCGCTGGACTATGACATGGCCATCCAGATGGTTGGCCCGGAGCACTACTGCACCTCGCACCATACCTGGACATGCTCAGCTTCGCCCATCCACAGCCCGGACGGGGGCGTGCTCGGCTGCATCAATCTCTCGGGCGACTATAAGGACGTGAACCCGCACACACTTGCCGTGGTACAGGAAGCTGCACGGAATATTGAGGCGCAGATCAAAAACGCCTACAACACCCAGATGATGCAGGCACTGCTGGATAACAGCCTGGACGGCATGATGGTGCTGGACCGGAACCGGGAGCCAATCTGGATGAACAAGGCCGCAGAAGATCTGCTGCAGATGGATCAGGATAGTCTGAAGCAAGCGGGAATCGGGAATATCCTGCCGGGGATCGACTGGTCACCGGATCACTGGGACGGTGGGCGTCTGCAGTCGGACAATGTCCTGCTGCAGACAGGGGACAGCACCCGATACTGCAGCCTTGTCGCGGTTCCGCTGAATGAATACGGCTATCACACGCTGGCGGTCACCATGCGCAAGCAGAAGCACCT
>CADBNC010000262.1 GCA_902795885.1 Oscillospiraceae bacterium
ACTGAGCAATTATCAGTTATTTCTTCGGAATAAAATCATATATTTGTATTTTATTAAGATTACCCCTAAAGCGGCAAAAACCCCGCCATATCGGCACAGTGTATATTTTTTTTAATTTTTCTGAAGATCATCCGACAGCTGTGGTGAAAACGCACAGACTGTGGTATAATACGCCCGTAACAAACAGGGCAGCGGACTGCGCTGCACGGAAACAGAAAGGGTCTGTTTTCGCTTTTGGAATGAAGTGTCCTGAAGGAGGAATAACAGTAACATGAAAAAAACCATTGCAAGCCTGCTTGTTCTTGTGCTTCTGCTCTCCTGCGGGCTGAGCGCCTTTGCCGCGGATGCCGGCACAGAGGGAAAAGATCTCAGCACGCAGCTGAAGTACATTGCAACGAGCTTCAACACCCTGAAGCAGCCGGAAAGTGGCAACCCGTGGTACTATGCCGTGACGGATCTGGATCATAACGGCCGGCTGGAGCTTCTGGCCTATTCGCAGCAGAACGCCATCTCCGGCATCGCGAAGGGGTGGGAGATCAGCCCCGACGGCTCGGGCCTTGCCGAACTGAAGATCCCCCAGGGGCTGCCCAACCTGATGACAGACAGCGCGGAGACCGTCTATGACAAGGACACGAACACCTGGTATTATATCGTCCATGAATATGTGCGCGAGAGCGACACCGTGGAGTACGACGTCCTCAACGGCTTCACCCTGCGCGGCGGCACCCTCGAGAACGGCACCTTTGCCCAGCGCGAGCTCAGACGCGAGAACAACCAGGTGACGGTTACCTGCTATGACAGGGACAAGAAGACCATCTCCGAGGACGCGTTCTTCGGCTATGTGAACACCGCCTTCGCCGGGATGCAGCATTCCGTTACCGCCTTTGACTGGTTCACGGCCCAGGAGGCCACCAGTCTCGCCCGCTTCGCGGACAGCTGCGCGGTCTTCAACGGGGACAAAACCGGCGCCATCAGCCTGCGCGGAAACCAGACCGCGCTGACCTCCGGCTTCCTCACCATAACGAAGAACCCCACCAATGAGAACCACAGACCCGGCGAAACCGCCCTCTTTATCGCCAACGCCGGCAACTGCACGGGCGCTGTGTGGAGCTTTGTCTCGCCGGCAGGCGCCGTGTGCGATGCCGCCAAGTTCCGCAGCACCTTCCCGAATGCCGTTGTCACCGGTGAAAACAGCACCACGCTGAGCATTGCCAATGTCTCGGCTGACATGAGCGGCTGGGCCGCCTTCTGCACCTTCACGGGCAGCGGCCAGACCGTCCGCAGCACCATGGCCTATCTTTATGTCTGGGCCGATACCCTGAACAGATCCGATCTGGAAGCCTTCTACCGGACCTATCCCTACTGGTGGGCGGTGGAATGGACCTGCCCGATCTGCGGCAGCACGGTCTACGGTGATTACTGCCCGCACTGCGGCTATGATCCGGACTACTACTATTATGTGCTGGGCAGCGGCGTGACCGATATCGTCGAGACCTATCCCTGGTGGAACTGGGTATACGACCTTGACGCCGACGATCTGAACGAGATCGATTTCGACATCGACGCCGACGACTGGGACATCATCCAGAGCCTCTATACCGACCCGGATCTGATCCCCTACATTCTGGACGATGACGATATCTATGACCTGCCCGATGTGTGGGAATCCCCGTACGACTATGACTGGAACAACGGCGCCTATCCGACCTATGACGACGTGGACGACTGGTATGACTATGACTACGACGACGGATACTGGGGCGACGTCTACGACGGCGGCAGCGACTGGAGCCAGACCTGCCCGTCCTGCGGCTGGGCCATGGTCGATGGCTGGTGCACCAACTCCAACTGCCCGAACAGCCGGAACTATTCCGGCTATCAAGCCTGGGACGACGATTACTATGACCTGGACGATCGTTACGACCCGTATGATGTATGGGATGACTGATCCCTGCAGAAGTCCCGGCAGGGACCTCTGACCAGAACAGACCGGAAAAATACAGCAGCTCGGAGCCTGAAAGCCCCGGGCTGTTTTCCGTCTTCTGTTTATCCTGGCATGCGCAGCTGCGGATAGCCGCAGGCGCTGCAGTGATCGCTTCCGCCGATCTTCGCCCCGCATCTGGGGCAGGCGCGGCCGCCGGTTCTGGGAATGATAATTCTTGCGCCGTAGTCATGCTGAAGCTGGCTATCGGCTCGTTTCTGCATCTTTTTCATCATGCAACCTCGATTCTGCCGATCCAAACCTGCCTACAACTGTTCACGACTATTATACATTGCAAAATGGTTACTCACAAGTTAAATAATTGTTAAATCCTTTTTTCACACGGCCATACAGCTCCGGCGATTGACAGGAGCCGGATCGTCCTATATCATAGAGGCGGAAAGCCATCCGGACACAGATCCAAAAAGACAAAGAGCCGGGGAAGGGGAGCCAGCCGATGATGGAAAGAAACGAGGAATGCCTGATCTGCAGGGCACCGCTGGAATATCTAGAAGCGGACGAGATGATGGAGTGCGCCATCTGCCACAAAAAGGAAGCCAGCAAGACACGCTGTATCAACGGGCACTATGTCTGCAGCGAGTGCCACATGGCGGGGCTGGATTCGATTCTGGGCCTCTGCCTTGCGGAGACCTCCCGGGATCCGGTGGCCATCATACAGAAGATGATGGCGCAGCCGTTCTGCCACATGCACGGACCGGAACACCATGTAATGGTGGGCGCCGCCCTGCTGACAGCCTACAGGAACGCCGGCGGGGAGATCGACCTGGCCCCGACCCTGCGGGAGATGATGAGCCGGGGGAAGAGCGTGCCGGGGGGAGCCTGCGGCTTCTGGGGCGCCTGCGGGGCGGGCATCAGCGCGGGAATGTTTGTCTCTATCATCTCAGGGTCAACGCCGCTCACGAAAGAGCCCTTTGCGATGTCGCACCGGATGACGGCAAAGGCGCTTTCGGCCATCGGCGAGATCGGCGGGCCGCGCTGCTGCAAGCGGGATTCCTATCTCTCGATCCTTGCGGCGGTCGATTTTGTGAAGGAAAGCTTTGGCATTGAGATGGAAAGGCCCGAGGTCGCCTGCCGGCACTCAGCCCAGAACAACCAGTGCATCGGAAGGCGCTGCCCGTTTTTCGGGAAGCAGCCCGGCGCGGCGGAGTAAAGCCGAAAATCGAAAATCGAAACCCGAAACCCGAAAACCGGAACCGGACACACACGTAAAAAGCCCCGGAATGCGGAGGAAAGCTCCCTGCAGTCCGGGGTTCTGTTCGCTTATTCGGTCTTGTTTATGCCTTCTGTTTCGGAACGCGTTTTCTGCCGGGGGTGATGGCCCGCTGGGGACAGACCAGCGTGCAGAGGTGGCAGCCGACGCAGCGCTGGCCGCTGAGGACCGGCCGGCGGTCTTCGTCAAGGCGGAGGGCCTGGTGCCCGCCGTCGGCGCAGGAGATCACACAGCGCCCGCAGCCTATGCAGCGGTCGCGGTGGAAGCGGGGATAAACCACCGTGTCACGCTCAAGAATATCCGTGGTCTCGCTGATGGATTCCAGGCCAAGGCCCCGGATTTCCTCAATGCCGGAGACGCCCTTTTCCGCCAGATAGAGATTCAGCCCGGATTTCAGGTCGTCGATGATCCGGTAGCCGTACTGCATGACGGCTGTTGTGACCTGGATGCTGCCGGCGCCGAGAAGAATGAATTCCAAAGCGTCGCGCCAGGTTTCCACACCACCCATGGCGCTCAGGTGCATGCCGGCAAGTGCGGGGTTCTTCCCAAGCTCGGCGATGAAGCGCAGGGCGATGGGCCGGACGGCGTTGCCGCTGTAGCCGCCGAAGGCGGACATCCCGTGTACAGCCGGCGCCGAGACATAGGTGTGGGGGTCCACCCGGACCACGCTCTTGATCGTGTTGATGGCCGCGATGCCGTCCGCCCCGCCCTGCCTGGCGGCTTCCGCGGCCGGGCTCATGGCGGCGACATTGGGCGTGAGCTTGGCGAGGATGGGGATCCCGGCACCGCGCCTGGCCGCGGCGGTGAAGCGCTCGACCAGCTCGGGCACCTGGCCGATATCCGAGCCCAGACCGCCCTCTGCCATGTTCGGGCAGGAGAAGTTGAGCTCAATCGCGTCGGCTCCGTTTTCTTCGCACAGGCGGGCCAGCTCTTCCCATTCCGCATCGTTCTGCCCCATGATCGAAGCCAGGATGAACTTTGTCGGGTATTCGGCCTTCAGCCGGCGGAAAACCGCCATATTCTCCGCCACGCTGTGGTCCGAGAGCTGCTCGATGTTCTTGAAGCCGATGATGCTGCCGCTGTCGCCGGTGATGGCAGAGTAGCGGGGAGAGGCCTCGTGAATATCGAAGGAGCAGATGGTCTTGAACGCGGCCCCCGCCCAGCCGGCCTCAAAGGCCCTGGCGCACATATCATAGCTGCTGGCAACCACGGAGGAGGAGAGCAGAAAGGGGTTTTCCAGCGGGACGCCGCAGAGGCTGCAGCGCAGGCGCTCTTCATCCGACGGCAGGGCTGTTTCCGTCTCGGGCCTGACCTCATCATACAGCCGGGTGATCAGCCCGCGGACCGGCACCTCGCCGGGGCGCACGCAGGCCTGCATGCAGGGGGCCTGGCATGCAGCGCAGGGGTTTGTCTCCGGCAGATGCGCCACAGCGGCCTGCTCGTTCTGAAACCAGATGCTCTGTAGCAGGGCGGCGAGGTCAAGGGCATCACAGGCTTTGTCACAGGGCGCGTCGGAGCACAGGGTACAGCGGATCATATCCGACCGGCACAGGATCGTTTCTTTCTGAATCATGCGTAAGTCCTCCCTCGTTTCAAAATATGGCGCAGTTTCCTGTATTTTCACTGCTTTTTCATATCAATACCTTAACGCCTGCGGAGGGGCTTGTCAAGGGCTATCCGCTCAATCGGGGGAGCGGCAGAGGGCCCCGGTTCTGCTCAGGCGGAGGCCCCGGCTGCCGCCTGCACCATGGCCAGCTCTTCGAGAGAAAGACAGTTTTTCAGGGTGCCTGCCTTCACGCGGTCGATGCATTCCTGCAGGTCAATCCACAGCACGGCGTCGACCTCCTCCTTCTGCAGGACAAAGTCCCCCTCGTCCACGTCTGCCCACAGGAGGAGCACCTTGGTATACTGGCGGTCGTGATAGGGGATGCCGAAGAACTCATCATCCCAGAAAATGGTCATATTGCCGCAGAAGATCAGGTCGGATTCCTTCGCAGTGATCCCCAGCTCTTCACGCAGCTCCCGCAGGGCGGAGGGGTAATAGTCCTGCCCCGCCGGGATATGTCCGGCGCTGGAGATATCATAGCAGCCCGGGAACGACTTCGTCATGGCCCGCTTCTGGAGCAGAACCTGGACGCGGCCGGCGCGCCTGCGGACCAGCCACAGGTGTGTGGTCCGGTGGGGGATGCCCTCCCGGTGGGCGGCAGCCCTCTCCACAATCTCGCCGGTTGGCGTGCCGGTCTCGTCCACAACGTCAAGATACTCTTTCATGCAGCGGTCCGCCTTTCTCTCAGACAATGGGGGATAACAGTTCCGGGTTCAGTTTAGCAGATTCTGCGGCCTCTGTCCAGCGCGGCGGAGAAACCTGCCAGCCCGTGATGCAGAAATCCGGAAGTTCCGGTTGAGAAGATGGGGCAGATGCGGTATAATACCTGTAATACAAATGCGCCCGCCGCGCGGGTGGAAGGAGGGAGAAAAATGCGGAAGCTGATGATGGCGGCGCTGTCGCTCTCGCTTGCGGTTTTTCTCGCCTGGTATCTTCTGCCTCCGCGGCTACTGCTGCCGGGGGCGGTGCTCTGCGCCGTGCTGGCAGGGGTGCTGTTTCTCTTCCGGGACAGGCATGCGCTGCTTTACCGCCTCGCGCTCTGCGCTCTGGGTGCGACCGTGGGGCTCGGGGTATACTGCCTGCACTGGAACCGCACCATCCGCCAGGCGGAGAATCTGGACGGGGCCGAGGGAAGCTTCTTTCTGCGGGTGATGGAATATCCCGAAAAATACGACCGCAGTACGAGGATACACCTGCGTATGGAGAGCAGGCCGTATCTGGACGTGATGCTGTATGACTACGACAGGCAGGAGCAGACCGGCAGGCTTGTGCCGGGGGAGCTTGTGATGGCGGAGGCGAAGCTTCGCCGGGCGGATCTGCGGGGCGGGGAGCGCAGCGGCAGCTACGTTTCAAAGAATATCTACCTGACCGGCACGCTGCGTGCTCTTCAGACGGGGGCGGGGCAGCGGCACAGTCTCCGCAGTCTGGCGGCTTTGTGCAGCAGGCGCATCTCGGACGCGGCAGGGGAGATCTTCACATCCCGCACGGCGGTTTTCATGCGGGCGCTGCTTCTGGGGGACAAGGCGGATTTCTATGGGGATCTTCCGCTCTACGCCTCCATGCGCGGAGCGGGCTTTATGCACGTGGTGGCGGTGTCGGGCATGCACATCGCGTTTCTGGTGGGGATGATCCAGCTGCTGTTCGGCATGCGCCCGGCCTCATCTGCGGTAGCGATCGGGCTGGTATGGTTTTTTGTGTTCATGACCGGCGCCTCGCCTTCGGCTGTTCGCGCAGGCGTTATGCAGACCGTGCTGATCCTGGCGCCGGTTTTCCGAAGGGAGAACGACGGACCGACGTCCCTGTCCTTTGCCCTCGCGCTGATTTTGCTGGCAAACCCCTTCAGCTGTGCCAGCATCAGCCTGCAGCTCTCCTTCGCCGCCATGGCGGGGATGATTCTTCTGGCCGCACCCCTGACGGAGCTGATGGAAAGCGCCCTGCACATCCCCGAGGGGAGCCGCCTGCATGTGCCGATGGGGGTCCTGGGGGCGTCCCTCGCGGTGATGATCACCTCTACGCCGGTTTCGGTGATGCATTTCGGCACGCTGGCGCTCTGGTCTCCGCTGACCAATCTTCTCGGCCTGTGGGCGGTTTCGCTGTGCTTCTGTCTGGGGTATGCCACCATCGGGCTCTGGGCGCTGCTTCCGTTTCTGGCGCAGGTTCCCGCCGTTCTGACAGAGCTGCTGGCGGGGTATCTGATGTGGCTTGCGAGGATGATCTGCAGGCTGCCCTGGCACCTGATCGGCATGCGCAGCACCGGGATGCTGCTCTGGCTTCTGCTTTGCTATGGGCTGGTTTTCATCGCCTGGCGGACAAGGGCGGGCAGCGGCTTCCGCTTTCTGCTTCCGCTGGCCCTCTGTGTGCTGTGTCTTGCCTTTTCCCTCCATACGACCAGGGCCCGGTACCGGCAGGGGAATGTCACGGCGGAGGTGCTCGACGTCGGGCAGGGGGCCTGCGTGTGCGTCCTCAGCGGGGATTCCACCGTGATGCTGGACTGCGGCGGGATCGGCGCGTTCTCCGATGCCGGGGAGACCGCGGCCACCTGGCTGGAGACCGCCGGGCGGAGGGAGGTGGATCTGCTGGTGCTCTCCCACCTGCATGAGGATCACGCCAACGGTGTGCCCATGCTGCTGGAGCTGATGCCTGTGCGCGAGATTGTGCTTTCGCCGGACGCGGACTATGATGAGGCGCTGCTGCCGCAGATTGTGGAGAGTGCCGCACGCCACGGGACGGCCGTGCATGAGCTGAACGCAGATGAAGAGCGCGGTCTCGGAAGACTGCGCCTGCGGATGTTTGCGCCCCCGGGGGAGGGAGGCGAGAACGAGCGATGCATCATGAGCCTGGTCTCGTCAGGGGATTTTGACCTGCTCTTCACAGGCGATTCGCCCAGAAAGGCGGAGAGAGAGCTTCTGCAGCGCGCGGCGCTTCCGGATCTCGAGGTTCTGATTGTGGGGCATCATGGCTCCCGCACCGCCACGGACCCGGCTCTCCTGGAGGCCGCGAGACCCGAGGACGCCGTCATCAGCGTCGGGCGTTTTAACAGCTATGGCCACCCGACCTGGGAGGTGCTTGAAACCCTGCAGGCATATGGCTGCAGGGTATACCGCACCGATCTGAACGGGGATGTGGAAATCCGCGTGAGCTGAAGCAAAGGGGGCGGAGGGCACGCTTTGCCGCCCCTGCCCGGATCCGGGGATCAGGGAATCCGGCCCCGGAGGCCGGGCAGCCGGTCAGCCGGAAGGCTGCAGAATGCGCAGAAGCTCCCGCATGCTCTCCGGTTTCTCAAGCTGAATATGAACGGTTTCAGAGCCGACAGCCAAATCCAGCTCCGGGCGCTTTTCCCGGATCGGCACGCAGTGGCCGGCGCTGATCACGCGGAAGGATTCTTCCGCCCCGGTGATATCGGCGAGAGGGATATACTTCCAACGGAATCCCTCGGGCAGATAAAGGGCGCGCGAGCTGACGCGGTACTGTTCAATGCGCCTGGCTGATTTGAAATCTTCAGAGACATTGGCCATCTCATTTTTGGATAAACTTGTAAATCTTGCCATGGTACCGTTCCTCCCCTCAGATGAAAAAAGTATAACATGGCACATGGAAAAGAGCAATTGAGATCATCGAACAAAATCTGAATGCTGTTATATAATAAACTGATCGCAAACTAATAAATCCCGTATTTTACTATATACCAGATCCCTGCTATACTCCTGATCAAAACCGGGATTTCGTTCCGGGAAAAGCAATCAGGAGGAATTGAATGTGAAAAACAAAAAGATGTTCCGCACAGTCATTTGTCTTGTACTGCTGCTGACCACAGCGCTTTCCCAGTCTGTATTTCCAGCGATGGCAGAGAATGGGAAAAATGAAAAATCCGGAAAGAAGAATGCTTCGCTTCGCCGGAAACAATATACCAGCTGACCGGGGCTATCATCAATCGACCAGGGCAATCAGAAGCGGATCAGAGGAAAACGAAAACAGACAGGAAGCCCAAAGCAACGGGCAGAGAGGAAGCGCCATATGAGCAACACGAGTTACATTGCCAGCTGTGTATTCACATCACAATTTCCGGAGCTCAGCCAGAAAATTCAGCAATATGTAAAAGAACGCTTCGGATATAATATCGTTCGATGCTGTGTGCCGAAATACAAAATCAGGGAATTTGAGGACAGAATGCCCTCTGGCCGGCTGCGTGATCAGTGGACGTCCCTTCCGGATTCCGGTGCCTTTGAGTCGGGGGACAGTGTCTATTCCCTGTGCCATAACTGCAACAACATTATTGAAGAGATGCATCCAGAGGTTCAGGTTCACTCGCTGTGGGAGCTGATCGACAGCGATGCGGATTTCCCGTTCCCCTCCTATGAGGGAATGCGCGTGACCGTCCAGGACTGCTGGCGGGCGAGAACACGCACGGCAGAGCAGGCAGCCGTCCGAAGCCTATTGGAAAAAATGGACATTGCCTGGACTGAGGCTAAAGAACATCATGAACATACGGAATTCTGCGGATGCTCCCTGTACCGTGCGCAGCCGCCGCGCAATCCAAAGCTTGCCCCGAAGCACTATGTGGATGACGCGGTGGGGAAATTCATTCCGCATTCGCAGGACGAGCAGGTTCAGATTATGAAAGAATACTGCGGACAGTTTCAGACGAAAACCGTCGTGTGCTACTGCCACTACTGCCTGGAAGGGCTGCTTGCCGGGGGAGTCGACGGCAGGCACATTGCGCAGATGCTTTTCCCCTGAGCCATCCCGGAATACCCGCTTTCGAAAACCGCAAAACAAAACGACAAAGGCTGCGCTGCTCTCCGGCAGGCGCAGCCTTTAATCATCCCTTTCCGCTGCGGGTGACGGGTCCTGTTCATGATTCTTCCAGGAGAGAAGCCTGTCGGGCAGCTGATCGAGAATCGCCTGCCCGCCTTTTTTGAGCAGATTGCCGGTGAGCTTGATCAGCTCCGCCTGCTTGTCAGAGGGCATTTTGAAAAGAGAGCTGAACATCGCCTCGGCCGATTTCCACTTCTGCTGGCTCATCTCATGAAAGGTATCCGCCCCGGTGGATTCAAAGATGGAAAAAATGGTGTCCGTTACAGAGGTCCTCGTCTGATCATCCATTCCGTCGATCCAGGAATCCAGAATCTGATCAAAAAACTTCCCGGTATTTGACAGCTCTGCTTCCACGAAGCCGTCCCTTTTCACATTCCAGCTGAAGCCGTCATGCTGCAGAATGCCGAAGGCTGTGCTTTTGATCACCTTGAACCTTGACTTGTGGGAGAGCAGCATGCCGATGATGGACGTGTCGGGAACAATCCGGACGATTTTCGGCAGAATATGCAGAAAGCCGGGCAGCTCAAGCAATTCGTTCCGGAAGCCGGGTGCGTCATTGGAATAAACGGCAATGATGCGGGACTGGGTTCCGGCGCTGCAGAAGGACGCAGCATATTCCGCGAAATTGCCTCCCTTGGAGTGCCCGCCGACGCGAAGGGGGACGTCCAGATCCGCCGCAACCTTCTCCAGATAAGCGACTGCATTCTGCTGGCCGCTTGTCTCCGTCAGGCAGCCAATGTCAAAGTCCTCCCTCCAGCCGATCAGCGTGCTGTCGGTTCCGCGAAAGGCCACATAGGCCGTGCCGTCGTCCAGCAGGAAGGTGGTTGCCGACATCTGGGCTGTTTTTTCGGCGTCAAGCTCGCTGACATAGTGGCACACGCGCATGGTTCCGAATCTGCAGCCGGCAACCATGGGATCCATCAGCAGGGGCGCTTTGGCCGTAAAAGAGGTATTGGCAGCCAGCTCTTCGCGGCTGTGTGAGGCAAAAAAGCGCTCATGGACGGTGGGGAGAGGGACAGGGTCCCGGGAGACGATTCCGGTAAAATCCGTATATGCCAGCTCGGACAGGACAAGATTGTCCACATCATTGAAGGGTGCAACAGAAAGCGGCACATCCGCACGCCATTCCAGATATTCAAAAATATCGGCCATGAGAAACCACCCCTTTCAGCGTATTTCTTCGCTCTTTCTTCTGAATGCCTCCAGTATACCATAAGTCGGCATCTTGCTGCAATATCGGAAAGAATACGGGGCTGCACTGCCGACGGACGGACCGGCGGCCCGGTTCCCGGAGCAGGGGACAGACGCAAGCCAGCGGGAGCGGAACCCGCAGGAATTCTATTACATATGGATGTAAAGTAAGCTTGACATCCGCGCGGAGACGTGCTATACTCAGCATGTAAAGCGAACTTTACAATCGACACAGGTGGTGATCGGATGAAAAACCGTATCGAAGAAATACGAAACAGCAGAGGCATTCGGCAGGAGGACTTCGCCAGGCTGATGGGTGTTTCAAGGCAGACGATCAGCTCGCTTGAGAACGGGCGGTATAACCCGTCCATCATGCTGGCCTACAAAATCGCGAAGTTTTTTGGTATGACGATCGAAGAAGTGTTTATCTTTGAGGAGGAATGAGCATGTATTATAACAACAGAAGGCTGGCGCTGAGCATTTTCTGGGCAGTTGCGGGGATCGTGCTGATCGTCCTTTCGGTGGCCAAGGTGCTGGATTCTTCCCTGTATGCAGGGATGGGAGGCGGTCTTACCGCGGTCGGCGTGCTGCAGAGCATCCGCAACATTCGCTACAGAAAGGATGCGGAATACAGGGAGAAAATCGACATCGAATACAGCGACGAGCGCAGCAGGTTCCTGCGGATGAAGAGCTGGTCCTGGGCGGGCTATATTGTCGTCCTGGTCGAAGCGGTCGGCGTGGTTGTGGCATCGATTCTGGGTGAGGAGACCGTCCGCATGGTTCTCTCCTACTCCGTTTGCCTGATCCTGGTGGCTTACTGGGTCAGCTATCTGATTCTGGGCAAAAAATACTGAAAAGGACGATATGCGTTCAGCAGGGAATCGGGACAGACCCGGTTCCTTGTTTTTTCAGAAGAAAAAGACCGTGGCAGATAATATTTCTGTTGAAAAGTTCCGCTCAGGGAATTAAAATACAGACATACGCTGCCTGCAGAATTTACTCAATAAGATTTCAGAAAAACCAAGGGAGAGATCAATGAAAAAACTGATTTCGGTTTTGCTCGCGGTTCTGATGCTGGCATCCCTTACGGTGTGCGCATCGGCGGACGCGTTTACGGATGGCGATGTGGTGGAGCTTCCGCTTCCCGAAGTGGGGATGACGCTGCAAATCCCGTCTGAGCTCTACTGCGGCGAGGGAGAGGCCGGCGGCATCGTGGAGGTCCTGATTGCGGAAGAGGTGGGGTACAAGTCCGGTGTGTACCTTACCCAGCTGATTTATTCCCCCAATCCGGATGTTTTCGAGGCGGAAAACTATGCACCTTATCTGACCTTCATCTGTCTGCGGGATGACTGCGACCAGGCGGTGGCCAGTGACCCGGAGATTGCCGAGATGATCCCCGGCGATATCTATGAGCTGACAACAGCCGGAAGATACAGCCATTATGCCGCCATCGGGACGGACAGCTACCCGGACGGCTTCACCCAGGCCAATATCAACGAATATCAGAGCTTCCTGGAGCTGGCGGATGACATCATCTACTATGCCAGCTATGGCGAGCCCGAGGACCCTTATGCGGAGGCAGTCGGCAATGTGGTGAGCTTCGAGACCACGGACCTTGACGGAAACAGCATCAGCAGCGCTGATCTTTTCGCCCGGCATGAAATCACCATGGTGAATATCTGGGAGACCGGTTGCGGCGCCTGCAAGGGCGAGCTTGCCGAGCTTGCCGAGATCAACAGCCGCCTGGGGAGCATGGGCTGCGGTATCGTGGGCCTGCTCTGGGACAGCGACAGCCAGGAGAACATCGACGAGGCACAGCAGCTGATGAGAGAGGCCGGCGGTAACTATATCACTCTCTGCAGCCCCGAGAATTTTGACGATCTTTTCCAGATCAGCGGCTTCCCCACCAGCTATTTCATCGACCGGAACGGACAGATTGTCGGCACGCCGATCTGCGGCGCCATGGTTGACAAGTATGAGACGGCCATTCATGAGCTGCTCAGCGGCGGCGATACGGTGAAGGGCGGCAACACCGCCGGGGCAAGGCCCTTCTCCGCACAGGCGGGCGCCATGAAGGTCGGCGGGAAGGCAGCCCCTGCGGCAAACAGCGGCTATCAGATCATCTGCCTGGACGAGGACGGGAATCCTGTTGAGGGCGCCATGATCCAGTTCTGCTCGGACGAGATGTGCCAGATGGGCAAAACGGATGAGGACGGCATTGCCGTATTTGACAGCGCGCCCGGCCACTATACGGTGCATCTGCTCAAGCCGCCTGCCGGGTACGCGAAGGACAGCACCGAATATGAGGCGCCGGAGCTCGGCGGGGAAGTCACCATTGTTCTGAAAGCGGCATAATATAGCGGCATAAAACCGCATTTTCAGGTACAAAAACCCTTGTCATACAGGGAAAATCGTGGTATAGTGTGTTAGCATTTTGGGATTTCATGTTACCGGAATGCCAAACAGGAAGGATGTATGGATTTTGTGCCCTGGCAGATTCCGGCAGCCGGGTTCCTCCGGGAACGCCGAAGCCGGGCTTCCGAGGCAGAAATGCAGCTCCTTCAGAATAATAAGGAGGAAAACATGAAAAAGACAATCTCTGTCCTGCTCGCGCTTGTGATGGTCGTTGCGCTGTTTACCTGCGGCCAGATCTCTGCGTTCGCAGCCGATGACGCGGATTACCACATCGGTATTATCACCGGTTCCGTATCCCAGTCTGAGGACGACCGCCGCGGTGCCGAGGCCTTCCAGGAGAAGTACGGCGAAGATATGGTCAAGCTGGCCATCTATCCCGATAACTTCACCGAAGAGCTCGAGACCACCATCCAGACCATCGTCAACATGTCTGACGACCCGAAGATGAAGGCCATCATCGTCAACCAGGGTGTTCCCGGCACTGCCGAGGCTTTCCGTCAGATCAAGGAGAGACGTCCTGACATCATCTGCATCGCAGGTGAGTCCCACGAGGACATCGCCCTCATCGAGAGCGCCGCTGATCTCACCACCAACAACGACTTCGTTGCCCGTGGCTATCTGATGATCCGCACCGCCCATGAGATGGGCTGCGACACCTTCGTCCACATCTCCTTCCCGCGCCACATGTCCTATGAGACCATGAGCCGCCGTGTTGCCGTTATGAAGGCAGCCTGCGAAGAGTTCGGTATGAAGTTCGTTCTGGAGACCG
>CADBNC010000263.1 GCA_902795885.1 Oscillospiraceae bacterium
CATCGTCTACATACAGTTCATTAACAATCTCCCGCAGTTCGGTATCCGAAAAGCCGCGGATCAGCAGCTCCTGCCATTCGGGCTCCAGCTCCGCGAAGGTCTCTGCCGCCAGCTCTTTGGGCAGCAGACGGAAAAGCAGCGGGGTTCTCTCTTCATCCAGTTCCTCGAACACGGCCGAGATATCCGCCGGCTCGAGGGTGACCAGAACGTCCTTCAGGGTCTGGTACTTCTTTTCTTCGAGAAGCTTGCGGATCGTCTTCTCGACCGTAACATTGCGTGCTGCCATCGGGGTAACCTCCTTTTTTGGATTTCGTCCAGGCAAGGAAGTCCCGGCAGGCAGGCCGAGGGGTTATTCTTTTTTCTGACGGAAACGCACGGAACGCGGTTTCCACTGTCTACTTCGGCCTGCTGAGCTGCCGGTACTACTTCCACCGTCCATGACGTTTCCTCCTTTTTCACAGTAATATATACAGACGCCCTTTCAGGCGAAACTGCCGCTTTTCAGTTTACCACAGGCCCACCCGTGTGTAAAACTATTTCTCCGGCCCATTCTCCAGCGCAAAATCCGTTGCCGTCTGGCGGAAATAGAAGGTATCCGGCCGCAGACACTGGGCAATGGTGCCGACGGCGTCGATATCCATGGGCTTCTCCAGCCAGACCTGCACCCTCACCGCGCCGAAATCCGAATAAGGAAACTCGCCCACCTCGGTCCAGGTGTCACCGGACTTCACATAGATTTTGCGGGGGCCGAGGATGCTGTCCCAGTTGGGGGTATTCTCGGCAATGATCTGATAGTCCAGCGTGAAGCCCACGCAGTTCTTCAGCGGTTCGGAAAGGACCGAATAGTTCTGCTGGGTGGTCAGCCAGCTTTTCTTCGACCAGGTGACGGTGAGATCATCACGGAACGAGAGCTCGCGGTCGGGCTTCTCTCCGACCGTATACTGCTCTCCGGGGAAATCCTCCAGCAGGCGGATGCTCTGGACCCAGCCGGCATAGAGCTCGTTGTCGCTGCCGCGATAGAGGATGCAGGACATTTTGTTCTCCTCCGCGATCGCCGTCACTTCGGTGCCCTCATAGAGATAGGGCATGACCTGCCGGCCCGTATGCAGCTGAGAGATGCGCTCCACCCGCAGGCAGGGTGCCTTGAAGGCCCTGCGGGCATACAGCGTTTTCCATTCAGAAAGGTAGCTCTCCTCCTGCGGAAGGACGATCGTATCGGCCCAGCCGGTCGCTTTAATGGCCGCAAGGCCTTTCTCGGCATCGGCGCTGTCGGCAAAGGCAGCGGCGGGCACGCCCAGAAGCATGATGACACACAGGATCGCAGACACCATTCTTTTCATCTGTTGCCAGACCTCCTTCATTCTCCAGCTTCGGGCTTGGGCCGTCCTGAATCCGCGTCGGAAAATTACAGTTTATTATAACAGAAACGGGCGCGGCAAACAACAGAAATCCGAAACATTCTTCCGATTTTTCGCTGCCCGCGGCGCAGCTTTCCGGGCGGGTTCCACGCCCCGGTCCGGGGGCAGCGGCGGCAGAATTCCCCCGGCGCGCAGGAAGCTGAAAGAGAGATAGAAAATCTTCGCCGGCGCAGCTTTCGGTTGAAAGCCGGCATTCTCTCTGGTAAAATATATGTATTCTTCTGCGGAGCCGCCGGTTCCGCCGGTCTTTCGGAATGAGAAAAGGAGAACGCGAATGAAAAAGAAGATTCTGGCACTGCTTCTTGCATGCGCCGCGCTTTTCACCGCGGGCTGCGGAGGCCTGAGCTCAGACGCGCCGCAATGGATCGATTCCAGCATCAGAGGGAATGTCACGGCGGATACGGCCGTGTCCCTGAAGGATGACTTCGCCGCCGCGGCCAACCAGGATTTCTATGCGTCCGGGGAGAGCGACGGGCGGACCATCATCAACATCTCGCGCATGGTGACGGACAGGAAGCGCGCCCTGCTGACGGACAGCTCCGTTACCGGCAGGGGCATCGAAGAAGTGCGCAAGTATGCGGCGCTGGCGGAGGATACGGAAGGCCGGAAGGCCCTCGGCGTCAGCCCGCTGGAGCCCTATATCCGCTCGATTGAGAGCATCGCCTCGGTGGAGGAGCTGTATGACTGGATCGCGGATCCGGCGGCAAACCCCCTGGGGGCCTCGCCGGTATCGGTGCAGGGACCCGGCCGCTCGGAGGTGGACCCGTCGTCCTACTTCGTCTGGCTTGGCAGCGGCGGTTTTACCCTGAGCCGGGCGGATGGCTCTGCCGATGCCTATTTCAGCATGAATGAAGCTGATCTTGAGAACATGGTGATGGTGGAAGAAAAGGTCACCTGGGTCCTCGGGCAGATGGGCTACACCGAAGAGCAGATTCAGAAAATGCTCGATGACACCTGGCAGGTTGAAAAGAGACTCGCCGGCATGGTGGACGATTCTCTCATCGAAGAGGAGGAGATGACCTTCACCCGGGAGGAGATTGCCTATATTCAGGGGGCCTTCCCGATGACGGACTATCTGGACAGCTGGGGCTACGGGGCCTGCAGCAACTTTCTGGCAGACGCACAGTATCTGAAGTCAGTGGACAATGTCTGCTCCCGGTATCTGGAGAAGATCAAATCCATGCTGGTTGTAAACTATGTGCTGGCCCTCGGCCGCTATCTGGACGAGGACACCGCCCTGGCCTTTGATCGGATCGAAACACCCCGCGGTGCCGAGCTCGAGCCCGATGAACGCAGCGAGGAGCAGAAGGCAGATGACAGGCTTTTTACAGAGCAGATCGGAGAAACCGCCCTGGAAGCAGCGCTGGACGAGGCCTATCTGGACCGCTATATCAGCCCGGATGTCTATGACCGGCTCTACAACATGACCGCCGGCCTGATCGATGTCTATCGGGATATTTTCTCCGGCGAGCCCTGGCTTTCCGAAGAGGGCAAAGCGCTGTGCCTGGAGAAGCTGAACGCCATGAAGATCCATGTGGTCTTCCCGGACAGGGGCGATTACAGCGATCTCAACATTGTCCCCGCGGAGGAGGGCGGCAATTTCCTTGAAGCCGCCCTGGCGGTCCATGGCTTCGGCATCCGCAGGAGCGCGGCGCTCTCTGCGAAGGAAGTGAATCTGGACAGCTGGGATCCCTATACGCCCATGATCTCCACCACGCAGACCAACTCCTTCTATTACCCGACCATGAACGGCATCTTCATCTGCGCAGGGATCCTCGGCGACCCGGTCTTCAGCCCGGAGATGAGCGACGAGGAGATGCTGGCGGGCATCGGGACCGTTGTGGGGCACGAGATCACCCACGGCTTTGACGCGGGCGGCGTCCGGTATGACAAGGACGGGATCGAGAACAGCTGGCTGCCGCAGGAGGACCAGACGGCCTTTGGCGACAGAACAATCAGTGTCTCTTCCTTCTACAGCGGGCTGACCCCCTTCCAGGCCTCCGGGCTCTACGACGGCATGCGGGTTCAGGTGGAGGCTACGGCGGATATGGGCGGCATGAAGGCCGTTCTGGAGCTGGCATCCCGGATGGATAACTTCGACTACGACAAATTCTTCCGGCACTTTGCAAGGGTATGGTCCGGGCAGGTTTCCTATGACTATGAACGCTATCTGTTCGATCATGACGTGCATCCCCTCGATTATCTGCGTATCAACGTCACGCTGGCACAGTACGATGAGTTTACCGAAACCTATGACATTCAGGAAGGCGACGGCATGTTTATTCCCGAAGGCAAGCGGGTCAAAGTCTGGTAAAGGAGAAAGAATATGAGTGAAGCGATTATAGAACTGAAGGATATCCGGAAGCACTACGGCAAGCACGAGGTGCTCAAGGGCGTCAACATGCAGATTAACCGCGGGGATATCTATGGCCTGATCGGACGAAACGGTGCGGGCAAAACCACCATCTTCAAAATGATCCTCGGCCTCTCGGAGATCACGGACGGAACCGTTTCCATCGCCGGAAGCCGCACCCGGGCAGAGCTGTACAAAAACCGCAGCAAGATCGGCTTTCTGGTGGGCAGCAGGTTTTTCAGCTATCTCTCGGCAAGGGAGAATCTCAAATACTACGCCACGGTCAAGGGCATCCCGCATCGGCAGATGAAAAAGGAAATCGACCGCGTGCTGGAGATCGTCGGGCTGCAGAACGTAAAAAAGCCCTTCAAGACCTTCTCTCTCGGTATGGGACAGCGTCTGGGCATCGCGGGCGCCATTCTCGGCAACCCCGAGATTCTGATTCTGGACGAGCCGACCAACGGCCTTGACCCCCAGGGCATCGCCGATGTCCGGCACATGCTTCAGCGCTTCCGTGAGGAATTCAACATGACGGTGGTGGTTTCGTCCCACATTCTCGGGGAGCTGGAGAACACCGCCGACCGCTTCGGCATTCTCAACGACGGCATTGTGGTGCGGGAGATCACCAAGGCAGACCTGGCCGAAAAGGAATCGGCCATAGAGATCGCCGTAGACGATCTGGAGAAGGCGCGAAAGCTTCTGACAGAGGGCGGCGTCAAGATCATGCGCGAGGTTGAGGAGCGCTCCACGCTGGAGGATTATTACTTTAAGCTGGTCGGAGGTGGCAGAGAGTGAGACACCTGATCCGAGCAGATCTGAGGAGAATCCTGTCCAAGCCCACCTTCTATATTTGCCCGCTGATCGTTTTCGCGCTGTTTATCTACGGCATCGCCACCGATCCGGTCGAATATGACGTCTATTACGAGGGGCTGGAGATTACGCTCCCCTTTCTTTACCCCTTTCTGGTCATTCTGCCGGTCTTCACCTGCGTTTACGGAGATGAGCTGCACTCCGGCACGATGATGACCGCCATCGGCCGGGGGCTCCCGCGGTCGCGGGTGATCCTTGCCAAATTCATCGACACCGTTCTGCTGTCCCTCGGTTTCTATGTGTTTTTCCTGCTGCTGGACCAGATCACCTTTGACCGCTTCTCGATCGTGCTGACGAGGGTTCAGATTCTGCGGGTGTTCTCGGCCTACGCGGCGTCGTGGCTTCAGGTTGTGGGCCACGCGGCCTTTGCGGCGATCTTCGTCTATCTGACCTGGAACGCCTCCGTCGGTCTTGTGGCGGTGCTGCTCTCGGTGGCGTTTTCCAGGATGCTGCTGAACTTCATCCAGACCAACACCCGAGTTCCTGTATATGACGTCACCTTCCTCGGGCAGGCCGATCTCGTCCGCAGGCAGTTTGACGCGGGCAACATGTGGCTGCAGCATCTGCTTTTTGTGCTGGTCTGGTACGCGGTGTTTCTCGCCGTCAGCATGCTGATTTTCAGCAGAAAGGAGCTGGAGCTATGAGAAGACTGATCCGTGCGGATATCCGCAGAGTTCTGAAAAAGCGCTCTGTCATCGTGCTGTTCTGCCTGTCCCTGCTGTTTCTCTGCCTGCAGGTCTTCGGCGCCTACATGATGTATGATGAAAACCCGTACGTGGCCGTGAGCCGCCTGATGAACAGGCTGCGTCTGCCCGAGCTTGTGATCGGCCTTATGATTCTCTTCGGGATCTACAGGGATGATTTCCGGTCGATGACCTGGTCCTGCGTGATCGGCCGGGGCCTGACCCGCAGCAAGCTTGTTCTCGCAAAGCTTCTGGACACCGTTATTCTGACGGCCCTTCTCTACGGGATCATCACCCTGGTTCTCTCCCTCGGGCTGAAGGCTCTGGGCTGCAGCTTCACGCCAAGACTCAGCCGTGCCTTTTACATGAGCATTCTCATCGCGGTGTACAAGACCGTCGGATATATCGCGCTGTCCACCATGATCCTGTATATCACCAACAACATCCCCGTCACCGCCATCTCGCTGGTGCTGCTGTATATCGCGGTGCCCTTCTCGGCACTTCTCTTCTCGCTGAACCCGCAGGTCCGGGCTCTGCACATCGAGAGGCTCCACTACGCCGGGCTTGCCGACAACGCCTTCAGCGATCTGCTCTTCGGCTCGGCCGGCATGGCCATCGGCAAGATGATTCTCGGGCTTGTGGTCTATCTGGGTCTGGTGCTGTTTGTAACGATCAGGATCTTCGACAAAAAGGAGCTGGAGTTCTGAACCCTGCTCCTGCTGCGGCACTGCCGAAAAAGCGCAAAGCGCCGGCTGGAATCTTCGCGGGATTCCACCGGCGCTGTATTCTGCTGCTTTGTTTGCTTTGTTTTCAGTTTTCCGCTTTCTGCTTCTCTCCGTGAGCGCTGTTGACGATCCAGATGCCAAGGCAGACAAGGAGCAGCGCGGCTAGGCACAGCGGAAGGTTCAGCTGCTTCCCCTCGCCCAGCAGAAGGGCCGAGAGGAACACACCGAAGACGGGATTTGCAAAGCTGAAGACCGTGATGCGCGAAACCGGATGCCGCTGCAGCAGCAGGGACCAGAGACTGTAGGCCACGGCGGAGAGAGAGCCCAGATACAGCATCAGCAGCCAGGCCTTCGGCGATGCCGCCAGGAGCCTTCCCCCGGCCAGGGCACTCACAAGGGCCATTGCGCTGCCGCCCAGCATAAACTGGTATCCGCTGAGGGTTACGGGATTCTCCCTGCCGGAAAAGCGCTTGATAAGCACCGTGGAGCAGGCGTAGGAGAAGGCCGCCAGCAGGAGGAAGCCCTCCCCGTCCCAGCGAAAGCCCTTCTCTCCCCCGGCGTTCTGCAGGCTGATGAGCACCACACCTGCAAAGCCAACCAGGCAGCCGAGGATTTTGCGCAGCGTCAGCTTCTCCTGTCGGAACACCAGCGAGGAGATCAGGACGGCGAAGAAGACGCTGCTGGGGCTGATGACCGAGCCCTTGAAGCCCGGTGCCTTGGACAGGCCCATATAAAAGAAGGTATACTGCACGATTGTCTGCGCGAAGGCCAGGGCGAGGATCATGCCGCCGCTGCCCCTGTGGGGAACGAGCGGTCTGCGCTCGATCAGGCTGCCGAAAAGAACCGTCAGCACGCCCGCAAGGGCAAACCGGACCCCCGCGAAGAGGATCTGACTCATGACATCATCTGCGGCAATCTGAAAATACTGATACCCCAGCTTGATGCAGGGGGCGGCGCTGCCCCAGAGCATGTTGGTGAAGATTGCGGCGGCAAATACGCCGACTGTTGTATCGAGAAAATGATTTTTATCCATGCAGTTATACCTTGCCTGTGTCAGGATGGCACATTATAGCATTACAAAGCTTTGTGGCGCACCTCAATATTGATTTCAAAACAGCTTACTGAGCGCTCAGCAAGTGAATAGCGGCAGGCAGGTGAGCATATCACAATTAGCTTCACCTGACCTGCCGTCGTATTATGTTAACCGGATTTGCCCCACTCTTTTTGGATTTTCCTATTTTCTTGCCCCAGGGTATAATTACAGTCCACTATTGGGGTTATCATAAAGCTGCAGCCTGCGAAAGTGCATTTTTTATTATACCTTCTGTTTTATTGGAAGCTGCTTCTGTGTCAGGGTTATTCCATAAGCTCAACCGTGCGGTACTGGATTGCCTCGGCCAGATGCTCCGGGCCGATCTCTTCCGCGCCGGCGAGATCCGCGATGGTCCGGGCCACGCGCAGGATGCGGTCGTGGCTGCGGGCAGAGAGGCCCATGGCGTCGAATGCACCCCGCAGCAGCTCCTCACAGTCGGAGGTAAGGGCACACCACGTACGCAGATCGCCGCTGGTCATATGGGCGTTGCACATGCTGCCGTCCTCCGCGAAGCGCCGGCGCTGCACTTCCCTTGCCCGGTTTACACGAGCGCGGATCTCCTCCGAGCTCTCGGACGGCGCCCTGCGGCGGAGCTCGTCATACTCCAGGGCAGGTGCCTCCACGATGATATCGATGCGGTCCAGCAGAGGCCCGGAGATGCGGCTGCGGTAGCGGCGGATTTCCGCATAGCTGCAGCGGCAGGGGCGGGTTGGGTGCCCGTACCAGCCGCAGGCACAGGGGTTCATGGCGCAGACCAGCATGAAGCGGCTCGGGAAGGTCACCGAACCGGACGCCCGCGAGATGGTCACCTGCCCGTCCTCCAGCGGCTGGCGCAGAAGCTCCAGCACGTCGCTGCGGAATTCCGGCAGCTCATCCAGAAACAGCACACCGTTGTGGGCAAGGCTGATTTCCCCGGGCCGCGGCCTGATGCCGCCTCCGGCGAGGCCGGCGGTGGAAACGCTGTGGTGCGGCGCGCGGAAGGGCCGGGTGCGGACGATGGGGTGCTCGCGGTCCGTGAGGCCGGCAACGGAGTGGATCTCGGTCGTCTGGAGGATCTCTTCCCGGCTCATATCCGGGAGGATCCCCGGCAGGCGCTTTGCCATCATCGATTTGCCGGAGCCCGGCGGCCCAACCAGGAGGATATTATGCCCGCCCGCCGCAGCGATCTCAAAGGCGCGGCGAACGCCTTCCTGTCCCTTCACATCGGCAAAATCCGGCACCATCGGGGCATCCCCTGTGATATCCGGAGTTTCGGCAGGCTCAATGAGCTTCTCCCCGCGCAGATGGCGGATCAGACTCTGCACATCGCGCACGGGATAGACGCGTACACCACCGGCAAAGGCGGCCTCCGCGGCGTTCTCCTCCGGGACATACAGATGCCGCAGGCCGCAGCGCGCAGCCTCCACCGCCATGGGCAGGGCACCGGTGACAGGGCGCAGCTCGCCGGTGAGCGAGAGCTCGCCGATAAAGGCGCTGTCGTCCCCGGGGGCGCGGAGATCCCCATCGGCCGCGAGAATGCCCACCAGCATGGGCAGATCATAGACCGTGCCTGCCTTTTTCTGGTCAGCCGGTGCCAGATTCACCGTCAGACGGCTGACCGGGAAGCGAAAACCGTTATTCTTGATGGCGGCACGCACACGCTCCCGGGATTCGCGGACGGCCGCATCCGGCAGACCGACAATCTCGAAGGCAGGCAGGCCGCCGGAGAGATAGACCTCCACCCCGACCGGGTATCCGCCGACGCCGTTTACGCCGACGCTTTTCACATTGGCATACATGGCTGTACCTCACCTGAATCATTTCGTATCGGATTTGCACGGCAGGCTGCCGAACCTGTTGAGATTCAGCAGCCTGCCTGCACGGGTATGCAAATATGCAGCAGCCGGGCTGCCGCCGGATTATTCTTCGATCTCTCCCTTTATGGCGATGTGCAGCTCGTCCAGCTGCTTCTGCGTAACCTCGGAGGGCGCACCCATCATGATATCCTGGGCGCTCTTGTTCATCGGGAAGGGGATAATCTCGCGGATGCTGTCCTCGCCCGCCAGCAGCATGACCATTCTGTCCACGCCCGGAGCAATGCCCGCGTGGGGAGGAGCCCCATAGCAGAAGGCGTTGTACATGGCGGTGAATTTCTTCTTCACGTCCTCCTCGCCGAGGCGGACCATCTCAAAGGCCTTGATCATGATCTC
>CADBNC010000264.1 GCA_902795885.1 Oscillospiraceae bacterium
TCGACCCAGGTGACAATCCCGGGCGCAGGGATCGAGATGACCTCTGTCTGCGGCCGGAGCGCTTCCAGCTGCCGGGCATAGGACGCGGAGGAGAGCGTCCCCGCCGTGGCGAGGGAGAGAATGTGTCTGCAGCCCGCTGCCTCCGCCTGCTTCAGCGCGGGGCGGATGCCGATCACGGGGATGCCTTCGAGCCTTGCCTGCAGGCATTCTCCCGCTGCGGCAGTAGCGGTGTTGCAGGCGATGACCACGGCCTTCACATTCCGCTTTTCTCCGCAGCAGGACTCATCGCAGAGAGAATCGATGGCGCTTACCGTCAGCCTCCGCACTTCTTCCGCCGGCCGGGGGCCATAGGGCGCGTTTGCGGAATCCCCGAAATAGAGATAGTTTTCATCCGGCATCCTGGCAACCAGCTTTTTCAGCACGCTGATCCCGCCAAAACCGGAGTCGAACACAACAATCGGCGATGAATCCTCCATAGTCTCAGAAAGCCTCCTGTAAAGCGTTTTCCGTTATGCAGCGGCGCCCTTCCCGCGCTTTGCGGTGGTATACTGCCAGGCAAATGCGGCGGCGAAAAGCACAATCCCGATGATATCCGTAATCGTCGTGGGATCCATCATCAGCAGGCCGCCTGCCACAAAGAGGATACGCACCAGCACATTCATCGGCCGGTACAGATAGCCGTTCAGAGCAGCCGCCACGCCGAAGATACCGATAAGCGAGGTTATCACAACCATCACAACCTGCACCGCCGTTGTATCGACAAACAGCATGGCGGGGTTCAGCGCGAAGATATACGGGACAATGAAGGCGCCGATGGCGAGCTTCGAGGCATTGAAGGCCGTTTTCATCGGCGGCGCCTTGGCAATGGCCGAGCCTGCATAGGCAGCCAGCGCAACCGGCGGCGTGATATCCGCAACAATGCCGAAATAGAACACGAAGAAATGGGCAGCAACCTGAGGCACGCCAATCGTAATCAGGATCGGGGCACAGGTGGAGGCCATGATGCAGTAATTTGCCGTGGTGGGGACACCCATGCCGAGCACGATGCAGCAAAGCATCGTCAGAACCAGGGCGATCATCACACGCCCGCCCGAAATCGTGACCACCGCGGTGATCAGCTTGGAGGCCAGACCCGTCGAGGTAATAGAGCCCGCCACAAGACCTGCCATAGCGCAGGCAACCGCCACGGTGACACAGCTCTTTGCGCCGGCCTCCAGCGCGTCGACGAACTTACCGACCGTCAGATTATCGCTTTTGTCCTCGCTCTTGGTGGCTGCCGAGACCAGATTGTTGATAAGGCCTACAACGATCGTGATCACAATGGCCACAGCGGCGGAAAACTGCATGGTGCGCTTATTTGTGGCAACCAGCCATACGAGAACCACCAGCGGAAGAAGCAGATAAACCTTCGGCAGAAGCTGGCGGAGCTTCGGCAGCTCGTCCCGGGGGATGCCCTTCAGGCCGAGCTTCCGGGCCTCCAGATGAACCGCGATATAGATGCCCGTGAAATACAGTACCGCAGGCAAAATCGCCTTCAGCGCAACCTGCCCGTAGGGGATGCCCATATACTCGCTCATCAGGAAGGCGGCCGCGCCCATGATCGGCGGCATGATCTGCCCGCCGGTGGATGCGGCGGCTTCAACCGCACCGGCAAACTCGCCCTTGTATCCGGTTCGCTTCATCATCGGGATGGTAACCGAGCCTGTCGTGACGGTGTTGCCGACCGAGGAGCCGGACACCATGCCGCAGAGGGCCGAGGAGATGACCGCGACCTTGGCGGGCCCGCCGGAGGAGGAGCCGGCAACGGAGTTTGCCAGGCTGATAAAGAAGTTTGATATCCCCGTTCGTTCCAGGAAGGCCCCAAAGATGATAAACACGACGATATACTTGGCGCAGACGTTGATGGGCGTGCTCATCATGCCGGTTGTGGTATAGAACAGGTCATAGATCACCTTGCCAAAGCGGACGTTGGAAAAGGCATAGACCAACAGGACACCGACCACACAGAGAATCGGGATCCCGACGCAGCGGCGGCAGAGCTCCATAAAGGCCAGGATCGCCACTACAGCCATGATGACCATCTTGGGATCCCGGGTCACGCGGGCAGCCAGCTTGATGATGGAATGCGCATGCAGCGCACAGTAGAAGAAGGGGATCGCACCGGCTACCATGATCAGAATATCATACCAGGGCATGTGGTTTGCGCGGACATGCTTCTTGCTGATCGGATAATTGATATAACCGAGAATCAGAACCATCCCGAGAAACAGATTCAGCTTTTCCTCGGGCATCATGGTGCTGAAAAGCGTAACCCAGATGCAGTAGACCGAAAACGCAGCGCAGAGGTACCGGACGACCTTCCCCGGAACCCCTTCCCAGATACGCGTATTTGACTCGCGGTCATACTTTTTCATCATTTCTTCGACATCCTGGGCGGTTCCGATTTCCGCTTCGGCAGGTCGGGTATTTTGTTTCTTCTCGGCCATGCGATCATCGCCTCCTTGAGAATGAAATGCAGGGCGCCGGTTTTACGACGCCCTGCTCAAAGGGTCGCTTGGATTGTTATTCGGATTACGCCGCGGGAACCTCAATCCCCTTGTCGGCAAAGTACTGCACGGCACCCGGATGATAGGGAACACCGGAGAAGGAAGAGGCAAACTCAAGGCTGAGCTCGTTGGTCTTGTCGTGAACCTTTGCCAGATCGTCCAGGTTCTCAAACACGCCGTAGAGGAAATTGTAGACATCAACGTCTGCAACATCGTTGCCGGCAATAACAACCGCGCTTACAGCAACCGTGCTGACGTCCTCGGCCATGCCGTAGGTATCAGCATCGATAACTGCCTTGGCATAGAAGGGGGAGGACTCGATCAGGGCATCGATGTGCTCGTCATCCAGGCTGACCAGGCTGACAGCGTTGGTGGCGGCAAGAGAAGTAACCGCAGAGGTGGGAGCACCGGCGACGATGAATGCCGCGTCAATCTGACCATCCTGCAGGGCCTCGGCACTGTCGGCAAAGGACTGGTAGGTGGGCTTGATATCATCTTCGGTCAGATCATAGACACCAAGAATATCAATGGCGTTATAATAGGTGCCGGAACCGGCAGCGCCGATGGAAACAGACTTGCCCTTAAGATCCGCAACGGACTTGATGTCCGGGTTCAGGGTGACAATCTGAACCTGCTCCATGTAGAGGGGCGCCACAACCGAGAAGGTATCAACTGCGCCGAGCTCTTCAAAGGTGCGCTCACCGGCGTAGGCATAGGACAGAACGTCGGACTGGCTGAAGCCGAGCTGCGCATCGCCGATATCGAGAGCGTCAATATTCGCCGCGGAGCCGCCGGAGCTGATCGCCGTCACATTCGTGCTTGTAACTTCGCTGACCTTCTGGGCCAGGACACTGCCGAAGCCATAATAGGTACCGGCTTCACCGCCAGTGGTAAAGGTTACCTTGCTGCCGCCGTCTTTCGGCGCTGCATCGTCTGCAAAGGCCGTGGCGGACAGTGCGAAGACCATCACAACTGCGAGCAGAACTGCAAGTAATTTTTTCATGTTTGGTTCCTCCTGTTCTTGCTTGAATAAGAATGCTGTATTATAATACAACACAATTTTTCAAAATGCAAGAGTTAATGCATTAAGTTATGAAAAAATGCGTGTATACATGTATTAGACTTTTTGTGCATTCTGCACGAAGGGAGAACAAAGCCTTGACTGTTACGCTGATCGCTTTTGATCTGGACGGAACCCTGCTGGATAACAGCAAACATATCCCTCCGGATAACCTGCGGGCTCTTTATGCCGCTCATGAGGCGGGGATCCCTCTGGTGCCGGCAACGGGAAGAATCCTGAAGGGCATGCCTGCCGAGCTGATGGAAACCGGCCTTTTCCGCTATTTTATCTTTTCAAACGGCGCCGTGGTCTATGATCTGCAGGAGGACCGGGTAATTCACCGGGCAGAGATTGACCCTGCCCTTGCGGTGGAGGTCTGCCAATACTTTGACTCGCTGCCGGTTCTCTACGACTGCTACCGCGATGGCTTCGGTTATATGACGGAAAGCATGTTCGGGAGGCTTGATGCCTATTTCGGCCGCGAGCCGGAAATCCGCAAGCTGGTAGAAAGGCTGCGCAAGCCTGTCCCGGAGCTGAAGGCAGATATTCTCCGCGTCGGCCGCCCCCTTGAGAAGATGCAGGCGTACTTCCGGCCGCAGGACGAAGCGCTGCGGCAGCAGCAGTTTGGCGAGATTGCCGCCCGCTTCCCTGCGCTTGCCGCCTCCAGCTCCACCTCAAACAACATCGAGCTCAACAGCGCCCTTGCTGGAAAAGGGAATGCGCTTCGGATGCTCTGCAGCCTGCTGGGCGTCGACCCCGCCGGCAGCGTTGCCTTCGGGGACGGCCTGAACGACCGCGGGATGCTTCTTGCCGCGGGGCGCGGCTGCGCGATGGGAAACGCCGCAGAGGAGATCAAAAAATGCGCCGACGTCACCGTTGAAACCAACTGCGACGCCGGCGTCGGGAAGGAAATTTTCCGCCTTCTCGGCTGAGGGCTCAGTTTTTGCTTTTGACAGCGCCGGAGCGGTAGGCTTCCAGCAGCATCTCGAGGTCTTTGACGCGGTCGGAGATATCCCGCCCGTCGTCTGTGCCGGCAATCTTAATGCGCTCGGAGAAGGTCTTGAAGGGGATGACCCGGGATTCCATATCCGCGTTGTTGCGGACGGTATCCTCCACGGAAGAGAAGGGCTCGTGCTCGGACAGATACATCTCGTGAGAGTTATACACCAGCGTATAGCCGGCAATCCCGGTGACGGACTGGTAGGCCTTGCTCATGCCGCCGTCAATAATCACCAGGCGGCCCGGAACCTTGATGGGGCTCTCGCCCTTCTTGATTTTGACGGGGATGTGGCCGTTGATGATGACCGCCTCCGGGTCGGTGATGCCGAATTCCTTCAGGATGATGTCGGCCACCTCATCGGTGCAGGCGAGCTTGAAATAGGGGTCGGAAATCTCCTTGTGGGTCTCCTTGTCTTCGACGAAATAGCGCTCGAAGGTGGCCATCTTGTCCTTGCCAAAGAGGGGCGAGCGGCTGCCGCACCAGAGATACCACATAAAGTTGGCGCCGCGGCTGCGGTGCTCCGGGTTCTGCGAGTAACGCGCCTGGCGGACGATCTTCTCGCAGTAATCAAAGAGGCTTTTGCCCTGGCAGGTATGTCCGAAGATCTCTACCTTTGCGCAGGTCCCGTCCTTTTCCATCGGGATGCAGCCGTGGAACATCAGGCATTTGTTATAGTAGCGGTACATGGAGCCTTTCTCATAGAGGAAGTCGATGTGCCGCTGCAGCTTTTCCGAGCCGAGGAAGGATGCACGCAGACCCTCTACCACCTCCTGCTCGCCGGGGCTGAGGGCATAGGGATCTTTCGGATCCACAGTCGGGAAATTTCGGTCAAGCAACGCATATTCCTTACCGGCAATGGTGACTACGCCGCGTTCCAGATCAAGCTTGTCCAGAAGCCGCCTGTCCTGCATGCCGTATTCCGGATGGTCCATGGCGGCCTTCCCTTCCAGCTTAAACTGGATGATACTGATGGCCTTGTGCATTTTGGCAATGATGGAACGGTTCTGCTGCTCGTAGGGGCTGTGCGCGTCGCTCTTCGGCAGGAAGCACTCGCAGGGGTCGTCCAGGTAGGTCTCCAGCGCGAAGAGGGAGAGCGGCCGCATGTTGATGCCGTAGCCGTTTTCCAGGAAATCATAATTGCTGTAACGCAGGCAGATGCGCACGGCATTGGTGATGCAGCAGCGGCTTCCCGCGGCGGCACCCATCCACAGGATATCATGGTTGCCCCACTGGATGTCCACTGTCCGCTGTTTCTCCAGCTCGTCCATGACGAGGTGCGGGCTGTCTCCGCGGTCATAGATATCGCCGACAATATGAAGCCGGTCGATCACAGCGCTCTGAATTAGCGTGCACATGGCGATGATGAACTTATCGGCCCGGTCAATGTCGATGATGGAATCCAGAATCTGGCCATAGTACTCTTCCTTGTTGAAGTCCTTGCTGCCGGTGGTCATGAGCTCGGTGATGACATACGCAAAGTCGGCCGGCAGAAGCTTGCGGACTTTCGAAGCGGTATACTTGGATGTGGTGATGCGGCACACCGCCACCAGCTGCTTGAGCGTCAGGGTATACCACTCGCGCGTGAGCTGCCCCTGCTCCTTCAGCTCCTGCAGCTTGAGTTCGGGGTAATAGATCAGCGCGGCCAGCTTGCCCCGTTCCGCCGAGGAGACATAGTCCCCCAGCGCCTGGTCAATCTTGCGCCGCACGGAGCCGGAGGCATTGCGCAGAATATGCCGGAAGCCCTCATATTCGCCGTGGATATCGCTGATAAAATGCTCGGTGCCCTTCGGCAGGTTCAGAATTGCCCGGAGATTGATAATCTCGGTGCAGACAGACTGGACGCTGGGATAGCTTCTGGAAAGCATGCGCAGATACTTCAGCGTCTTCTCATCGAAGGTTCTTTCCTCAGTCATGGGTTCCCATCCTTCCTGCGGGGAACACCCCGCACTGTTCATATGCCAGGTTTTCTGCGGATCTGTATCCTTGCAGACGCGCCCGCCGGCGTCAGGTCTCCTGTCCGGCAAACTGCGTCATGTAAAGGCGGTAATAATAGCCCTGCTTTTCCAGAAGCTCGTCGTGGGTTCCGGTCTCCATGATATGCCCCTGATCCATGACGATAATCTGGTCAGCATCCCGGATGGTGGAGAGGCAATGGGCAATGATAAGGCTCGTGCGGTCGCGCATAAGCTCGGTCATGGCGTTCTGGATTTCCCGCTCGGTGCGGGTATCCACGCTGGAGGTTGCCTCATCCAGAATCAGGATTTTGGGGTAGGAGAGGAACGCCCGGCCGATGGTCACAAGCTGCCGCTGCCCCTGTGAAAGATTGGCCCCCGCGCCTGTCAGCACGGTATCATAGCCCTCGGGCAGCGCATCCGCGATCCGGTCGCAGTTGGCGCTCTGCGCCGCTTCAAGCATGCTTCTGTCCGGGATGCTGTGGTCGGCATACTTCAGGTTGTTGCGGAGCGTATCGGTAAACAGAACCGTGTCCTGCAGCACAATGCCGATGGAATCGCGCAGCACATCGCAGGAGATATCCCGGATGTCCACGCCGTCAACGCAGATGCTGCCGCTGTCCAGCGGATAAAAGCGCATCAGCAGATTCACGATCGTTGTCTTGCCCGAGCCGGTTGATCCGACCAGGGCGATTTTTTTGCCCGCTTCCACCCGCAGATTGAAGTCGTGGATAATCTGTTTGCCCGGAACATAGCTGAAGTTCACATGACTGAACTCCACCGTTCCTTCTGTTACGGGAAGGGTTGATTCGCCGCTGCGGTCCTCGCTTTCGGCATCCAGAATTTCAAAGATACGCTCGGCACCGGCCACGGCAGTCTGAATCTGCCCGTAAAGCTGGGCAAGCTCGTTCACCGGCCGGGAAAACTGCTTGGAATAGATAATAAAGGCCGAGATCACGCCAACCGAGATGCTCCCCCGCAGGGCAAACCAGGCGCCGAAGGCAGCCACGATGACAAAGGAGAGGTTGTTGAGCATGTTCATCAGCGGACCCATGGCATTGCCGATAATATCAGCGCTGATGCCTGTTTTGGTAAGCTCGTCACTGGCGCTGTCGAATTCCGTGATTGCCTGCTTCTGCAGATTGTAGGCCGTGACGGTTCTGCAGGCGCTTACCTTTTCCTCCACAATGCCGTTGAGCGTGCCGAGCAGCTGCTGCCGGCGAAGATAATAGCGCCGCATGATTCTGGTCATGACTCTTGTCAGCACCACAGACAGCACCACGGTGACACAGGTAAGCCCCGTGAGGGCAGGACTGTAACGCAGCATCATAACCACTGTCCCGATCAGCATCAGGACGCCCGAAAACAGCGATGACAACGACGAGCTGATCACATTCGAAACATTCTCAGCATCGTTGGTCATCCGGCTCATGACATCCCCGTGTGAATGATTGTCCAGCCAGGGGATCGGCAGGCCGATTACCTTCTGAAACAACTGCGCACGCAGGCGAAAGATCACCCGCTGGCTGAGCCGCGCGGAAAAGAAGCCCTGCAGCAGCGTCGCGATTCCGTTTGCAAGATAAGCCAGCAGCATCAGCCCCAGAAAGCGCGGGATTTTATCAAACTCCCGGGTAACCATCTTGTCAATGGCGCTGCTCTGCAGGCTTGGGCCAACGACACTTGCACCTACCGCCAGCAGCACCGCAAGGGCAAGGCAAAGCACATAGCCCCATTCAGGGCGAAACCACGCCAGCATTCTGCCGAAGGTCTTTTTCCCGTCCTTTGGCTTTTCCACCGGGGCGCCGGGGTTCATGCGCCCTCCGCGCCGGAAGCCCTGCCGGGCCACAGAGGAACTCTGAACCGTTGTACTCATTCCTGTTCCTCCTCCCGCATCTGCGAGTCATAGATCTCGCGGTAGACCCTGTTGAACTTCATCAGCTTTTCATGGCTGCCTACGCCGAGAATCCTCCCGCCGTCCATGACGGCAATCCGGTCGGCGCTGCGGACAGATGCGATACGCTGGGCGATGAAAATCTTGGTAACGCCTTCATAGTCTTTTCTCAGCGCCGTATAGAGCGCCGCCTCTGTCCGGAGATCCAGGGCGCTGGTGCTGTCGTCAAAGATCATCACGTCCCCGCCCTTGAGAAGGGCCCGGGCGATGGCCACGCGCTGCCGCTGCCCGCCGGAGAGGCTCATGCCGCGTTCGGCAACCGGCGTATCATAACCCTGCGGCTGCTCCAGGATAAAGCCATGCGCCTGGGCGGATTCGGCCGCGCGGACCATCTCTTCTTCGGAAGCGTCCGCTCTGCCGGCGATGATGTTGTCCCGGATGGTCGTGGAGAACAGCTCGCTCTTCTGCAGGCAGACCGTCACACGCTCGCGCAGCTCCTCCGGAGGATATTCACGCACATCCCGCCCGTTTACGAGGACGCGGCCCTGGGTTGCGTCATAGAAGCGGGGAATCAGGTTAACAAGAGATGTTTTGCCGCAGCCCGTAGAGCCGATGATGGCGAAGGTCTCGCCCGGGCGGATGGAGAGATTGATGTCATGCAGAATCTCACGGTTGCCTTTTCCCGGCGGGGTTTGCCCGTCGTCTGCGCCGTAGGAAAAGCAGACATGCTCGAATACCACAGTCCCCGGTTTTGCAGGGCTTTCGGTTTCGGATGCCGGGGCTGCGGCATTTCTGTCCGCTACGGCTTCAGGGCTTCTGTCCTCACCGGCAGGCAGTTCGTCAGCGGCCGGTATTTCCTCATGCAGCTCCGCCTCCGTGAGCAGCACTTCCTCCAGGCGTTTTGCCGAGGTGGCCCCGCGGGAGATGGTCTGGAAAATCATGGCCAGCATCATCATGCCGTTGAGAATCTGAGAAATATAGGTGATGGCAGCCATGACCGAGCCCGGGGCGAGGGAGCCGTCCCGAACCTGCACGCTCCCCACATAAAGGATGCCCACAACCGCCAGGTTCAAAACGATGTTCATCACCGGGCGCAGAAACGAGAGCATCATCTGCACATTAAACTGCGTATTTACAAGATCCTGGTTTGCCCGGGCAAAGCGTTTTTCCTCACTTTCCTCCTGTACAAAGGCCTTGATCACACGGATTCCCGTCACGTCCTCCTGGATCATGCTGTTCAGGCGGTCCAGGCACTGCTGCAGGAGGAGGAAGAGCGGGTTCGTACGCCAGACGACGAAGATAATGTCGATCAGGATAAGCGGCAGTGCACAGGCTACGATTACGCCGAAGCTCAAATCAAGACGAAGCAGGGCCATTGTGCCGCCCACGAAGAACATGGCGCAGCGCACAAGGCCGCGGATCATCTGCATGATCAGCGAGCGCACCTGATCAACGTCGTTGGTGATGCGGGTGATCAGCGAGCCGGTGGTAAACCGGTCTGTCTGGCCAAAGGAGAAGTACATGATCCGCGAAAAGCAGCCCTTGCGCAGATCATTGGCACAGGAATACCCCGTGATATTGGCGAACATACCGGAGAGAAAACCGAAGAGGCCTCCCGCAATCACAACCAGCAGCATGCGCAGGCCGGTGGAGAGAATCAGCGGCAGATCGGAAACCCCGTTGTTACCGATTCCGAGAATGCCCTCGTTCACAATACGCGCCATCATATCAGGCTGCAGAAGGTCCACAAAAACCTCCGCAACCATAAATGCCGACGCGAGCAGCGCAAACAGCCAGTACTTTCTCACATATCGCCAGATGGTCTTCACTCAGTCTCTCCCTTTCCGTCTGCAGCCGCGCGTGTAACCTCGGTCACCGTAAGCTCCCCTTCCTTTACGAGGAAGCGAACCTCCAGCCCGGCGAAGCTCATTCCGTATACTCTCTCCGGATCCCTCTGGTAGCGTGGCCGCGGGTCATTGGCCAGCGCCGCAGAAAGGCTCTCTCTCTTATCCTCCGGGACCTTCCGCTGCAGATCTTCCGGAAAGCGGACGGAAAGCGTTCGTCCCGGGTCCGGGGCAAACCCGCCGGAGGCATCCGGAATGCTGTCGGCATAGGGGATATAGGGCTTAATATCATAGATGGGGGTACCATCCATCATATCCGCCCCGGCGACCTCCAGAACCAGGCCCTGTGCTTCCGTATTATCGGGGTCGCTCTTGTCAGCCCGGTGTATTTCCAGCAGGCGCACGCATGAGAGCCCCAGCGCATTCGGCCTGAAGGGCGAGCGCGTGGCGAAGACCCCCATCCGTGTGTTTCCTCCGAGGCGCGGCGGGCGCACGGTAGAGGACCATTCCCTGCCGAAATTTTCCGAAAAGCCCCAGATCAGCCAGATATGGGAAAACTGCTCCAGACCGCGAAGCGCTTCCTCCACCCGGTATTCCGGCTCAAAAACCACTGTCCCGCGAAGCATCGGAACAACTCCGGCCTGCCGGGGAATGCCAAATTTGGAGGGGAAATCTGTCCGAATACGCGCAATGGGCCGGAGGGTGAGAAGGGCGCTACCGTCCTCCGGGAAAGGTACCTGCTCAGGTTTCATAACCGACCTCCGTCACATTCCTGCCATGGCCTGCCAGGTGCTCATGGTTACGCCGTTGATGACCATATGCAGGAAAATGCTGCCCCAGATACTGTTGCATCGCTCATAGCAGCGGCAGAGGAGCCAGGAAACCGGCAGATACTGCACCAGATAAAGCCAGTAGACAGGATCCTGCAGGGCATAGCTCCAGATATGGTACAGCGCAAACAGCAGCATGCTCACTGCATAGGCCAGAACCCGGCTTCTGTCCCTCAGGAGGCTGAAAATCCCTGCGCGGAACATCAGTTCTTCCACAATCGGCCCAAGAAACATGGCCGCAGCGGCGATCTTCCCATACTCAAAATTCGCCAGGTCATAAACCATCATATTGTTTGGGTTCTCGCCGGTCTGGAGAAGGGAAAAAATGCCGTTGAGGATCAGATTAAAAGCCAGCATCATGCCGTAGCTGATCAGCACTTCGGCGATGCAGAAGCTCAGATGGTCGCACAGCGGGTCAAAGTCGCGCCGCAGGAAGCGCCACGCAGCAGCCAGCATATATCCGGCTGCAAAAACATAGGCAATCAGGTTCACTGTCGCAACGGAGAGCCCCTGCGCAGCGGGAATCATCTGAAGAACCGTCGGAACCAGCCAGACATGAAGCGGCAGATAAACCAGTACGGCGATCATCTCTCCACGGGACATGCGGCTGCTGAATTCCTCCGGAGGCATATTCCGGCGGCGGGATTCGCTGTTCTTCGGCTCTGTGTTCCTCGGGTTCATTGCATTGCCTTTCTCTGCAGGGTGTACAGCAGGTTCATGGCCTCGAGAGGCGTCAGCGTATTGAGGTCAAGCTTCCGAAGGGTATCGCGGATCTCGTCCGACTGCATATCCTGAAAGCTGATCTGCTGCCGGGTATCCCGCTCGCCGCGCCCATCCTTCATATCGCCGGCGGCTGTTTCTTCTGCAGATTTCCGCGGGCCTGCTGCGGTAAGCTCACGCAGGCACTGCCTTGCCCGTTCGATCACCGAATCGGGAATTCCAGCGAGCTTCGCAACTTCGATGCCGTAGCTGTCGTCGGCTGCGCCGGGAACAATCTTCCGCAGGAACACCAGTTTCCCATTCTGTTTTTTCGCCGTGATATTGTAATTGCGCACCCCTTCCAGCTGCCCTTCAAGATCCGAAAGCTCGTGGTAATGGGTGGCAAACATGGTACGTGCGCCCAGGCGCCGCCGGTCGGCACAGTATTCCAGAACTGCCCGGGCGATGGCCATGCCGTCGTATGTGGAGGTCCCGCGTCCTATTTCATCAAGGATCAGCAGGGAAGAGGCGGTGGCATTATGGAGAATGGACGCCATCTCGCTCATTTCGACCATGAAGGTAGAACGCCCCGAGGCAAGATCATCCGATGCGCCAATGCGCGTGAAAACCCTGTCTGTCACGCCGATTACTGCAGTTTTCGCCGGGACAAAGGAACCGATCTGCGCCATCAGAACAATCAGGGCAGTCTGCCGCATGTAGGTAGATTTACCTGCCATATTCGGGCCTGTCACGATGGCAAGGCGGTCGGTGGTCGTGTTCAGGAAGGTGTCGTTCGGGACAAAGCGCACGTCCTTCAGGGTCTGCTCGACAACCGGGTGTCTGCCCTCCACGATGCGCAGCTCGCGCCCGGTATCAACCTCGGGCATGGTATAACGGTTGCGGACGGCCGTTTCCGCCAGGGCGCAGAAGCAGTCCAGCTTCGCAACCCGATCCGCCGTCTGCTGAATCCGGGTTACCTGGGCAGCAACGCGGTCCCGGATCTCACAGAAGAAATCATATTCCATCGACTGAATGCGCTCACGGGCATTCAGAAGGCTGTTCTCCAGCTCCTTCAGTTCAGGCGTGAAATAGCGTTCGTTGGAAACCAGCGTCTGCTTGCGGATATAGTGCTCGGGGACCTTTTCGATTCCGGCAGATTTCGGCACATCGATGTAATAGCCGAAAACCCGGTTATAGCCGATCTTCAGCTTTTTGATCCCTGTCGTCTCCCGCTCTCTCTCCTCAAGCGCTGCAATCCGCTCAGCTCCGTGATCCCGCAGCTGCCGCAGTTCATCCAGTTCACTGGAAAAGCCATCCCGGATAAACCCGCCTTCGCGCACGGAAAAAGGAGGGTCATCGCAGATAGCGCGGTCAATCTCCTCACGGACATCTTCCAGCACATCCATGGCAGCAATCTCACGAAGCTCACTGCTCTCCGCCTCACGCAGCAGAGCTGTCAGCCGTGGGAGCACCGCGATGCAGGTGGCGAGAGAGCGGAGATCCCTGCCTCCCGCGCTGCCATATACCGTCCGCCCCACGAGGCGCTGCATATCGCTGATTTCCCGGAGGGCGCGCATCAGCTCGGCACGCGTTACATTCCCTCTGTACAGTTCATCCACCGCCGAGAGCCGCCGCCGGATGGCAGCCACCGACAGAAGCGGCCGTTCAACCCAGCTGCGCAGCATGCGGCTGCCCATGGCCGTGCCTGTTTTGTCCAGCACCCACAGGAGGCTGCCCTTCTTCTCGCCACCGGAAAGCGATTCTGTCAGCTCCAGGCTGCGGCGGGCTGTGAAGTCCATTTCCATATATCTGCCGCCAAAGAAGACATCCAGGCGGTTGATGTGCCCGAGGTCGGTTTTCTGCGTATCATGCAGATAACCCAGCAGAGCCCCGCAGGCGCAGACAGCGCAGCTGCCTCCGCTCTGTTCATTGTCTGTGGCAGGCGCAATGCCTGCCTCGTCAACATCCGCAAAACCAAACTGTTCACACAGCCTTGCCGCTGCAGGCATGAATTCGAAAAGCGCCGGATCCTGCTCCGGCATGGCGCCAAGCTCATCACGGATAAACTCCCGGATGCTCTCATTTTCGGCTGCTGCAGGTGAAAGCAGCACCTCGCGCGGCAGGAAGCGGGCCAGTTCGTTTCGGACATGCTCTTCTCCGTTTTCGGAAAAGGACGCACAGCAGAACTCACCCGTCGAGAGTTCGCAGAAAGCAATTCCGGCCTCCAGATGCTTCGCATCGCCGCCCAGGCAGACCGCGCACATATAATTGCTGCGCTTTTCCGGCAGCATCGAGCTTTCTGTCACGGTGCCGGGGGTGATAATCCGAATGACGTCCCGCTTTACCAGCCCCTTCGCAAGAGCCGGGTCTTCCATCTGCTCACAGATGGCGACCTTATATCCCTTCTGAATCAGACGGGCGATATAGGTTTCGGCACTGTGGTAAGGCACGCCGCACATGGGTGTGCGTTCTTCCGGGTCTTCCACATTCCGGTCTCTCGTGGTCAGGGCAAGGTCAAGCTCGCGGGATGCCGTGACGGCGTCCTCATCAAACATCTCATAGAAATCCCCCAGCCGGAAGAAAAGCAGGCAGTCGCGGTGCTGCTGCTTGATTTCCGCGTACTGCCGCTTCATCGGGGTCAGCTCAGCCATGCTGCGCCACCTTTCCATAGAGCGCCCAGGTATTGCCTGACACGATCTCTACATCCACAAAGCTCCCAACGAGGGCGGGGTCTGCCTGCAGGTGCACCAGGCGGCCGCCATTTGTACGGGCGGAGAGGTTATACTCTTCACGCCCCGTCTCACCGTCCACCAGAACCCGCTGCCGGGTGCCGATGTACGCTGCGTGCTTCTCTGCAGAGATACGGTTGGAAAGATCCATCAGAGCATCAAAATGCTTTTGCTTGTCCTCGCGGGTATAGGGATCCGGCATGGAGGCGGCCGGTGTCCCCACTCTTTTGGAATAGATAAACGTGAACATCGCATCGTAGCGCACTGCCTCGCAGAGGGAAAGGGTCTCGGCAAATTCTTCCTCGGTCTCCCCCGGGAAGCCAACAATGATGTCGGTCGTCAGGACAAGATCCGGCATATACCGGCGTGCAATAGCCACTTTTTCCAGATACTGCTCACGAGTATAGCCTCGGTTCATCGCCTTCAGAATCCGGCTGCTTCCGGACTGTACCGGCAGATGAATATGATGGGCACATTTTTCACACTCTGCCATTGTACGGAAGAGCTTTTCCGTTGCGTCCTTCGGGTGGCTGGTCATAAAGCGAATCAGGAAATCCCCCGGAATGGCGTTGATTTCGCGGATCAGGTCGGCAAAATCCACATCAAGGCCAAGATCCTTCCCGTAGGAATTGACATTCTGCCCCAGCAGCGTAATATCCTTGTAGCCGGCTTCCACCAGCTCCCGCGCTTCCTGCACAACCTGTTCCGGCAGACGCGAGCGCTCCCGTCCGCGAACGTAGGGTACAACGCAGTAGGTGCAGAAATTGTTGCAGCCGTACATGATCGAAAGCCATGCTTTGACCCGGCCATCGCGGTTTTCCGGGATACCCTCGGCCACAACGCCGCTGCTCTTTTCCGTTGCGAAGACGCGCTTGTGCCGTTCCATCACCTGCTGCAGAAGCTCAGGAAAACGCCACAGCTCATGCGGGCCAAAAACCAGATCGACAATCGGGTAGGAGCGGCGGATTTTTTCCGTCATATGCTCCTGCTGCACCATGCAGCCGCACACCGCAATAATCTGGCCGGGACGCGCTTTCTTGCTGTGGTTGAGCGCGCCGACATTCCCGAGAACGCGCATTTCGGCATGCTCGCGCACGGCACAGGTATTCACGACGATCACATCCGCCTGAAATTCATCCCCTGTAAACCCATAACCCATTTCAGCAAGATATCCGCGGATCTTTTCACTGTCTGCCTCATTCTGCTGGCAGCCATAGGTGTCAACCATGGCAAGGGGACGACGGCCTCCCGCAGTGACCCTGTCAAACAGGGTATGACATATTGCAATCTGCCGGCTGATTTCTTCCGGTGCGATACTGGTTCTTTCGTATTTCAAGGTATTCCCTCTTCCTGTTCCAATTTAAATTGTTCTAATAATATTATCATAAAAGCTATGGAACTTTCAACAGAAAACCTGTATAATATCGGGACAATGTTCATGATTGAAGAGGAGACTCCCATGCCTCAGATTAACATTCTCTCTCCGCATGTTGCAGACCTCATCGCTGCGGGCGAAGTGGTGGAGCGCCCTGCCTCAGTGGTAAAGGAGCTTCTGGAAAACGCATTTGACGCCGGGTCAGGCCAGGTCACAGTGGAAATCGAAAATGGCGGTGCAACAATGATCCGCATTACGGACAACGGCTGCGGAATGGCACCGGAAGATGCCGGCATCGCGTTCCTGCGCCATGCCACGTCAAAGCTTCACGATGAAAACGGCCTTGACGCCATCACAACAATGGGTTTCCGCGGTGAAGCGCTGGCTGCCATTTCCTCCGTCTCCAGGATTGAGATGCTCACCCGCCGCCCGGAAGATGACGAAGGGACCAGGATTACCCTGACTGCCGGAGAAATCCAGGAGATGGAGCCCACCGGCTGCCCTGCGGGTACCATGATCTGTGTTCGGGATCTGTTTTACAACACACCTGCCCGTCTGCGCTTTCTGAAATCGGACCGCAGTGAAGCCTCCGCCTGTGTACAGACTGCGCTGCGCTGTGCCCTGGGAAGGCCTGACGTCTCTGTCTGCTTTATAAAAGACGGGAAAGAGGAGTTCTTTACGCCCGGCGACGGTTCCATGGAAAGCTGCTGCTACGCCCTTCTTGGCCGCGAGAGCGCATCCGCAATGCTCCCGGTCTACAGCACAGACGAGAGTCTTGCCGTGCGTGGGCTGGTTTCCTCTCCCGCTTTGGGCCGCGGCAACCGCAGCGCGCAGTATTTCTTTGTAAACGGACGTACAATCCGCTCGGCGCTGCTGCAGTCGGCACTGGAGCAGGCATATAAGAACACCCTGCTTACCGGGCGCTATCCCGCCTGTGTGCTGTATCTGGAAATTCTCCCCGGCGCGGTGGATGTTAATGTCCACCCGGCAAAAACGGAGGTACGCTTTACGGAGGAGCGCCGGATCTTCAGCCTGGTCCATCAGGCAGTTCAGGATGCCCTGCTGCGGGAGAACCGCCTTACCGGCAGTGATGCGTCTTCCCCGGATTCCACGGAAAACTCTTACGGAAGCGACGAGGCCGTTCCTGGTTTCCGTCAGGTGAAAGAAGAGCCGGCAGATCGGGCAGATACCGCTGTCCGCATTCCTTCTGCAGGCACATCTGCCTGGAATACATCTTCGGGGCAGGCCGTACTGCCCGGCAGCGGTTTTCAGCAGGAGCAGACCTTCGCTGATCTTGCGGGCAAACCCCTGTGGGATCCCGCATTTCAGCCGGAAACACACCGGCAGGGGGAACCGGTTCACGCAGTACCGCATTCAATTCTCTCAGAAGGGGACTCCTCTTTCTCCGAAGAGATTCTTCCGCAGCAGGATGAAGCATTCCCTGCACAGAGTGACAGCAATACTTTTCCCGCCTCGAGCACATCCCGGGATTACTTCATGTCCACAGATCCGGTCAAGCCTTCTCAGCCGATCGATCTCCATACAGAAAACAGGCCTTTCGAAATAGTTTCCGAGGCGCAAACCGGGCTGCGGTCTGAGATGCCTGTCGAGAAACCTGTTCAAAATGTTGATAACTTCGCTGTTGCTGACCACAAGATCGTGGGTGAAGCTTTTCGAACTTACATCATTGTGGAAGTCGGTGACAAGATTATTCTCATCGACAAGCACGCCGCTCATGAGAGAATGAATTTTGACCGTCTGAAGGCGGCCGGACAACAATCGGCACCGCAGGAACTTCTCCGTCCCGAGACGCTCCGCGTTACGCCGGAGGCCATGGCACTGCTGGAAGAATACCATGCTCTGTTTGAGGAGTTCGGCTTTGAGTTGGAACCCTTTGGCCGGGATGAAATGCTTTTGCGGGCGATCTCTTCGGATATTCTGCCGGAGGATGCGGTTTCTGCTGTTGATGAGATTCTCGATAATCTCGCAAAAGGCGGTACGCCAAACCCGGAAGCTGCCAGAGACGAACTGCTGCATACGGTTGCCTGCAAGGCAGCCATCAAGGCGGGCTGGAACACAAGCGCACTTGAGCTGGAGCGGATTACCACCGAAGTTCTCTCCGGGCGTATTCGCTATTGCCCTCACGGCAGGCCGGTTTCCGTGACAGTTACCCGACGCGAGCTGGACCGTCTCTTCAAGCGCATTGTATAAGGCCGGTGGATGCAATGAAGAAGCTGATTGTAATCGCCGGGCCAACCGCTTCGGGTAAAACCGCCCTCAGCATCGCCGTGGCACAGCGCCTTGGCGGCGAGATTGTCTCTGCCGATTCCATGCAGATTTACCGTGGGATGGACATCGGCACGGCAAAGGCCACCGCCGCGGAACAGGCAATGGTCCCACATCACATGCTGGATCTCCTCCCGCCTGGGGAGAACTACTCTGTTTCACGTTATGTGGAGGAAGCCTCAGCTGTCTGTGAAGACATTATCGGCCGTGGGCGGGTGCCCGTTGTAACAGGCGGTACGGGGCTCTATATCGATGCCCTGCTGGCTGGCCGCCGTTTTGCGGGCCTTTCCGGTGAAGACAGTTCCCTGCAAAAAAAGCTGAATGAAGATTATGATCGTCTGGGTGGAGAGGAAATGCTCCGCCGGCTGCGGGAGACAGACCCGGCACGGGCAGAGAAACTGACCCCCGGAGACCGCCGCCGCATTATCCGGGCACTGGAGGTTTTCGGCATAACCGGCGAGACCATCAGCGCTCATGATGCACAGTCCAGAGAGCAGGCACCGGCATTCGACGCGCTTTATACGGTGCTGGAATTCCGCGACCGGGAAAAGCTGTACCGGCGGATTGAGCAGCGCGTGGATCGCATGTATCAGGATGGGCTTCTGGAAGAGGTGCAGCTGCTTGAAAAGGCCGGTATCCCGGAGGAGAGCACCTGCCTGCAGGCAATCGGTTACCGGCAGGCCATGCAGATTCTGCGGGGTGAGCTGGATCAGGAAGAAGCTGTTCGGATCACCAAGCAGGCGACACGGCGCTATGCCAAGCGTCAGCTGACCTGGTTTCGCCGCCACGGGGATGCGCTGCGGCTCTGTCCGGATGAGCTCAGCCCGGAAGAAATGGCCGACCGCGTGTGCGAAGCCTTTGTAAGAATGAAGGAGAGTGAAGCATATGACTGAAGCTGAAATAATCCGGAACGTGCAGACCGTCCGGGAGAATATCGTCCGGGCAGCGGAGGAGGCCGGGCGGGATCCCGCAGGCATCCGTCTTGTCGCTGCCACCAAAATGAACGATGCCTCTGCCGTACGCGCCGCTATTGCAGGCGGTGTGGATATCTGCGGTGAAAACCGCGTGCAGGAAATGCTGGAAAAACAGGGTCAGGGCGCTTATGATGGCGTTCCGCTGCACTTTATCGGACATTTGCAGCGCAACAAGGTCCGTCAGGTAGTAGGGCTGTGTGAGCTCATTCATTCCGCGGACAGTCTCCCGCTGCTCGAGGAAATCTCCCGGGTTGCCGGAAACCGCGGCCTTGTGCAGGATGTTCTGCTTGAAATCAACATCGGCGCCGAGGACTCGAAATCCGGCTTTTCTCCTGAAGAGCTCCCCGAAGCACTTGAACGTGCCGCCCTTCTGCCTGCAATCCGGGTTCGGGGACTGATGGCAATCCCCCCGGTCTGTGAAAAACCGGAAGAAAACCGCCCATTTTTTCTTGCATTACAAAAGCTTTTTGTTGACAACAGCGGAAAAAAATACGATAATATACGCATGGATTTTTTGTCCATGGGCATGTCCGCTGATTATGCTGAAGCGGTTCGCTGCGGGGCGAACCTGGTTCGTGTCGGCACGGGCATTTTTGGCCCGCGGCATTATACATAATTTGGAGGAAACGCCATGGGCTTCATGGATGAATTAAGAAAACTGACGCAGCCCTATGAGGACGAAGACGATTTCTACGAAGGCTCGGACACCACCGAAGCGCCTGCCCCCAGTGAGGCTCAGCTTGAATTTGAAAGCACTTTCGCCGGGCGTGAAACGCCGGAACCCGCAGAGGAGGAAGACGAGGATATCTCAGCTCCTCAGCAGCCCAGAGAGTCAAAGGGGCTGTTTTCCGGTCTTGGAAGAAAGAAGCCTCCCAGACAAAAGCCCGCACAGCGTGAGCGTCTTGTAAGCTTTGGCGGGACAGAACAGCAGGTGATTCTGTTTAATCCCCGAAGCTTCGATGAAGCGGGCGATCTCGCCCAGCATCTGCTGCAGGGACGCAGCGTGGTGATGACACTGGAAGGTGTTCCCACAGATCTGGCCCGTCGTCTGCTGGACTTCCTCTCGGGGATTGCATACGCCCTGCAGGGGAAGATTACCCCGATCTCCGCAAAAACATATTTTGTCACTCCGCAGAATGTTGACGTGCTTGGCGCGGGCGATCTCGCTGCAGCGGAGCAGAATACATCAGCAGAGTGACCTGCCGGCATATGCCGTATCCGATTATCCCAGCGCCGGCCGAGGCTTTCCGCTTTAGCCAGGCACCCCGGCACAGACAGTATCATTATCATTGAAAGGTGGATTTTAGCATGATTACCGCTCAGGACATCCGTGAAAAGACTTTTGAAAAGTCCAGAATGAATGGCTATGACATGGCCTCCGTGGACGATTTTCTGGAAGAGCTGGCAGAGGACGTTAGCGCAGCACAGAAGGAAAATGCCGTTCTGAAGAGCAAGATGAAGGTTCTTGTCGACAAGATTGAAGAATACCGTTCCAACGAAGAGGCGCTCAATCTGGCTATTCTCTCCGCGCAGAAGCTGGCCGTCCAGATTGAGAGCGAGGCCCGTCAGCGCGCCGCTGCGATGATCGAGGATGCCGAGCGTCAGGTTAATGCCCGTGTTGGCTCCATTGAAGAGCTGACTGCTGCAGAAGAAAAGAAGCTCGCCGATGCGCAGAGCGTTACTCGCAAGTTCTTTGAAAGTGCCAAGGATCTCTTCGGCAAACAGCTCGAAAATCTCCAGGCCATTCAGGACAACATGCAGCTGCCTGAGCCTCCTGCAGAGGAAGCCGCTCCCGCAGCAGAGGATGTTCTGGACGTGGACGAGACTGTCCGCGCCATTGAAGAACAGGTTTCGAAGCCCACCGCTCCGGAGCCGGATCTGGATCTGGATCTTTCTGATTTTGACATCGCCCCCGCGCCCAAACGCAGAAATCTGGGCAGCACGCAGTCTTTCAACCTCTGAAGACTGCGGCCCTGGGGTTCCTGCGGGGCAGCGCATAACCGGCGCATGCCCCGCTTTGCGATTCTCTGAAGGCTTTCCATTCCCCATGTGGAAGCCCGCGCAGTATCTGCTTCCCCGTCTTATTCCCGCGTGATCCGCCGTTCATCCACGGATTGCGGGGCTGATTTCCATCTTTTTGATGGCTTTATTCACACCTTGTTATGCAGGAGAGTACCATGTCAAAAGATTACAACACCACTTTGAACCTTCCAAAAACTGATTTTCCCATGCGTGCCGGACTTCCGAAGCGCGAGCCGGAGATGCTCAAGCGCTGGAATGAGATGGACCTGTACAATCTTCAGCTTAAGAAAAATGAGGGAAAGCCCCTCTTTAGCCTTCACGACGGCCCTCCCTTCTCCAATGGAAATATCCATATGGGGCACGCACTGAACAAGTGCCTGAAGGACTTTATTAATCGCTGCTATATGATGCGCGGCCGCTGGGTTCCCTATATTCCCGGCTGGGACAACCACGGTATGCCCATTGAAAGTGCCATTATCAAGGAGCAGAAGCTGAATCACAAAGACATGTCCACAGCAGATTTCCGCAGCGCCTGCCACGACTATGCTCTGAAGTATGCCAATATCCAGAAGGCTGGCTTCCGTCGTCTTGGCGTTGTTGCTGACTGGGAGCATCCGTATTTCACCATGGACAAGGGGTTTGAGGCGGATGAAGTTCGTGTTTTTGGCAAGATGTATCAGAATGGCCATATCTACAAGGGCCTGAAGCCTGTATACTGGTGCTATCATGATGAAACAGCTCTGGCTGAAGCTGAAATTGAATACCACGAAGACCCTGTCAACACGGTCTATGTCAAGTTCCCGATCTGTGACGATAAGGGGAAACTCAGCCACCTGGATCTGTCCAAAGTCTCTATCCTGATCTGGACAACGACAACCTGGACGCTGCCCGGCAACATTGGTATCGCCGTGCATCCAGAGCTCAGCTACGCTGTCGTCAAGGCCTCCAACGGAGAGTATTATATCTTCGCTGAAGATCTGGTGGACGAGGTTATGGCCAAGGGTGGCTTTACGGAGTACGAAATCGTGGAGACACACCCGGGCAGCTTTTTTGAATACATGCTTTGCCGCCATCCCTTCCTGGATAAAACATCCCTCATGATGCTGGCCGATTATGTCACAACCGAGTCCGGTACCGGCTGTGTGCATACCGCGCCCGGCTTTGGTGATGTCGACTATCAGACCTGCATGCAATATGGCACGGAGATGGTTGTTCCGGTCGACGATCAGGGACGCCATACCGATTATGCCGGCAAATACGCAGGCATGAATGTGGAAGAATCCAACGCTGTCATCACAGCCGACATGCGCGAGAGCGGCATGCTCTTTGCCGAAGAGAGAATCACCCACAGCTATCCGCACTGCTGGCGCTGCAAGCATCCTATTATCTTCCGTGCGACCCCGCAGTGGTTCTGCTCCGTTGATTCCTTCAAGGATGAGGCCATAGCCGCCTGTGAAGATGTGCGCTGGCTCCCCGCATGGGGCAAGGAGCGTATGGGCGCCATGATCCGCGAGCGCAGTGACTGGTGCATCTCCCGTCAGCGGCGCTGGGGTCTTCCCATCCCGGTCTTCTACTGTGATGAATGCGGCAAGCCCGTCTGCACGGAAGAGAGCATTGAATCTGTCGCAGCTGTTTTTGAGAAAGAAGGCAGCAACGCATGGTTCGAAAAGGACGCTGCCGAGCTTCTTCCGGCAGGCTTCAAGTGCCCGCACTGCGGTGCAGAGCATTTCACCAAAGAGACCAACACCCTTGACGGCTGGTTCGATTCTGGTTCCACTCACTTCGCTGCCATGCAGCGCGATCAGGGCTTCTGGCCCTCCACGATGTACATCGAGGGCGGCGATCAGTATCGCGGTTGGTTCCAGTCCTCTTTGCTGGTAGCTGTCGGGGCGCTCGGCAAGGGCGCACCGTATCAGGAATGCCTTACCCACGGATGGACAGTGGACGGCGAGGGGCGTGAGATGCACAAGTCTCTTGGCAACGGCGTTGATCCGCAGGAGCTGATCGACGAATACGGTGCGGATCTGGTCCGTCTCTGGGCCGGTTCTGCCGACTATCATGTTGACGTGCGCTGCTCGAAAGAGATTTTCAAGCAGCTCAGCCAGAATTATCTGAAGTTCCGCAATACCGCCCGGTACTGCCTCGGCAACCTGAACGGCTTTGACCCGAACAACCCGGTTGCTCCGGAAGAGATGCTTCCTCTGGATCGCTGGGCCATGACCATGCTCAATGAGCTGATTGAAAAGGTCGAGTCAGCCTATCAGGATTATGAATTCCATGTTATTTCCCATGCGATCAATGATTTCTGCGTTGTGGAGCTGTCCAGTTTCTATCTGGATATTATCAAGGATCGCCTCTACTGCGAAGCGCCTGATGGTCTCAAGCGCCGCAGTGCGCAGACAGCGCTCTACTATATTCTGGATACTCTGACCAGAATGTTTGCTCCTATTCTTGCCTTCACCTGCGATGAAATCTGGCTCGCCATGCCACACCGTGAAGGCGATGACGCGCGGAATATTCTCCTCAACCAGATGAA
>CADBNC010000265.1 GCA_902795885.1 Oscillospiraceae bacterium
GCTGGATCGCCTGCTTCGCCGTCGAGCTCTGCTACTTCATCGTGCGCCGCCGGAAGCGGCTGCAGCGGGAAGCGCTGGAGCATTTATAAGAGAAATGGCGCACGCCCGGCGGAGAGTCCGCCGGGCGTGTGTTTTTCCTGCTGCGGAAGAAAAGGACTTACAGCTCCAGAGCCGCCTCAATCTCAAAGTCGGTGCCCGGAAACAGGCTTCGCAGCTCCGCATCAAGCACGGCTATGCTCTGCCGCCTGTCGCGCACCCCTGCATCCGGAACCACGACAAAGGCCGCCGCGTGCCGGGCCGCGTCGTAGGAAAAGGCGTAAGCCCGCAGAAATTCGCTGTGTGACCGCACGACGGTCAGGATCCTGTCCCACATTTCGGCGCTCTTTGGATCGCGGGTATTTGCGCCGTAGACCCCGACCGCCGACAGTGTGACGCCGTTTTCTTCCGCCCTGCGGCGGATCCTGCGCACCAGCAGGGTCGTCTCTGCCGTGGTCATGGTCTCGTCCACCTCGATATCAACGGAGCCGATGGACACGTCCTCTCCATACCGGTGGATCACGAGGTTGAAAACGTTCAGAACCGCGTCCTCCTCCGCGATCAGTTTCTTGACGCGCAGGTACTCCTCCGGATCGCCCCTTGAACCCAACAGCTTGCTGATGCACTCGCGGATCATCTCCACCCCGGTCTTCACGATGAACAGGGAGATCAGGATGCTGAGCCAGGGCTCGAGATCGACGCCGGTCGTGCGATAGAGCGCAATTGTCACCAGGATCGCAAGGGAGACGATGGAGTCGCCGATTGCCTCCGTGCCGCACATGATCAGGGCCACGGAACGGATCCGCTTTCCGGCTTTCCGGGAGAGCAGCCCATAGACGGTTTTAGCCGCCATCGACACGATCATGACCACCACGACGGCCGCGTTGTAATCCGGCGCGCCGACCTCAGCACTCGTCAGTTCCCGGATCGCCCCATAAGCGGCATGCAGGCCCATGCAGATGATGATGACCGTACTGAACATGGCGCTGATGTATTCCAGCCGCCCGTAGCCGAAAGGATGCTCCCGATCCGAGCGCCTGCTTGCAAACTTCGTCGACAGCATGGAGACCAGAGAGGAGATTATGTCGGAAAAGCCGTTGAGGGCGTCCAGCACCACGGCGCGGGAGTGGATCATGAACCCGACGACCAGCTTTGCCGCCGCGAGGATCAGGTTCATCCCGATGCCCGCCGTATTCATGCGCAGGATCACGCTGTCCCGCTCGCTTTCTTTGCCCTGCATACTGAGCCCCCTGACTGATGTGTTAGCTATATGTAACTGTATTCTATCACAAAGCGCGCAGGCAGGGAAGGGACAGAATGGCAAAATCTGCAAAAACGCCGCGATTTCCGCCACAGCTTCGGGGATGACGCAGGCGCCGCGGCCCTTGCTCTCCCCTTCCTCGCAAAAATCCCCCCGCCCACAGGCGGAGGGATTTTTACGCTTCGGTTCAGGCAGTTCCCGGATTTCACCCGGCGCGTGGGTGGAGTTCCTACGGCCTGATCAGGTTCTCCAGCGTCTCAAACAGGATCTCGGGCTCCACGGGCTTTGACAGGTGCGCGTCAAGTCCCGCCTGCATGCTGCGCTGCACGTCCTCGTCGAAGGCGTTTGCGGTCAGGGCGATGATGGGGACGGCTTTGGCGTCCGGCCTGTCCAGCGCCCGGATCGCCCGCGTCGCCTCCAGTCCGTCCATCTCCGGCATGCGCATGTCCATGAGGATCGCGTCGTAGTAGCCCGGCTCGCTCTTTTGGAACATGTCGACGGCGATGCGCCCGTTCTCCGCGTGCTCGACCTCCATCTCGCGCATGGCCAGCACCATCATCATGATCTCCGCATTCACGGCCATGTCCTCCGCCAGCAGGATGCGGCGGCCCGTCAGATCCGCCGTCTCCCGCACCAGCTTCGCGTTCTTCTTTTTGAATGCCTCGCGGAACTCGTCCATCACCGTGCCGGCGAAGAGGGGCTTGGCGGCGAAGGTGTCGACGCCGGCCTTTCGCGCCTCCTCCTCGACGTCCTCCCAGTTGTAGGAGGTCAGGATGATGATCGGGGTCTCCGGGCCGACGATGGCGCGGATCTGCCGCGTGGTCTCCACGCCGTCCATCCCCGGCATCTTCCAGTCCACCAGGATCAGGTTGTAGTCCTCGCGGCGGGCATGGCGCATCTTCACCATCTCCGCAGCCTCAAAGCCGGAGGTCACGACCTCGCAGCTGACGCCGATCTGGCCGAGAACGACCTGGGCATGCTCGCAGGCGATGCGGTCGTCATCCACGACCAGCACGCTCATCTCGTGGGGGCGCAGCTCGATCTCGTTCTCCCTGACGCTCCGGTGGTCTGCCTGCTTCAGCGTGACGGTAACGAAGAAGGTCGTGCCCACGCCCTTTTCGCTCTCCACCTCGATGGTGCCGTTCATCAGCTCCACGATTCTCTTGGTAATCGGCATGCCGAGACCGGTGCTGCCGTACTTGTTCGTGGTGGAGGAGTCCTCCTGGCTGAAAGCGTCGAAGAGCTTCGGCAGGTACTCCCGGCTCATGCCGATGCCGGTGTCGGCGATGGTGAAGCGCAGCGTCGCCTTGTTGTCCATCCGGGCGACATCTTCGATCTCGAAGGTCACAGTGCCGCCCTCCGGGGTGAATTTCACGGCGTTGCCCAGGATGTTGATCATCACCTGTCTGAGCTTCATGTCGCC
>CADBNC010000266.1 GCA_902795885.1 Oscillospiraceae bacterium
CGCTGCAATAAACTGATCCGCCATATCGCAGACCTGCGGAATATCGATACTGCCGTCGGCAAGCTTTGGCAGGCGCATCAGGCCAAAGCCCATTTTAAAGGGATTGAGATTGCATAATTCGCTCATGTGCTGTCTCCTTTGCAAATCGCTCTGATTTCTGTCTGTTTCTTCTCTCTTTTACTCTGCCGTTCCCGCTGAATGCGGATAAACGAACGCATTCACGCACTCCTCTGGCTTCTTCTGTAAGCAGTGCGGATTATTTTACCATGAAAAAGACAATTTGCAAATGGGTATCTCATCTTCATTGTGTGGGGGATGATTTTCTGAATACCGGATGGTTTTATGTTTTTTCAGTTGAAAAAAGCCGAATATGGGTATAACATCATACAGGTGCAATTCTGTTTGATTATCTTAACCGGGCAATCCGGCAGCTTCCAGGAGGATAGGAATGAATAAGTTCGCGGTTTTCAGCGGATTCCTCGGTGCGGGGAAAACCACCACCATGATGGCGTTAACACAGTATTATTCGGCACATTACGGAAAGGCCGCCATGATTTCAAATGATCTGGGCACGGGCGTCACACTGGCTGATCACAAGCTTGCTCAGCTGAGCGGGTGCCGGGCTTCTCAGATCACCGGCGAGTGCATATGCTTCTGCCATGATGTGCTGACCACGCGGTTGGCAGAGTATTACGCACAGGGCTGCGAGCTGGTTCTCTCAGACATCCCCGGTTTTGGAGTTGGCGCGCTGGAGCATGTTTATCACGGTCTGGCGGAGAACTACCCCGGGCAGTTTGACCTTGCTCCCTTCACGGTTCTGATCGAGCCACGCAATGCCGCCCTGCTGCAGGCAGGCAGGGCAGATGAAATGGGCGTAATTCTGGACGCGCAGCTCAGGGAGGCGGATTTGATCGTGCTCAACAAGTGCGATCTGCTGGATCAGGACACGTGTGGTGGGGCGCTGGCATGGCTGCGGCAGCATTACCCGCAGGCATCGGTACTGGCCGTCAGCGCGAAAACCGGCGAAGGTCTCGATGCGCTTTCGCTTGCTCTGCGTGAGGGGCAGGCATCCCTGCAGCATCCGGATATCGACTATGAGGCAGAGGACCTTCAGGGCGCCATGGGCCGCCTGAGCGAATACTATCTGCAATATCGCGCCATCGTCTGCTGCAACAATTTTGACGGAAATGCCTATCTGCGGGATCTGGCGCAGGCGATTCAGTATGCCGCAGGTGAAGGGGGCTTCGAATTCCCGCATCTGAAGCTGCTTGCCTGGGGACCGGAGGGGGATTTCGCGAAGGCGGATATTCTCGGTGTGAACCGGCCTGTTGAGATGCCGCGTTGCTTTGAAAACCCCTGTGTGGATCTGGCTGTCATTCTGAATACCAGCGCAGTCTGCCCGGACGAAGCCCTCGACCGGCTCCTTGGCGAGGCAGTGAAACAGGTCTCAGACCGGTATCAGCTGGAGCTCACCATTTTCAAAAAAGACCATTTCGGTCTGGGGGAAGAAAACGATGAGGGAGAGTCGGATGAGAAAGCCGATTCGTGAAACCAGATCCGTCTGCCCGGTCTGCCTGCGGAATCTGCCCGCGCGGCTCATGCAGGCAGAAGACGGCAGTGTGATGATGGAGAAAAGCTGCCCGGAGCATGGCTTTTTCCAGGTGCCGGTATGGCAGGGAAAGTTGGACTGGGAATCCTGGCTGCTGGAGGTACCGCCTCTCGCGGAAGGCATCGCTCTTTGCTGTCCCGGAAACTGCGGAATCTGCAGTGAGCATGAGAGCGGCACCTGCTGCGCGCTGCTGGAGGTGACCGAACGCTGCAACCTGCACTGTCGTTTCTGCTTTGCCCGGGGCGGGGAAGGAATCGAAGAGCCTCCTCTGGATGAACTGAAGGCCGCCATACGTGATATCGTGCGGCAGTGCGGTCAGCCTCTGCTGCAGCTCTCCGGAGGCGAACCCACCCTGCGGGACGATCTGGACGAGCTGGTGCGCTATGCCAAAGAGGCCGGCTGCAGCTATGTTCAGCTGAACACCAACGGGATCCGTCTCGCCATGGATCCGGACTATGCCAGGCGCCTGAAAGAGGCCCGGCTCGATATCGTTTTCCTGCAGTTTGACGGCACACGCGAAGATATTTACGAGTCTCTGCGCGGAATGCCCCTTCTGGAAATCAAGAAGGAGGCCATCCGTGTCTGCGGAGAGCTGCGCATCGGTGTGACGCTGGTTCCAACCGTGGTCAGAGGTGTCAACGATGATAACCTTGGCGAACTGATTGCCTTTGCCGGGGCAATGGTACCGGCAGTCCGCGGAATACACTTCCAGCCGGTTTCCTATTTTGGCCGCTATCCCGGAACTCCCGGGGCCTCCGACCGCTATACACTTGACCAGCTGATGGCGGATATCAGCGGCCAGACGGGAATCCCGCTTGAGAGCTTCATGCCATCGCGCTGCGACCATCCGCTGTGCGGCTTTCATGCTGATTTCCTGATCGGACCATCGGGCGCGCTGCGTCCACTCACTTCCATCACGCATTCCTCCCACAGCCGCGGCTGCGCCCGTGACAACCGCGAATACGTCGCCCGACACTGGAGGTGCCCTCCGGAGGAGCCTGCACCAGCGGGGGATTTCTCAGAGGAAATGGATTTTGATACCTTCCTCTATCGCCTGCGGCACAACAGCCTGGCGCTTTCCGCCATGGCATTTCAGGACGCGATGAATCTGAATCTTGAACGGCTGCACACCTGCACGCTGCATGTATATGACCATGGGAAGATCAAGCCCTTCTGCGCCAGATATCTTACACCCATCGTGCAGGAGACGTAACGGCGCCTGTATATTCTTCAGCTGCGGACAGAGAATGTTGACATTTTCTGTCCGCGGCTTTATAATGGCGAAAAGCGAATTGTTTTCGTTTACAATTCGTCAATTGAAACTACTTTCCGGAAAGGACAGTCTGCCATGAAGCTGATGAAAACAGAAGAATCCGTCGGCCATATGCTGTGCCACGACATTACCCAGATTATCAAGGACGAGAAGAAAGGTCCCGTTTTCCGCAAGGGCCATATTATCCAGCCGGAGGATGTGCCTGTTCTGCTGAGCGTTGGCAAGGATCATATCTATATCTGGGAAAACAACGAGAATATGCTTCATGAGGACGATGCCGCCGCCATTCTGCGGGATCTCTGCATGAGTGAAAATATGCATGCCACCGAACCAAAAGAAGGGAAGATTGAGCTGATCGCCGATATCGACGGGCTGCTGCTGATCGATCTGGAACGCCTGCGGGCGCTCAATTCTCTGGGAGACATGATGGTTGCAACGCGGGCATCCGGTTTCGTTGTCAAAAAAGGAGAGAAGCTCTGCGGCACCCGTGTTATTCCGCTGATTATCGAAAAGGATCGTATGGAGCTTGCGAAGAAGGTTGTGGGGAAGGAACCTCTTCTCCGTCTGCTTCCGCTGAAGGCAAAATAGGTCGGCGTTGTCACCACCGGCAACGAGGTCTTCTATGGCCGGATTCAGGATACCTTCACCCCTGTCATTGTCCAGAAGCTGAAGGAATTCGGTGGCTCGGAGATGGTCGAGCATGTGGTGCTGAACGACGATCATGAGAAAATCACTGCAGCTGTGCAGGACATGCTGAGCAAAGGCTGTGACATGGTTCTCTGCAGCGGCGGCATGAGCGTGGATCCGGATGACAAAACACCCCTGGCCATCCGCAATACCGGTGCCAATATCGTCTCTTACGGTTCCCCGGTTCTTCCGGGCGCTATGTTCCTGGTTTCCTACATGCCGGACGGTCGTCCAGTCTGCGGGCTGCCAGGCTGCGTCATGTACGCAAAGCGCACAATCTTCGACCTGCTGCTCCCCTATCTGGTAACCGATACGCCCATCACGAAGGAGCATCTGGCCGGCCTTGGCCATGGCGGTCTCTGCCTGAACTGCCAGGTATGTCATTTCCCGAACTGTGGTTTCGGCAAGGGTGTTTAACTGTTTCCGTGTATATAAACGTTGAAACATACGTTTGTATAAATACAGCTCCCTGAAAGATGGGAAGAAGGAGTAAACCCATGAAAAAAGTACTTGCATTGCTGCTTGCGCTGACAATGGTCTTTGCGCTGGCAGCATGCGGCAGCTCTTCTGCGCCCGCAGCCACTGCCGCTCCCGTAGCCTCGGAAGAGCCTGCCCCAACTGAGGAAGCCGCTCCCGCTGAGGAAGAAGCTGCTCCCGCTGAAGAGCCCGCAGCCGAAGAAGAAGCCGCTCCCGCTGAAGAGCCTGTCGAACTGATTGTCTTCGCCGCTGCCTCCATGACTGAGACTCTGAATGAAATCAAGGGCATGTATGAAGAGGCCAACCCCGGCGTGACCCTGACATACAATTTCGATTCTTCCGGCACGCTGAAGACCCAGATCCAGGAAGGTGCGGACTGCGACCTCTTCATTTCTGCCGGTCAGAAGCAGATGAACCAGCTTGACATCACCGCCGACCCCGAAGTAAACACCGATGGTCTCGATTTTGTTCTGGAAGGCAGCCGCGTGAACCTTCTGGAGAATAAGGTTGTTCTGGTCGTTCCCGATGGCAACCCGAAGGGTATTGAGAGCTTCGATCAGCTTGCCGAAGCGCTGCCTGCCGGAGAAGTCTTTATGTGCATGGGCAACAGCGATGTTCCCGTCGGCCAGTACACCCAGAAGATTCTTGCCTTCTACGGGCTTGACGAAGAGGCTCTTGCGAGTGCCGGTGCCATCACCTACGGCACCAATGTGAAGGAAGTCACCACACAGGTGAAGGAAGCCTCCGTTGACTGCGGTGTTGTATACTGCACCGACGCTTTCTCTGCGGATCTCACCGTTGTCGACAGCGCGACTGCCGAGATGTGCGGCCAAGTCATCTATCCCGCAGCTGTTCTGAATGTCAGCAAAAATGCGGAAGCCGCGCAGGCTTTCCTGGATTACCTCAGCACGCCCGAAGCCATGGCCGTGTTCGAAGCTGTCGGCTTCTCCCCTGTTGCCTGAGAATCCCAGCCCTGCTTTAACCAGGCATGATAGAATCGGGAGAGCGGGACTATCCGCTCTCCTGTTCATCCCTGTACCCTGTGATACAACAATCTGGTGATGCAATGACAATCGACTGGTATCCCTTATGGAACTCCCTGCGGATTGCAGCAATCAGCTGTGTGCTGGTGTTCTTTCTGGGCATTTTCTTTGCCTACTACGCGGCTAAACTGCCAAGGCTTGTCAAGGGCGTTCTGGATGTGATCCTGACTCTGCCCATGGTTCTTCCCCCTACCGTCTGCGGTTATTTTCTGCTGCTTGTCTTCGGCATGAAGCGGCCTCTCGGCATTTTTCTGCTGCAGTACGGCATCAAGTTCGTCATGACCTGGTATGGTGGTATCCTGGCCGCCTCCGTGGTGGCGTTTCCACTGATGTACCGGACTGCCCGGGGAGCCTTTGAGAGCTTCGACCAGACACTGGCCTATTCCGGGCAGACGCTGGGGCTTTCGAATACCTATATCTTCTGGCGTATCCGGATGCCGGCCTGCCGTCAGGGGATCCTGGCCGGGACGGTACTGGCTTTCGCACGCGCTCTGGGCGAATATGGCGCCACCAGCATGCTGATCGGCTATACTCCAGGGCGAACGGCAACCATTTCGACCACGGTGTACCAGCTCTGGCGCACCAACGATGAGGCCGGCGCGTTTTTCTGGGTAATGGTGAACCTGGCCATCAGCACAGTAGTTCTGCTGACCGTAAACATGTTGGAAAGCCGGCAGAAAAAGGCGGTGAAAGCATGAGTCTTCTGGTGGATATTCACCGCGATCTTGGCGGCTTCGTGCTGGATGCCGCCTTCGAGGCGGAGAACGGAATCACCTGCCTGCTGGGATCTTCCGGCTGCGGCAAAAGCTTTACGCTCAAATGCATTGCCGGCATTGAGAAGCCCGACCGCGGTCATATTGAGCTGGACGGCGTGGTGCTCTTTGATTCTGAAAAGCATATCAACCTGCCGCCGCAGAAGCGGCAGGTCGGATACCTTTTCCAGAATTACGCACTGTTTCCCAATATGACAGTACGGCAGAACATCCTCTGTGGTCTGAACCGTGAAAAGGACCGTACCGCAAAGGAGCGCCGCCTGCAGGAAATGCTCCGGCTCATGCGTCTGGAAGGGCTTGAAAACCACAAGCCCTCGCAGCTGTCCGGCGGGCAGCAGCAGCGTGTTGCCCTGGCGCGCATTCTGGTGAATGACCCCCGCATGCTGATGCTGGACGAGCCCTTCTCCGCGCTGGACACGCATCTGCGTGATTCACTGAAAATCGAGCTTCGCGACATGCTCCTCTCCTACGGGAGGGAAGTGCTGATGGTCACGCACAGCCGCGATGAAGCATATAACATGAGCAGCCGGATCGCTGTCATGGACAGTGGCAGACTGCTCTGCATGAAGCCCACAAAAGAGCTCTTCGCAAATCCCGGCAATACCTCCGCGGCGATTCTGACCGGCTGCAAGAATATCATCGCGGCAAAGAAGCTGGGTCCCCACGAAGTGGAAGTCCCTGACTGGGGGATCTGCCTGCAGACGCAGGAGGAAGTCCGCGACGGTCTGACCGCCATCGGCATTCGCGCCCATTATTTCAACCCATCCACCGCCCGGAACCGCTTCCCGGTTACCTACCTGGAAGAAATGGAAGAGCCCTTTGAGGTGATTCTGCAGTTCCGCTATACGGGGCAGGCACCTGGCAGCTCCCCTGTCTGGTGGCGCATCAACAAAGAGAAACGGCCGCAGCAGTTTCCAGCGGAACTGGGGATTGCCCCGGCCAATATTCTCCTGCTGTACGATCGTGCACCCGAAACCACTTCCTGATGCCGGCATTCGTCATCCGGAAGTCCGTGGGGCAGGCCGACAGCATGATATATAAAAAACTTCTGAAAAAGAAAGGAAAAAACAAATGAAACTCAGTGCAAGAAATCAGTTCAAAGGCAAAGTAGTCGACATCCAGGAAGGCGCCGTGAACGGGATTGTCAAGATTGACATTGGCGGCGGCAATGTGATGAGCGCCACCATCTCCATGAACGCAATCAAGGAGCTCGGTCTCGCGGTCGGCAA
>CADBNC010000267.1 GCA_902795885.1 Oscillospiraceae bacterium
ATTTTTCTATTCATCTGTGCAGTCTGTTGCACTTATTCAAACATGTTTCTGTTCGCCCCAACGACTTCTATCGTATCATGTTCTACATGGCACATCAGGAAAAGCACTTTTACTCCGGCGTTCTCAGCTTCATACAGGGCTTTTGCAAACTCCGGATCAGTTTCAGTATTTGGCCGAACCTCGGTAATGCCATCCATCTGAATGACAAATGCAGCTGCCGCGCTGTATCCTTCCGACACTGCTCTCCTGAGTTCTCTCAAATGCTTTGCTCCGCGCTCTGTCGGGGCATCCGGGAAGAATCCGATGCCCTCTTTTTCCAGCGTGCAGCCCTTTACTTCCAGCAGATACTGCCGGTTCGCCTTCTCCATATAGAAATCCACCCTGGAGTTTACATAAGTATACTCCGGCAGAATAATATCCGGCGACTGCAGATCCAACCATTCTCTGACCACTTTATTTGGTGCCTGGCTGTCTATGTTGATCAGTAACCCGTTTTGTTTTCTGACCGCAATAAGATCATAGACTGTTTTTCGCTGAGGATTATCCGTCTTTTCCAGATAAACTTCCGCAGCGGGCAGCAGCAGTTCGCGGCACCTGCCGGTGTTCTTCACATGGGCAACAACGGGAATACCGTCAATGATGATGTTAGCGATAAAACGGTTTGGTCTGCTTACAAATTCACCCCGAAATACATTGTTGTATTTCATTCCGATATCAGCCTTCCTTCCTGATACGCATTATAACAGATGCATCTCCTAAATCAATCCGGGATTTGTGCGGGTCTCGGCCAAAAATGCATGGCACAACATTATTTCTAACCTTAAACAATTCTTAATCTTTTATCTGCTTGGATCTTAAACAGATTTCAGGTAGAATATCCGCGAGGTGAAGTGAGATGGCAACCATTCTGATCTGCGATGATGAAAAAGACATTGTGTCCGCCCTGGAAATCTATCTGCGTGCCGAAGGATATGATACCGCAGTTGCATATAACGGGCATGAAGCGATAGAAAGGCTGCGTGAACAGGACATCCATCTGGTGCTTCTGGACATTATGATGCCTGAGCTGGACGGCATTTCTGCCCTGGTCAGGATCCGTCAGGAAAGCAATGTTCCCGTAATTCTGCTGACGGCCAAAAGCGAGGACACCGACAAGGTACTCGGGCTGAATGTTGGGGCGGACGACTATGTCACCAAACCCTTTAACCCCATCGAGCTGATCGCCCGCGTGCGCTCGCAGCTTCGGCGCTACCTAAAACTCGGCGGTGGTGCGGTGCATGAGAACACACTGAAGCTCGGCGGAATCGAAGTCGACGATAAGCGCAAAACAGTGACGGCAGACGGTGATCCGGTTTCTCTCACACCCCGGGAATACGATATTCTGAAATTCCTGCTGAAGCATCCCGGTGAGGTTTTCTCCCCTGCGGAGCTTTACCGCCGTATATGGAATGAGGAACCATACGGTGCGGAAAGTACGGTGGCGGTGCACATTCGCCATCTCCGTGAAAAACTCGAAATCGACCCAGCGCAGCCCCGCTATATCAAAGCGGTCTGGGGTCAGGGTTATAAAATAGAAAAATAGTCTTTGTATGCGATAGGAGGTCTGAACGTGAACCGGCTGAAAGGAAGTCTTGCGGCGAAAAGTATAGCCATAATCCTGCTGGCAGCAAGCTGTCTTGTGCTCTGCGCCGCAGTTTTCGGTATCTACTGGCTTGACAGTGAAGGTGCGTACCGGGACAAAAGCCTTGAAGGTGTACGCGAAGAATTAATCGAAAAGCGGCTGCAGATTACCTGCTTTGATTTACTTGACCGCATGCTGGTATACCCGGTAAGCTCAACCTATGACAGCACTGTACGCTTTGAACTGCTGGATAAAAACGGGAAAGTACTGGCCGGTAACCTGAATGAAGACGAGTCTGTAGTGAAGACCCATATTGTTCAGGTGGACGGCTATCTCGATGGAGTATATTTCACTAACGAAGATCTGCCGCTGACAACACACGACGACCCGTTCTGGACCTATGATCCCTCTAACGGACTCAGTGTCAGGCCTGTGGTAACGCCCACGCCCACGCCTGTACCTGTCCCCACACTGACGCCAGAACAGCCTTATTCTACATCTGTTCCCTCTACTGCTGTCACGCATACACTAACTCCTGAGCCGGCAGACGGGATTGAAGAATCGACCGAGGCAGCGGAAGCCGATCGAACACAAGTCTGGAAAATGCGTCTTTTCTGGACAGAGGCCAGTAAAAGCGCAGAGACGGATTCTGAACTGCACATGTATGAATTGCTGTATCCATTCCGATACACGCTGGTTGTTGCCGGCGCGGTATCTCTCCTGGCAGCTGTTCTCCTGTTTGTGTTTTTAATGGCAGCCGCCGGGCATCACGACGCCTCAGGTGAGGTCAAGGCGGGCGTGATCGAAAGGATCCCGTTCGATCTGCTGCTGGCAATGGGTATCGTGGGGGTCTCTGTATTGATCATGCTCATTGGGGAGATGTTCCACAGCGCGCAGTTCGTTATGAGCTATGTGATAGCGGCAATATGTCTGACCATTGCCGGCCTCCTGACGCTTATGTGCATGATGAGCGCTGCTGTCCGGCTTAAGCTTGGAATTCTTCTGAAAAGCTGCCTCGTCTGGCGCGTTCTGTGCTGGGGCTTGGCATGGCTGAAGAAGGGCTCCCGCGCATCTGCGGATCTGCTGCACGGCATCCCGCTCGTATGGAAATGGATCCCGGCATATGTTTTACTTCTGATCATTGATTTCTGGCTTATTTTCACTTTCCGCCGCGATTCCGATTTGCTTGGCTTCTTGATTCTGTTCCGCTGGGCGCTGATTGCAGCAGCCGTTCTTTACGTTGTGCTCTGCCTCCGGCGGCTGCGCAATGGAACCAGGGCTATCGCAGCGGGTGAACAAAATGTTGCAATTGACACAAAACATATGGCCGGCGATTTCAGGGCACAGGCAGAGGATCTTATGCATATCCGCGACGGTCTCAGCCGGGCCGTGGATGATCGCATGAAATCCGAGAGACTTCGTACTGAATTGATTACCAATGTCTCTCACGATATCAAGACCCCCCTGACTTCAATTATCAACTACATTGACCTTCTCTCCCGTGAAGAGCTTCCGGCGGGTAACGCCACTGAATACGTAGAGGTCCTGCAGCGCCAGGCCGCACGTCTGAAAAGACTGACAGACGATCTTGTGGAGGCTTCAAAAGCTTCAACCGGCAATCTCCCTGTAACGCTGGAACAGCTTGATCTGGTTGTTCTGACAGATCAGATTCAGGGAGAGTATGGAGAGAGGCTCGCTGGGAAAGAACTGGACCTGATCGTTACTAAGCCGGCTGAACCGGTCTATGTTCAGGCTGATCCGCGACATCTTTGGCGGGTGCTCGACAATCTGATGACCAACATACTCAAATACGCCATGCCCGGTACGCGTGTTTATCTGAATCTGGAATATGATAATAATCAACCTGCACTTTTCCTTCGCAACATATCGGCTGAACCGCTGAACGTACGTCCGGAAGAGTTGAGTGAACGATTTGTCCGTGGTGACAGTTCGCGAAGCACCGAGGGCAGCGGACTTGGTCTGGCAATTGCAGCGAGTCTGTGCAAGCTGCAGAATATCGAGCTTAAGCTTGCAGTTGACGGAGATCTTTTCAAGGTTACCCTTTTGTTTCCAAAAATCTGAAGCAGCACATCCGGATAATATAATAAGCAGGCGGAAACGGTTTTGGCCGTCTCCGCCTGCTTTGGTTTTATGCTGCTAAAGAATCATCAGATGGATTGTGCTTCAGGCCTTTGCGGCGTCGATGCCGGCCTGCAGGCACGCCTTGTTGCCTTCCAGGAACTTCATCTTCTTCTCGCCAAGCTCGATCTTAATGGCATCAACCATCTTGTCCAGCGAGACAGAGCCTTCATCCGCACCCATCATGGCGCCGAGGATCGCAACGTTCGCGCCCTTCGGGTTCTTTGCCTCTTCAGCGATCTTGTTGGAGTCGCAGTATACAACACGCACATCGTCGCGCTGCACCTTGCGGTCGATGATGGAAGCATTTACCACAATCAGTCCGCCCGGCTTTACGGTGGGCTCAAACTTGTCCAGGGAGGGCAGGTTCGCCGCGATCAGAACATCGCAATTATCCACCAGCGGGGAGCCAACCGGATCATCCGAGATCGTAACGGAGCAGTTTGCCGTGCCGCCTCGCATCTCCGGGCCGTAGGAGGGGAGCCAGGAAACGTGCTTGCCGTCAAGCATATTGGCCATGGCCAGGAACTTGCCGATCAGCAGCATGCCCTGTCCGCCGAAACCTGCGAAAACATATTGCTTCATCATGATTATTCAGCCCCCTTATCTTTCTTCACACCCAGCGGATAGTAGGGGATCATGTTCTCTTCCAGCCACTTCATCGCTTCAACCGGGCTCAGGCCCCAGTTGGTCGGGCAGGTGGACAGAACTTCGATCATGCAGAAGCCCTTTCCTTCCAGCTGGTACTGGAATGCCTTCTTGATGGCCTTCTTGGTCTTGAGAATATTCGCGTTGGTGTTGACTGCGCAGCGCTCGATGTAATAGGAGCCGGGAACCTCGGAGAGCATCTCGGACATCTTGATGGGGGCGCCGCACCAGGCCTCGTCACGGCCGTGTGGAGAGGTGGTGGTCTTCTGTCCAACCAGCGTGGTCGGGGCCATCTGACCGCCGGTCATACCGTAAATGGCATTGTTGACAAAGATGGTGACGATCTTCTCGCCGCGGTGAGCGGCGTGGACGATCTCAGCCGTACCGATGGAAGCAAGGTCACCGTCGCCCTGATAGGTGAAGACCAGGGTGCCGGGGCGGGCACGCTTTGCACCAGTTGCGACAGCGGGAGCGCGGCCGTGGGCAGCCTCGTACATGTCACAGTTAAAATAGTCATAGGCAAAGACAGAGCAGCCGACAGGGGCCACGCCCATCACGTTGCCAGCCTCGAGCTTGCCTTCCTGGATCAGCTCGTCAATGGACTCGGCTACAAGCCGATGGATAATGCCGTGGTTGCAGCCCGGGCAATAATGGAACTGCTTGTCCGTAAGCATTTTGGTTCTTTCAAATACAACCGCCATTTTACATAGCCTCCTTCATCTCGAGGATCTTGTTCCGGATCTCACCCGTTGTCGGGAACTGGCTGCCGAAGTGGCCGAAGAACTCAATCGGCTTCTGGCCTTCAACAGCGAGCTTTACATCTTCCAACATCTGGCCTTCGTTGACCTCAACGTCAAGGATACCCTTAACCTGGGGGGCGCAGCAGGCTGCCTTCAGTGCATCATACGGATACGGCCACACAGTGATGGGACGGAACAGGCCGACCTTGTGGCCTTCCGCACGCATCTGGTCAACAACCGTCTTGCCGATACGGGCAACCGTACCGAAGGCCGTAATAATGAACTCGGCATCCTCGGTCTTGTAGCATTCCCACATCTGCTCGTTCGCCTTTGCGAGGCGATACTGCTCCTGCAGAACTTCGTTATGCTCGGAGAGGGACTCGGTGTCGATAAAGATGGAATTGATGACACCGCGCTTTGCGGGATCATCGCCCGGTTTCCAGCCGGTGCAGGCCCAGGGCTTTTTCTCCGGGTCCACTTTATAATCCACCATCTCGGGCATCTCGACAGGCTCCATCATCTGGGCGATGATACCATCGGCGAGGAAAAGAACCGGCATGCGGTACTTCTCGGCCTTGTCGAAAGCGAACATCATGATATCGATGGCTTCCTGGACGGAAGAGGGAGCGTAGGTCAGCAGGTGATAGTCACCGTTGCCGCCGCCCTTGACGCCCTGGAAATAGTCACCCTGGCTGGCCTGAATGTTGCCGAGACCGGGGCCGCCGCGCATGACGTTCAGGATCACGCAGGGCAGCTGAGCACCGGCACAGTAGGAAATACCTTCCTGCTTCAGGGAGACACCGGGGCTGGAGGAAGAAGTGATGACGCGGGCGCCGGTACCGGCTGCGCCGTACACCATATTGATGGCCGCAACTTCGCTCTCGGCCTGGAGGAAGCAGCCTCCGACCTCGGGCATACGCTCGGACATGTACTCAGGAATCTCAGTCTGTGGGGTGATAGGGTAGCCAAAGAAGAAGCGGGCGCCTGCACGGATGGCAGCTTCCGCAATTGCTTCGCTCCCCTTCATAAGAGTCAGTGCCATGTTCTTTTCCTCCTTAGTCTCTTTCAATCCGGATTGCTACATCCGGGCAGGTACGCGCGCAGGAGGCGCATCCAATGCAGTCATCGGGTCTTGCAAACTCTGCAGGATGGTATCCCTTCGCGTTGAGTCTGGTCTTGGAAAGCTCCAGCACGTTCTTGGGACACGCCCGAACGCACAGACCGCAGCCTTTGCAGACCATCTCATTGATGGTTACTGTCACCTTTGCCATAAATTCTACCTCTTTTCTGTGATATTGATTTGCACTGTGGTAGTTACTTATCTAAACCGCACCTGCGGGGTAAAACAAATAAATCTTACAGATACTGAAGCTGCTGCGGGCGCTTCTCGGGCAGACTGCTGATCCAGCTGTTCCAGTCACGCCGCATGTAAATGTCGATCGGCAGAGGCGTCCCGATGTATTGGGGATCATGCCCCTCTTCCGCCAGGAACTTCTCCAGCAGATCCTTCTTGCCGGCCGTATACAAAACGGGCACCCCCGTTTTGATCGAGACTTCCTTAATCATCTCATATCCGTCATGCAGCTCCTGTGTGGTCGTCACTTCAGCAAGGTTGGTATTGTTGATCATGCCGGTGATCTTCAGACGCGAATGAATCTGCATCTCCTCCTGCAGGTGGATGATTCTCTCGACACTTCCTGCCAGGGGCCTGCGGATATTCACGACATTCAGAACCTGCAGGGCGCCTTCCTCCAGCTGCATGAAGTCCTGATAATACCGGCCGAGTGCCGTGGAGCCAACCGCATCTCCTCCCACGTCAAAGATGACCGTATCCCAGTCCATCGCGAAGGCAGATGCAACCTCCGCCGGGAGAGAAAGCGTCTCGATGCCGGAGTTTGCAAAGTTCGGCGAAACCAGACGGATTTCCTTCATCTCCACCTGCTTGCCGCGCTCTGTCAGCCGGAAATAAGTATTGACCATGTCAAGATCCAGCAGCTCTGTCCTCTCACCACGCTCCGCCGCCTGAAAGGCAAAATTCAACGCCAGCTCAGACTTGCCGCTGCCGTAATTTCCGATCAGTACCATCATTTTCTTCATGCTGACGCCTCCACACTTACCTTTTGGTTCATCTTATTCTATCATTGCATGGGCAGGCAAGTCAATAAGCATTTTCCACAGATTATTATTATTTTAAATTGCATAATGACGAATTCAAAAAACTTGTGCTTCGATTTTAGTGCAAAATCTTTAATAATATAAAAAATTGTACCTTTGCTCACCGATTCATATACCTATTATATATATAGGGATTTGACTGAAGCATACAATATTTATACCCCTCTGTTTCAATAGATAGCTCTGTGAATGAGAAGCTGAATACAAACTCAGCGCAATAATTTTAGCGAGCATAAAAAATAACCCTTTTTCTCATTCCTGAGTTGTGATAGTATTAAGCAGTCGAATGAATACAATCGCCTCGTCCGGGGTAAACACAATACAGTATTCCTGTGATCATCTGTGTGTTTTCAGACAGGATCACAATCCGGAGTATGGGAGTAAACCATGACACAAAAACCGCACAAACACAAACGCAATACGATACTTCTTCTGCTGGCAGTCTGCGCGCTGCTGTCTCTGGGCGGCTGCGGGGCTCCTTCTGTCGGCGGCTCTCCAGAACGCGATTATGAGGCCGCCACCGCACTGCTGTCAGAAGGGCAGTATGAGGAGGCCGCAGCAAAGTTCGGAGAACTGGGCAGCTATGAGGACTCCAGGCGCATGCAGATGTACAGCCGCGCAGTTATTACCGCTGAGCACGGCGATTATGAGACCGCCCGGAAGGCTCTTTCTGTCCTTGGCCAGTTCCGCGATGCTCCGGAGATGATGCAGTATTATGAAGTCCGCGAGACAGAAGCGTCCGGCCACGAAGCTCTCACCGCGGGCGATAACAAAACTGCACTCAGCCTGCTTCTGGGGGCAGCGGAGCAGTATCATATGATGCCCGCTTTTCGGGATACACTGCAGCGTGCCGATGACTGCCTCAACACACTGTATACCCGCAGCCGTGAGCTTCTTGATGCCGGGCAGTACGCCGAAGCCCGGGATCTTTTTGCAGCGCTCGGGTCCCTGAATGACAGCGCCGGGATGAGAGTCTATTGCGAAGCCTGCCTTTTGGACGCTTCGGGATCCTCTCTTGAAGCTGCAGCGAAGTTTGCGGAAATCCCCAATATTCTGGACGCAGCATCGCGGGCAGAAAACAGCCGCAATGCCGTATATCAGCAGGCACTTGCCTCCTCCGGCGCGGGCGATCAGGAAACTGCCATCGCACTCTTCCGATCCCTGGGCGCATACCGCGATTCTGAAGAACAGCTCAAAGGCGCGGTCCGGCTGCTTGTGCAGGACAGACTGCAGCAGCGGGACTATGAAGGGGCTCTCTTCTGGATGGACCAGGCCCCGGATGCCGTGTCTCTGGAGCCGGCGGATAACGGCGCCCGCCAGCTGGCGGCACCCTTCCTGGATGAATTTGTCAGGGCATATCTGCACTTCAGTTCCGGTGCTATGGATTCCTGGTCCGGCTATTACGGCGTCCTGCCCTATGTAGAGCGGGGCGGCGCGCTGGATCGCCGCTTCATTCAGGTCACGATGATCGGCAGCTACAGCCACAACTCGTATTTCCAGTATTACGGCAGCGAACTTCTCGATCTCTTCTTGTTGGACAACGGCTGCTATGTGGCCTATGTCCGCGCTATGGCCTCGGTGAATCAGCCTGTCGGGCCGGTAGAGGTCACCAGAACCTTCCGTATTCTGCTTCAGGATTCCGGGAATGGCCTCGTCGCCCAGTCTATCGAAGACTGCCTCTATGGCGAGCCCAACCCGACCGGGCGTCCGGTGGTAACTGGTCCGCTTCCCGGCGGTCTGCTCCCGGCCGATGAGGACGGCGACGGTATCATCGTTGTCGATGTGATGAAGAAGGGGTTTAACGGTACGATGATTATCGTCCTTGACCCCGCGCGCGTCTTCGTGGGCGGACCGGGAGCCTACGGCGGCAGCGGCATGCTTCTGGAAGAGCTTGTCAAGCGCTACGATGCCCTGGGCGGCATCAATGGAGGCGGCTTCATCGACGAGGACGGAGGCGGCTCCGGTGGGCTTCCGGAGGGCCTGACCATCGTGGACGGGAAGGCCTATCACTGGAGGGATTCCGGTGCTTCGGCGGCCTTTGATGAGAACAATGTCCTGCACGTACGCTATTATGACGAGGAAACTGCGGCTGCCGACCATATCCGTGACTGTGTCAGCTTTGGCCCTGCGCTGATTGTAGACGGTGCTGCTGAATATGGCGACTATATGGAAAGCGGCATCAACCCCCGCACCGCCATCGGCCAGCGGGCAGACGGAGCGGTGCTGATGCTGGTAATCGACGGGCGGCAGATCCACAGCGTCGGGGCAAACTTCGGCGATATAAGGGATGTGATGCTGGACTTCGGCGCGATCAACGCCTGCAGTCTGGATGGCGGATCCTCAACAGTCATGTATTATGACGGGGAATATATCAACAGCCCCTCCTCTGCCAGCGGGACCTCGCGGTATCTGCCCAATGCCTTCCTGATCAGAAAGTGAGGTGCCGGAAATGAAAAAACGGATTTCTTTAACCTTCATTCTTCTCTCTCTGATACCGGTTCTGCTGCTTACCGGATGTGCCGGCAAGGAGGAGCGGGCCTGGAACGCCGGGCAGAAAGCGCTGGCGAAGGAAAATTACGCGGATGCTGTTGAGGCTTTTGAAAAAGCGGGCCGCTATGAGGATGCGGACCGGCTGCTTCTCTACGCCGGCGCCTCGCTGGATCTGGAAAACGGGAATTATGCCCAGGCAGAAAAGGCTTTCCGGAATCTGGGGGACTTCAAGGACAGCGCACTGATGTGCACCTATTGCCTCGCACGGGAGCAGGAAGCAAATATGCAGGCTGGTTTTTCCTCGGGCGATACCGACGCTGCTGTTGGCGCCGCGATGGACGCCTTAGGCCATTATCGCGAGCTTCCGCTTTTCCGGGACTGTGACACGCGCGCAGAGGCCTGCGGCGAGCTTCTCTATACCAGAGCCTCCGAGTGGATGCAGGCCGGGAGCTTTGCGGCTGCTGCCTCAGCATTCGAAGCCCTCGGGAACTGGCAGGACAGCGCCACCCTGCAGAAATACTGTCTGGCCTCCTCGCTGGAACAGCAGAGCAGATATGTCGAGGCCGCCGATCTGTTTGCGGAGATCCCCGATGTGCAGGATGCTTCCGCGCGGGCGGACGCCGCTCGGCAGCGCGCTTATCAGCTCGCCCTGGACCTGAAGGACACCGGAGACTATGAGGCTGCCATCGAGGCTTTTGATGCGCTGGGAATCTATCGGGATGCCGCCGATCAGCGTGACAGTGCCACGGCTTCTCTGGTCCGCGTGAGGATTCAGGCCGGATCCTATGCCGATGCATTGGAGAAACTGAGCCAGCTTAAGGATCTCTCAGTTTTCCCGGCAGTCGATGCGGAAGAAGCCGAAAGCAGAAAACTTTTCCTCGACAGCTTCTGCAATGTCTGGCTGAATGCCCATGCCGGAGTTATGAATGCCTTTTTCAGCTGCAACCTGCTGCAGCCGTACCTGATCCCAGGCGGCGAGCTGGATACCCTTGTCCGGGCTGAAATCACCGATCCTCCCATGCTGAATTACGGATATGTCTACAAGGGTGGCGAGCTGGAAAAGCTTCTGCAGCTCGATGAAGGCTACACTGCTGCCTGGATGCATGCCACTGCCTCTTGGGGAAATGCGGAAGGCCCTGTTGAAGAGGATACGACACTTCTGATTCTTCTGGATACCACGCTGGGCAACCCCCTCGCGGCAGCCGTACTGCCACTTTCCTCCCAGGCAGCAGGATGAAGAAACCAGGCACGCCGTTGGTATCTGCCGGCTTTTTATGGCATAAAGATGCTCCCCCTGCAGGACGGTTTTTCACCGCCCCGCGGGGGGAGCTCTTCCATTTCCGATTTGGTTCGAATTTTCGCATTTTGCTTTATTTTCTGCGTTTCCCCAACTGCCAGAAAGCAACGGCGCCTGCAGCGGCTACATTGAGCGAATCCACACCATGTGCCATGGGGATGCGTACAGTATAATCGCAGTCGGCAATGGTCTGGTTGGCAAGACCGTCCCCTTCCGTGCCAAGAATCACTGCCAGCTTCTCCTCCGCCATCAGGTCGGCGTTGTCGATGCTGACCGAATCCTCCCGCAGTGCCATCGCAGCGGTTCGGAACCCATACTGCCGCAATAGCGCCATGCCCCTTTCCGGCCAGTCGTCCAGCTCTTCTCCCAGCCAGGCCCAGGGAATCTGGAACACCGTCCCCATGCTGACGCGGATGCAGCGCCGATAGAGGGGGTCTGTGGATGCGGGCGTCAGCAGGATAGCGTCCATGCCCATGGCCGCAGCCGAGCGGAAAATGGCCCCGAGGTTCGTCGGGTTCATCACATCCTCCAGCACGCAGATTCTCTCCGCCGTCTTCAGCAGATCCTCGGCCTGGGGCAGCGGCGGTCTGCGCATGGCACAGAGCACGCCCCGCGTCAGGGGGAAACCCGTCAGCTGCTTGAGGCAGTCTTCCTCTGCCACGTAGACCGGCACATCGCCGCATCGTCTCAGAATTTCCTGTCCGCGCTCGCGGCCATCCAGCATTTTCGGCAGCATCAGAAGAGATTCCGGTACACAGCCTGCGTCCAGCGCCCTCTCGATCACGTGCGGGCTTTCGGCGATGAAGAGGGAATTGTCGATCCCATGGCTGCTGCGCAGCTGCGCTTCTGTGAGTCTGGCATAGATATCCAGCTCCGGCGCATGGAAATCCTCTATGACAAAAAAACGGTGTTCCGGGAACGCCTGCCGAATTGCTTCGTACATGTTTGATCTCCTTTTTCTTCCACGCGGGTTGTCGGAATGCATTATATCAAAAGAACCGTCTTCTGGCAACTTGCCATATGCCCCTTTCTGGCTCCCTCGAAAATCACGACAATTTGAATTTATGTGTCATGACAGTTCATTTGAAATCGTTTGTTAAAAAACTACTTATCACAAAAAAAGGTTCTGATTTTTGTGCAAAATAACCAGTTTGTGTCCTTCAATTTGATTCAGAATTGACTTTCTTTTGGGAATTTATTATAATATACGAGTATTATACTGTGGTTTTCATAGTAAGATCAAAGTAAGAAACCAATAATTTTACAGGAGGGAGTTACGTTTATGAAGAAAGCAGCAAAGAAACTCTTGTTCCTCATGTGCTTTGGCGGCTGTGCCTATCTTCTGGGCAAGCTGGCGCAGAAGGAAGAAGTGCAGGAGAAGCTGTTTCAGGTTCTTGGCGAGGATGCCTACCTCGCAATTCTGGACAAGGTTCGTCTCGGCGGCGATCTGCTGATGTGGCCGATCGATTTTGTCAGAGCTCTGCTTCCGTAAGAGAAACGGAAAATTCATTATTTAAGAAGGGGTAATTGTATGAATCCTAAATATGAAGCTCTATTTACTCCGTTTAAGATCGGGGAAGTAGAAATTCCGAACCGCATCGTGCAATGTTCCATGGGCGGCACCACCCTCTTCGGATGGCTGGAGCCCTCTCACTTTGACCTTGAAGGCGCAGACTTCCTTCTCAAGCGCGCCAAGGACGGCGTTGGCCTGGTTCTTCCCGGTATGCAGGTTATCCGCGATACCATGGGCAGAAAGTGGCTCGACTCCAACCGCCAGATGTATCGTGTGCTCAAGCCCTACATGGATGAGTATCACAAGACCGGTGGCAAGCTGTTCATTCAGCTGGCAGGCGGCTTCGGCCGTTCCATGGCCGTTACCCCGTGGATGGCTGCTCTCGGAAGAAATGACCTTCTGAACAAGCTGGCCAGCCCCATTGTCGACGTTCAGTATGCCTGCGCTTCCGCCTCCGCCACCCCGAACCGCTGGGCCGACAATCTCACCTCCCGTCCCTTCACCATTGAAGAAATTCAGGAGATGGTCTGGCACTTCGGCGCCACTGCCAAGAAGCTGCGTGAAGCCGGCGTTGATGGTGTTGAAATCCACGCCGTTCACGAAGGCTACAACCTCGACCAGTTTGCTATCGCGAACATGAACTTCCGTACCGACCAGTACGGCGGCAGCCTGGAGAACCGTCTGCGCTTCGCGACTGAGATCGTTCAGTCCATCCACGAGCAGGCCGGCGATGATTTCCCCGTTTCCCTGCGTTATTCCGTCCGCTCCTGCACCAAGGGCTGGCGTAAGGGCGCAATGCCGTACGAAGAGTTCGAAGAGTTCGGCCGTGACCTCGCCGAGTCCGAGAAGGCTGTCAAGATCCTGCAGGATGCCGGCTATGCCTTCCTGAACTGCGACAATGGTACCTACGATGCATGGTACTGGGCACATCCGCCACAGTACATGCCGGACAACTGCAACCTGGCTGATGTTGAGCATATTCGTCAGTTCATCGACATCCCGGTCGCCTGCGCCGGCCGTATGGATCCGGTCAAGGCAGCGGAAGAAATCGCCGCCGGCCGTCTGGATGCTGTTGCAATTGCCCGTCAGAACCTTGTTGATGAGCACTGGGTCACCAAGATCAAGGAAGGACGCGAAGACGAGATCCGTCCCTGCATTCGCTGCCACAATGGCTGCTTCAACTTCTCCAAGGCAGCCGGCACCGAGAACATGCAGTCTCTCGGCGACTCGCTGCACCTCGGCCGCTGCGCGCTGCACCCGCCCACCATGCAGCACAACCGCTATAAGATCGTCCCGACCAAGAAGCCCAAGAAGGTTGCCATCATTGGCGGCGGCGTTGGCGGTATGGAAAGCGCCCTCGTTCTGAAGAAGCGCGGCCACAACCCTGTTATCTTTGAAAAGTCCAACGAGCTCGGCGGTCTGTTCCTGACTGCTTCCGCCATGACCTTCAAAGAGAACGACAAGGCCCTCATCCGCTGGTACAAGGACGAGATCAAGCGCTACAACATCGAAGTGCGCTACAACACTGAAGTCAATGACCTCGGCACTATCAAGCGTGCATTTGATGAGATCGTTGTCTGCACCGGTTCTGTCCCCAGAACCATGCCGCAGATCAAGGGCTTTGAGAAGACCATGAACTTCACCGAACTGCTGAAGGACGGCAAGATCGCGGACGAGAATCTGAAGACCGTCGTATTCCTCGGCGGCGGCCAGTCCTCCTGCGAAGCCGCATATGACATGGTCTACAACTTCAAGAAGAACCCGATCGTTGTTGAGTATGGCAATGACCTCGTTGCTGCCCAGGCGACCTGCCTTGCCAACACCTCATTCCTGCGTGATGCCATGGAGTATCACAAGGTTCCCGTATACCTGCACAGCACCATCACCGAGATCGGCGACGGCTACTGCATTATCAAGACCCCGGACGGCGAGTTCCGTCAGGAGTGCGATGCAGTTGTCAACGGCATCGGCTTCGTCCCGGCGCCTGTCGGCGAGAAGGGTGCCCATGTCCACCGCGTTGGTGACTGCGTTGCCATCGGCAACCTGCGCACTGTCGTGTGGCGTGCATGGGATGTCTGCATGCGCATCTGATAAAAGCGTCATTCAGTCTTCCCGGCAAACCCCAAATAGCGAACGACCCGGCTGCAAACGCAGCCGGGTTTTCTAAATCGGATTTGAGAGCAAACATACTGTTTTTCCACCTGTCTGACCGTGGATGATTATTAATAAAGCATGACGTGTGACACCTGTTCCACCCGTATCTTAAACTTCCTATAGGGGATTTTTCAAAAATTCCCTATAAGGATTTTCCAGAACCGGGTGGAACAGGTGTCACATTACTCATCTGAAGGCCGGAACGCTTTTCCGGTTCGGGCATCACGACTGTCACACAAAATCTCATTTCAGGCAAAGATCGCCGGCTTTTCTGTTCAAGTCGGCGATCTGTTGTTTTCTGAATTTGTTTTGCAGGCTCCGGCTCTGTCTTACAGCTGCCAGATTCTGTCGGCATACTCGCGGATGGCACGATCCGCGGCGAAGAAGCCGCTCTGGGCTGTGTTCACGAGGGCGAGACGCGCGCGCTCCTTCTCGTCAGTGATGCGGCTGTAAAGCCGGTCACGGCACTCGGCATATGCCCGATAGTCAGCAATCAGCATGTACGGATCACCACCGTAGAGGAGCCCGGACACCAGATCCGAATAACTCTTGCCATCGGAGAAGCCCTGGCTGAAGCGCTGCATGATGCGGCTGATCTCGGGGTCATGGTTTGCCATGCCGGAAGGATCATAACCACTGCGGCGCCAGTTCTCGATCTCATCCGTGTGAAGGCCGAAGAGGAACATGTTCTCATCGCCGAGCCGTTCGTACATCTCCACATTCGCGCCATCAAGTGTCCCGATTGTGACAGCGCCGTTCATCATCAGCTTCATGCACCCGGTACCGGAAGCTTCCTTGCCGGCGGTGGAAATCTGCTCAGACACGTCCGCGGCCGGCACAATTGCCTCGGCAGCTGATACGCGGTAGTTCTCCACGAAGCAGACCTGCAGGCGATCCTTGCAGACAGGGTCGTTGTTGATATCCTGCTGCATGCTGAGAAGAAGCTCAATAATCCGCTTTGCGGTTCTGTAGCCTGCTGCCGCCTTCGCGCCAAAGACGAAGCTGCGCGGAGTAAAGTCCTGGTTCGGGTTGTCGTGCAGCTGCATCTGCAGGGAGGCAATGCTCATCGCGCAGAGGAGCTGACGCTTATACTCATGCAGACGCTTGATCTGCACATCCATCATTCCGTCCGGATTCAGCATGATACCGCCGTTGTTCTTTTTCAGGAAGGCAGTAAAGCGATTGCGGTTTTCACGCTTGATGGCATTGACGCGGTGAAGAACCTCTTCGTCATTCTCGAAGGCACGCAGATCCGCGAGGCGCTCCGGATGCAGCAGATAGTCATCGCCGTCCAGAAGCTCGGTAATCAGCTTGTGGAGACCGGGGTTCACCTGAGAGAGCCAGCGGCGGTGATCAACGCCGTTTGTGACATGGGTGAAGCGATCCGGGCGAAGCGAAGCAATATCGCGGAAGAGGTCATTACGGAGAATCTCACCATGCAGGCGGGAAACGCCATTGACCATCCGGCAGGCAGAGAGGCAGAGATTGGCCATATGCACCTGCCCGTCGCGGATAATCAGATTGCGGCCGACACGCTCGTCCCAGCCAAAGGACTGCACCAGATAATCGCACCAGCGGCGGTTGATCTCGCACATGATCTCCCAGAGGCGCGGCAGCAGGGACTGGATCAGATCCTGCGGCCACTTTTCAAGTGCTTCAGACATAACCGTGTGGTTGGTGTAGGCCACGCTGTTGCGGACCAGATCCCAGGCTTCGTCCCAGCCGAGACCATGCTCATCCATGAAGATACGCATGAGCTCGGGGATGATCATGGTGGGGTGCGTATCGTTGATCTGGATCACATGGTGTTTGGAAAAGTTGCGGATATCGCCCCATTTGCGCAGATGCTTGCGGACAATATCCTGGGCGCTGGCCGAGACAAAGAAATACTGCTGCTTCAGACGCAAGGTCTTGCCTTCAATATGGTCGTCCGCGGGATACAGCACCTTTGTGATCACTTCCGCCATGGTGCGCTGCTCCATGCTCTTGACATACTTTCCTTCCGAGAAGAGGTACATATCCAGATCATTGGGGCTGTGGGCATCCCAGAGGCGCAGGGTATTCACGCTGTTTTCCCCATACCCGGCAATCAGCATATCGCGGGGAATGGCTTCAACGGCGGTGTATCCTGTGTGCTCAGCATGATAATGGCCAAAATTGTCCCAGTGCTGCGCAATCTGACCACCGAAGCGGACCTCAACGGTGTCCTCATAACGGGGGATCAGCCAGCTCTCTGAAGAGCTGCGCCAGTTGTCTGCCACCTCGGTCTGCTTTCCGTCCTGGAATTTCTGCCGGAAAATCCCCAGCTCATAGCAGATGGAATATCCCGTGCCCTCAATGCCAAGTGTGGCCATGCTGTCCATATAGCAGGCGGCAAGGCGTCCAAGTCCGCCGTTTCCAAGGCCGGCATCGGGTTCTGCTTCGAACACGTCCGAGGCGTTAAAACCAAGATCCTCCAGTGCGCCCACGAGGGCATCGGCAATGCCGAGATTGTATGCGTTCTTCATGAGGCTTCTGCCGATCAGAAACTCCATGGACATGTAGTGTACTTCTTTTTCTACCCGGTGCGGGTCTTCCACAGCGAGATACCGGCTCATCAGCTCACGGATGACGATGGCAGATGCCTGGAAGATCTGCTCCGTTGAAGCGACGTCCGGCGCGATACTGAACTGCGCGCAGAGCTTGTCGGCAATTGCGCTGCGGATCTCGTCGCGGGAAATCTGACTGTTCATATTCTCACCCTCCGATTGCAAAATAACGGATTGTCAAAAGCATGATAACCCCATTAAAAACAGTGATTTGCAGTATAATCGAATATGCCCTGCCTCGTCAATCGTTAAATACCACAAAAAACCACAGATATGGCAAAAATCTGCCCGCAAAACAGCCGGCCCCCCTTCAGGAGCCGGCTGGCAGTTTATACGGTATTGCAGCAAGTGGTGAATCAGAACCGCTCTTATGCCTCCGCGATCATCTCTGCGCAGACTTCACCGAGGATCTTGATACCCTTTTCGATGGCTTCATCGGTGGAGTTGGAGTAATTCACACGGAAAGTGCTGACATCGCGCTGGGTCTCGTAGAACGGATCGCCCGGGCAGATGGCAACGCCTCTCTCAAGCGCTTTGCGGTAGAGGTCGACAGAGCGGATGCCCTTCGGCAGGGTAACCCACAGGAACATGCCGCCTTCGGTCGGGGTGAGCTCGCAGCCTTCGGGCAGATATTTCTTCAGGCATGCAACCATCAGATCAGACTTGGCCTTATAGAGGACCTTGGTCTTGGCGATATGCTCGTCCACGTCGTTGTCGGCGAGGTACTGGGCAAGAACCATCTGGCTGAAGATGTTGGTGTGCAGGTCAGCGGTGGCTTTGTAGGAGAGGAGCTTTGCACGCAGCTCGGGGTTGCGTACGCAGATCCAGCCGATACGCATACCCGGGGTGACGATCTTGGAGAAGGTGCCGAGCATGCAGCACTGCTCACCCAGGTCGGCGCCGAAGCTGTCGGTGGCGGTGCCGGCAAAGCGGAGCTCGCGATAGGGGTTGTCTTCAAGAACCATGACATTGCTGTTTTTGAAGATCTCAACAACCTTGTCATGGACTTCCTGCGAATAGCTGAGGCCAGTGGGGTTCTGGAAGTTCGGAATCAGATAGGCAAACTTGGCGTTCGGGTGGTTCTTCACTGTCTCGGCGAGTTTCTCGCAGTCGATGCCATCCGGATTCATGGTGACCGGAAGCACAACAGGGTCAAACACATGGAAGGACTGCAGAGCAACAAGATAAGTGGGGTCTTCCACGATAACTTCATCACCCGGGTTGATCAGCGCATGGCCCATCATGGCCAGCGCCTGCTGCGAGCCATTCGTAACGATGATATCGTCCGGGCTCACACCATAGACACCCATGGTCTCATAACGCTTGGCAATCCACTGGCGCAGGGCAGGCCAGCCGGCAGTCGAGCTGTACTGCAGGGCGATAACTCCGTTTTCTTCCAGGACCTTTTTGGTTGCTGCTTCCATCTCGGGAATGGGGAAGGAGACCGGGTTCGGAAGGCCACCGGCGAAAGAAATAATATCAGGGGAGGCAGCGGCTGCCAGAATGGAGGCCGTAAACTCGCCCTGGAAATCAGGCTTCATGATACGATCAGAAAGATGCAGTTTCATAATATTTCTCCTTGAATTTCAGATTTCCCCCACCGTGCCGGAACCGCGACCACAAAAGAAAGCCGGCTTCCGGATCATGCACCAAAATGAATACCGCGGATTATCGGGATATAGTTATACATTGAGAATTTTATCAGAAACCTTTGAAAAAAGCTATTGTGCGAAAAGGAAAACTTATGAATGACAGGATGACCGTATATATGTTATAATTCATAAAAAAGTTCCCCGGAAAAGCAGCACTTCCGGTGATGGACGGGGAAAACCACAGGAAAGGATAAATCATCATGAACAAAGCAGCAGAAAATGCAGTAGCTTACCATCTTCAGGGCTGTAACTGCGCTCAGTCGGTCCTGCTGGCCATGAAGGAACATACTGGTCTCTCCGATGAGACGGCAGCCAGCCTCGGCGCAGGCTTCGGCGGCGGTGCAGGCTGCCGGGAGCTCTGCGGCGCAATCTCCGGGGCAATAATGGCAGCGGGGATGAAGTTTAACGGAGATCGTGGTCAGATCAATGCCGTCGACCGGGAGCTGATCAATGCTTTCCGCGAGAAGTTCGGCGCACTGCGCTGCGCTGATCTGAAGGCCGCGCGGATTCCCTGCGATGATCTGATCGCCTTCGCGGCGGAGAAGATGGACGGGCTGCTGGGCTCGGAATAATCAGAATTCTTTCCATAATTCCAACAGCCACTGTTCTGAAGGTCTGATATCTTCCGGAACAGTGGCTGTTTTCATTATTGTGTAATGTTGTCTTTCACTCTTTTGCGGCAGTGTTCAGTCTGCATCAGCGCAGGAAGCCGTTGATGATTTGCTCTTCTGCCTGCTGTTCGGTGAGGCCGAGTGTCATCAGCTTGATCAGCTGGTCACCAGCGATTTTGCCAATGGCGGCTTCGTGCACCAGCATGGCATCCACATCATTAGCCTCCAGCGAAGGGATTGCAAGGATCCTTCCCTCGTCCATGATGATGGAATCGCATTCGGTATGGCCGCTGCAGGGGGCATTGCCGGTAATGCGCGCGTTGAAGGTCTGCTGTGACCGATCCCGTGCGACAGAACGCGATACCACATCCGCCGTGGAGCCGGCACCGTTCAGATTTACCTGATACCCGCTCACAGCGTTCTGGCTGCCATGGGTCATAAGGCGCTCCTTGACAACAAGCTTCGCCCCCGCCTTCAGTTCGGCAATGGTCTGGCGATCTGTAGAATCCACACCCTTGATCTGCTCCATTTCCATCTCCATGGAGCTGTCTTCATCCATGTATACCTCAGTCACCGGGTTCAGAATACGCTTCCCTTCTCCGTCACCGGAGCCATAATGCTTCTCCACATAGCGCACCTTCGCGCCGCGGCCAACATGGAAGCGGTGGATGCCGTCATGCTCAGAATCCTGCCCGCCGCAGTTATCGATACCGCAGCCGGCCACAATAACAACATCACTGTCTTCCCCAATAAAGAAATCGTTATATACCGTCTCCTTGATACCACTCTCCGACAGAACCACCGGAATGTGCACGCTCTCGTTTTTCGTGCCAGGCTTGATGCGGATGTCGATTCCGCTGCCATCTTCCTTGGAGATGATATCGATGTTCGCAGTGGTGTTGCGTCCCGCGAGCTGGCTGTTGGCGCGGAAATTATACGCCCCGGAGGGGATGGAATGGAGATCCGCAATCTCTTCGATCAGGCGTTTCTGAATCGCATCGAGTTTTACCATGTCTCTTCCTCCTTACTGCACATCGGCCACGCCGACAGCCGGCGATGCCTTCCAGCGGATAGGCCTCGCGGTGCCGGCATCATCGTTCTGCAGCTTTTCGCAGAAGCCCTGGCCTGCCTGGATGCCGCCGCTCTGCTGCATCAATGCAGGCAGGATCTCATCCGGACGCCCGTGCCCGGTAATGAGGCCGGCCGTCAGCACCAGGATTTCATCTGCAATATCCAGGATTCTCTCCTGATGCGAGATGATGACGATGGAGCTGTCCTGGATTTCCCTGCGCATCTTTTCGAAAATACGGATCAGATTCTGGAAGCTCCAGAGGTCGATCCCGGCCTCCGGCTCGTCAAAAACTGAGAGTCTGGTATGCCGCGCAAGAAGGGTGGCGATTTCTATGCGCTTCAGCTCACCGCCTGAGAGCGAGGAATTGATCTCGCGGTCGATGTAGTCTCTGGCGCATAGACCGACCTCCGAGAGGTAATCGCAGGCCTGCGAAACCGAAAGATTCTTCCCTGCCGCAAGGCGCAGCAGATCCTTCACCCGGATGCCCTTGAAGCGCACCGGCTGCTGAAACGCGAAGCTGATGCCCAGTTTCGCACGGGATGGGATATCCAGCGCCGTCACATCCTGCCCATCGAACAGAATCTGCCCGGAGGTTGGCTTCTCAATTCCCATAATGAGCCTGGCAAGCGTAGATTTGCCGCTCCCGTTCGGCCCGGTAATGACCACAAACCTTCCATCCTCTATAGTCAGATTCAGGTCATGCAGTATTTCCTTTCTGACGCCGTCTTCTTCCACGGCGAAGCTCAAATTTTTGATTTCCAGCATGTCTGTTTATATTTATCCTTTCTGAGACGAGCTCTGCTCGCTGATTTTACGCTTCCAGCACTGATGGCACATTGCCATATAGCTGTCGTTGCCACCGAGGAAAACCTGATCCCCCTGGGTGATAATACGCCCGGTGGAATCAATCCTTGCGTTGACTGTCGCTTTTCTTCCGCAGGCGCAGACCGTTTTGATCTCCGTCAGTGAATCTGCCAGCTCCATCAATCGCTGTGCCCCGGGGAAAAAGTGAGTCAGAAAGTCTGTCCTCAGTCCAAAGCAAAGAACCGGAAGGTCTTCTTCGTCCACCAGCTCCCTCAGCTCATCAATCTGCGCAGGTGTGAAAAACTGGGCTTCATCCGCAATAATGACATCATGCGGGCCTGCGGAGATATATGCCTCGCGGATGCTCTGATCGGGCGTAATAACTTCCGCCCTGCACGAAAGGCCGATCCGACTGCGAACCAGATCCGCGCCGTCCCGGGTATCGATGCTGGGCTTGATCAGCCAGACTGTCATGTCAAGCTCTTCATAGTTGAACTTTGTAATCAGCGCCTGGGCCGATTTGGACGAGCCCATCGCGCCATATTTAAAATACAGTTTTGCCATATTGTATCCCGTTATACCTCTCCGCCGTGTTCACAGCTCTTATGGGCAGATGCCTTTGGCCTCCATGCCCGCACTCTGCAGTGTTATGCCTGCTCCAGGTGGGCGCGCACCCGCTCCATAATCATCTCCAGCGCTACCTTGTTGTGGCCGCCCTCCGGCACAATAATGTCCGCCCTGCGGCGGGAAGGCTCCACATAGCGCTCATGCATGGGCTTTACCGTGGTCAGATACTGGTTTACAACGGAATCCAGACTTCTGCCGCGGTCCCGAACATCCCGGATAATACGGCGGATAATACGCACATCCGCATCCGCGTCCACAAACACCTTGATGTCCATCTCATCGCAGAGCTCCTGACTGGCAAAAATCAGGATACCCTCCACGAGGATGACCCTGGCCGGCTGGATTTCCTTCGTCTGATTCTCCAGTCTGTCATGGATGGCGAAATCGTACACGGGACACTGGATAGTCTTACCAGCCTTCAGATCCCGCAAATCCTGCAGGAAGAGATCGGTATCGAAAGCATCGGGATGATCATAGTTGATATTTGCCCGCTCTTCAAAGGGAATATCGTGGTTGGCACGATAATAGCTGTCATAGGAAACCGTGCTGATGTCGCTGCCGAAGCGCTGTACCAGCCTGCGTGTAATGGTTGTCTTCCCACTTCCGGTTCCACCTGCAATGCCAAGGACCAGTGTCTTCATCATGCGCTCTCCTCCCGGTCTGATATCCGCCCCCGCTCAGGGACGAGTTGTATTATCATAGCATAGATTTCCACTTGTTTCAATTTCAAAGTTGTGATTTTCTGTTGTTACAAAGTGCCACCATTGTCCGGTTTTCGCCTTCCCGCGTTTTTTCACCTCATGCCGGTTGTCACAAATCCGGTTTTATGATAAACTCAGGATATCCTGTTGAATTATTTTAGTACAAATGAAACGGAGGTATTGTATATGCCGATTCCCACCCCTCATATCAACGCAAAAAAGGAAGACATTGCCAAAACAGTCCTCATGCCGGGTGACCCTCTGCGGGCCAAATTCATTGCCGAAACCTTCCTGACGGATCCTGTCCTTGTAAATAACGTCCGCGGCGTACAGGGCCATACAGGCACCTGGAAGGGCGTCCCCGTGACAGTCATGGCCTCGGGCATGGGCATCCCGTCCATCGGCATCTACAGCTGGGAGCTGTATAACTTCTACGATGTCGACAACATCATCCGTATCGGATCCGCCGGGGCTCTGCAGGACGACCTGAAGCTTCGGGATCTGGTAGCCGGACAGGCAGCCTGCACAAATTCCAATTATGTGAAAAGCTTCGGCCTCGGCGAGACAGCCACCTATGCACCGATCGCCGATTTCACCCTCCTGCGTACTGCGGTCGAAGTAGCGGAAAAGCGCGGCCTCACCATGCGGGTGGGCAATCTGCTCTCCTCCGACCCATTCTACGCAGCAGAAGGCTGCAGCAAAAATGACCAGTGGAAGCGCATGGGCGTTCTCGCAGTCGAGATGGAATCCGCCGGTCTCTACGCCAATGCCGCCTATGCCGGCAAGCGCGCTCTCTGCATCTGCACAATTTCTGACCACATTTATCGCCCGGAAGACAACCTCTCCGCCGAAGACCGCCAGAACTCTTTTACCGACATGATGGAAGTTGCCCTCGACACTGCGGTTGAGATGGCAAAACTTTAAGGCTCTGCGCCTCCTCCATCGGTATTTTCTCTGTTTTGTTTCTTTTTTGTAAGACCCTACTTGATTCTGTATAGCCCCGCGTGGTATAATGCAATATGGTTTGAGCGCGTCTGCGCCCTTGTCCAAAATATTATTTATGGAGGAAAAACATGAAAAAGCTTCTTTCCATCGCGCTGGTTCTCTGCATGGTTCTTTCCCTTGGCGCCTTTACGGCTTTTGCAGAAGATGACATTGCTGTCGCGATGATCACCGACTACGGCGACATCACCGACCAGTCCTTCAACCAGACTACCTATGAAGCCTGCAAGGCTTACACCGAGGCCAACGGTTTGGACTTCCAGTACTACAAACCCGCTTCTGACTCCGATGAAGACCGCGCCAGCTCCATTGAGAAGGCCATCGACGATGGCTTCAACGTCATTGTGATGCCTGGCTATGCCTTCGGCAAGGCAATCCAGCAGGTCGTTCCCGACAATGAGGATGTTACCTTCATCGCCCTTGACGTCAGCGAAGGCGATATCGGCGATCTTGCGAGCGATGTTCCCGCGAATCTGTACTGCGCTGTCTATCAGGAAGAGCTCTGCGGCTACATGGCCGGTTATGCGGCTGTGAAGCTCGGCTACACCAAGCTCGGATACCTGGGCGGCATGGCGGTTCCCGCTGTTGTGCGCTATGGTTATGGCTTTGTTCAGGGTGCCAATGCTGCAGCTGTTGAGCTTGACAAGGTTGATGATGTCTCTGTCAAGTATGTCTACGGCAACCAGTTCTTCGGCGATTCCGATATCACTGCTTACATGGACACCTGGTATGCTGACGGCACTGAGGTTGTCTTCGCCTGCGGCGGCGGCATCTTCACCTCTGCCGGCGAGGCTGCTCAGAAGGCAGGCGGCAAGGTCATCGGCGTTGACGTTGACCAGGCCGGTACCATCGACGGTCTCTATGGTGAGGGCATCACTGTCACTTCCGCTATGAAGGGTCTTGCTGCCACAGTCAACGCCCAGCTTGCTGCGGTTGTTGATGGCTCCTTCGAAGGCGGCAAGGTTGATAACCTCGGCCTCGTCTCCGATGTCCCGGCTGAGAACTTCGTACAGCTCGCCGAGTCCACCCAGTTCAGCGATGACTTCTCTGAGGACGATTACAACGCCCTCGTCGCGGCCATGCACGCCGGCGATGTGGAAGTCTCCAACGACATCACTGCCGAGCCTGAAGTCTCCATCGCTGTTGACTATCAGGGCAACATCAAGTAATCTATCCCGGCTTCTCAGAGGCAGGTCTTTCTGGCCTGCCTCTTTTTTGAAACATCCTGTTCGTAAAGGAGGTTAAGACGTTGGAGCAGTATGCGATCGAGATGCTTCACATCACGAAAAGGTTCCCCGGTATCATTGCCAACGACAACATCACCCTTCAGCTGAAAAAGGGGGAGATCCATGCCCTCCTCGGTGAGAACGGCGCCGGAAAAAGCACGCTGATGAGCGTTCTTTTCGGTCTGTATCAGCCGGAGGAGGGAACCATAAAGAAGGATGGCGTCGAGGTAAAAATCAACAACCCGAACGATGCCAACGATCTCGGCATCGGCATGGTTCACCAGCACTTCAAGCTTGTGGAGTGCTTTACCGTTCTTGACAACATCATTCTGGGGGTCGAGCCAAACAAAATGGGTTTCCTTCAGAAGGATGAAGCCAGGAAAAAGGTTCTGGCTCTCTCTGAGAAATATGGCCTCCGCGTCGATCCGGACGCAAAGATTGAAGACATCACAGTCGGCATGCAGCAGCGCACAGAAATACTCAAGATGCTCTACCGTGACAACGAGATTCTGATCTTCGATGAGCCGACGGCTGTGCTGACCCCTCAGGAGATTTCTGAACTCATGCAGATTATGAAAAATCTGTCTGCCGAAGGAAAATCCATCCTGTTTATCTCGCACAAGCTGGCAGAAATCATGGAAGTTGCTGACCGCTGTACTGTCCTTCGTAAGGGCAAATACATCGGCACCGTGAATACCGCTGATGTCACGATGGAGCAGCTTTCTGCCATGATGGTCGGCCGTGATGTTAACTTCCACGTAGAGAAGAAACCCGCCACGCCCGGCGAGGTCATTCTTGAGATTGACAACATGACCGTTGCCTCGAAGGTACACAAGAATAACGCGGTGAAGAACGTCTCGATGAAAGTCCGTGCCGGTGAGATTGTCTGCCTCGCAGGTATAGACGGAAATGGTCAGTCGGAATTTGTCTACGGACTTTCCGGGCTTGAGCCTCTTGTCAGCGGCAGCATCAAGCTCCACGGGAAGGATATTACAAAAGCATCCATCCGCGAGCGCAGCACCATGGGCATCAGTCATATTCCCGAAGATCGTCACAAACACGGTCTGGTTCTGGACTATTCACTTGAGGACAATATGATTCTCCAGACCTATTTCGGCCCGGAGTTTACATCCAAAGCAGGCTTTCTGCAGCGTAAAAACATCCGTGACTACGCAAACCGCCTGATTGAGGAATATGACGTCCGCTCCGGCCAGGGGCCCATCACGGTTTCCCGGGCCATGTCCGGCGGCAACCAGCAGAAAGCCATCATCGCGCGTGAAATCGACAAGGCTCCTGACCTTCTGATCGCCGTACAGCCCACCCGTGGTCTTGACGTTGGCGCGATTGAGTTCATCCACAAGCAGCTGGTCGCCCAGCGCGATGCCGGTAAAGCCGTGCTTCTGGTCTCGCTTGAGCTGGACGAGGTCATGGATGTACCGGACCGGATTCTGGTCATGTACGAGGGTGAGATCGTTGGCGAGCTTGATCCGAAGACCACCACGCAGGAAGAACTGGGGCTCTATATGGCCGGTGCGAAACGAGACGAGGTGAAAGCATGAAAAAAGTCCTGAAGAATCCAGGCATGCAGGCCTTTCTGGCGTCTTTGATCTGCATTATCATCGGTCTGCTGATCGGATATCTTGTTCTTCTGATCATCAACCCCGAAGGAGCCTGGGAATCCATCACCAACGTGATCAAAAACTTCTTCACCTGGAGCAAACCCAAGACCCAGCTGAAGCAGTTCGGCAATACGCTGGCCAAAACCATGCCTTTGCTGATGTGCTCGCTGAGCATTCTCTTTGCCTATAAAGTGGGCCTGTTCAACATTGGTGCCGCCGGCCAATACGTGGCAGGTGCATGCGCCAGCCTCTATGCCGCGCTGGCCTGGGGATGGGGATGGCTGCCGTGCATGCTGTTCGCAATTGTGTGCGCAGGTGTACTGGGCGCCATTGTCGGCATTCTGAAAGCCTACTGTAATGTGAACGAAGTCATCTCGGGCATTATGCTCAACTGGATTACCCTCTATCTGACGAACACGGTTCTGTCAAAGGTAAAAGAAGCTGCCAGTCCCTATACCCTGTATCTGGACGACGTGAATCCCTCCGCCCTGCTTCCGAATGCCGGTCTTAACAACCTCTTCAACAATAACAAATATATCACCATAGCCGTTCCCCTCGCGCTGATTATTTCCATCGCTATTCATATTCTTCTCAGCCGCACCCGCCTCGGGTACGAGCTGAAAGCAACCGGCAGCAATAAGAATGCTGCGAAATACGCCGGTATGCGTGAGAACACCAACATCATCCTGACCCTCATCATCGCCGGAGGACTTGCGGGTCTGGGTGCCTCGATGCTCTACCAGACGGGATATATGCGCTGGGAATGCACCCAGTCTTCGGTCCCGGGTATGGGCTTCAATGGCATTGCCGCTGCCTTCCTCGGTGGTTTGAATCCCATCGGCGCTATCTTCTCTTCCTTCTTTATCCAGCACATCACAGATGGCGGCCAGTATGTAAACACCAATTTCTACAGCTCTCAGATCTCTGATCTGATCTCCTCCGTGATCATCTACCTCTGCGGCTTCGTGCTCTTTATTAAGCTCACCATGAACAAGATGCTTGCACGTAGCGAAGAAAGAAAGCTCAGACAGTTGAAAGAAGCGGAAGCTGCTGCCGGAAAGGAGGTTGATCAGTAATGCTGCTGCTCATACAGTATACGTTGATTTTCTCTTCCGTGTTGACCCTGGTGGCGTTGGGCGGATGCATTTCTGAACACTCCGGTGTTATCAACCTCGGTCTTGAGGGCATCATGGTTATGGGCGCCCTTGGCGGAGCACTGACCATGCGCTATCTCGGTACAACCTCCCCTCTGGTGATGGTTTTGCTGGTAATGCTTGCCGCTGCCGTGTGCGGTGCAATCTATTCCGCGCTCCTCGGTGTTGCCTGCATTAACTTCAAGGCAGACCAGACCCTTGTCGGCACAGCGCTGAACCTGTTGGGCACTGCTCTGGCCACAGTTCTGGTCAAGGCCATCAACACCGCGGCCAACCCGGATGATCACTCCTCGGAGATTGAGTATGTCCGAGCCAGAAAGATGTTCATCGTGAACATCAATGGCTTTGAATTTAACTGGTTCATGCTGGTGGCAGTGATCGCAGTGATTGTTGTTGCCGTCATGCTCTACAAAACCAAGTTCGGTCTGCGCCTCATGGCCTGCGGCGAACATCCCCAGGCTGCCGATTCCGTTGGTATCAACGTCTATAAAATGCGCTGGTCCGGCGTGTTGATCTCGGGTCTTCTTGGCGGTCTTGGCGGTGTCTGCTATATCCTCGCTGGCGTTTCGCTCTGGAAGTTTGAAAACGGTGTGGCAGGGTTCGGGTTCCTTGCCCTTGCGGTCATGATCTTCGGCCAGTGGAAGCCTGTGCGTATCGCCCTGGCAGCCCTGTTGTTCGGTCTGTTCCGCGCGCTGTCGAATACCTATATCGGCTTCCCGAGTCTCGCAGCGCTGAATCTTCCGGGTACCGTGTACAACATGATGCCGTACATCGTCTCTCTGATCGTGCTTGCCTTCACATCGAAGAATTCCCGCGCGCCGAAGGCCGAAGGCATCCCTTACGACAAGGGTATGCGTTAGTGCTCCTCCTGCATATTTGAAGCTTTTTCATTCCAAAGTTCAGAGCGGATTTGTCCATAATGGCAAATCCGCTCTGATTTCGTTTATTCTGTTATCCGGCATCCATGTTGAAAATCGTTCATTAATACCGAATCCAGATTCGGTAAATTCGCCGAATCCGGATACGTGATCTATGCTTCATACACAAAGAGCATACGGAAGACAGGACGCTCGGTCTCACCGCTGATGAAGTGTTCACCATTCTCTTCGCTCCAGCGCAGATGAAGCATTTCATTGAGGCGCGCCTCATTCTGATATTCCGTGCGCACACTCTTCAGTCGTTTTCCTGTGGCTGCAGCACTCATGCAGTCCTCCGACAGATCAAAATAGCGGGTGTTGTTCATATGCCCGTTGAGATCCACAAAGCTGTATGGGACCATAAAATCCTGACTGCAGACTGTCTCCGCCGTCCGGATCGTTCCGGGCAGGGCAATCTCTTCCCCGGTGGTGATTCCTTTGATCGTCACACCATATTTCTCCGGGAAAACAACCTTGCGGCTCTTCGCATCTACCAGGCTCCAGAAAGCGCTGCACTTCACTAGTGATTCGCCTTCAGCAGTTTCAATGCTGTAATACCACGGAAACAGCAGATGCATCGTAGTCCCCGGCCAGCTCTTCAGAACAATCTCTTCATCGTATTCCGGCATGCGCACAATGTCGGCACGCTGCATCAGTACGACCCAGAGAATTCCTCTGTCCAGAGTCTTTGCCCGTCCCATGCCAAGCTGCTCAGTGTGCCGGATGGACGCCTCCTGGAAAAGCTCAAACATTCGCGACAGCCGCAGTCTTCTGTGCAGATCCACATCCTTGCTGCGCAGAAGAATCTCCCGGCGAAAGATGCCAGTCTCTTCCATCAGGTCTTGTCCGGCAGCCGCTTATAAATGGCGTCCACCACATCGCCGAGCGTCTGCAGCTTCTTCCACTGCCTCTCAGGAATCCGCACATCAAAGAGCGCTTCCAGCTTGCAGATGACCAGCACGAAACCCATCGAATCGATAGCGGTCTCGGTGTTGATCATACTGTTTTCCTGAAGGCCGGTTTCCTTCATGTCCGGGAAACAATCAAAAATAACAGTTTTGGTTTTTTCCAGTACTTCCTGTCTGGTCATTTCAGTATTCCTGCTTTCTGCTGGAGTTCCCAGCGTTTTATTTTTCCGTTCGCCGTCCGAGGCAGCGGATCCTGAATCAATATGACATCCCGCAGCTGCTGTCCACGAGGCAGTTCTTCCATCAGCGGCTGCAGCTTCTGCAGAACTGCAGTCCTGTCCGGGCAGCCCTCCACAGCTCCGCTGCAGACCAGCACCGGGCTGTCATCCCGTAGAATGACGGCAAGCTCCATATGTCCCAGGGCTTTCATAAGGGCCCCCTCGTATTCCGGCAGAAAGATCTTTGTCCCATCCCCCAGAACCAGAATGTCCTTTTTTCTCCCGGTGATATGCAGCCGGCCATTTTCATCAAAGCGGCCAAGATCGCCTGTCGAAAGGATACCGTGGCGCAGCACCGCCTCAGTCTGCTCCGGCCATTTATAGTAGCCCTGCATGATGCATGTGGGAGCGGCAATCAAAATCTCGCCGTCCTCCGCAATGGTAATCACATCATCCGGGCAGACCTCCATTGCATACGGGTCGCCTTTTGTCGAAATCGCAACTCCTGAGCTTGTTTCCGTCAGGCCATAACCAAAGCTTACGCGGATCCCCTGTGCCGTCACCGCCTGAAGAATCTGGGGCGGGCAGTCTCCCGCACCGATCAGTACGAGCTTCAGCTCCTGGTTCAGTGCCCGTTGCTGGAGCAGAAAAGCAATCAGCCTGGGCACAGCAGAAATGGCTGTCGGCTTAAAGAACGCGCAGTCATCCAGATAATGCCGTGCTCCGCGCCCCAGCGCCACCTCCGCCCCGCAGCTGAGACCCCAAAGGAGCCCGCACACGAAACCGAAAACATGGTTCAGCGGCAGCATGCACAGCAGCTTGTCTTCCGGTGTGAGCGGTAGCATCGCTGAACCATTCCAGGCACTCTGGCAGAGGGAATAGTCCGTCAGCACAACCGCCTTGGATCGCTCCGTTGTGCCGGAGGTGAAAAAGAGGATCTTCCCCTTTCCATCCTTCACACCCGCTGTCAGGTTCCCAACGAGCTCGCCACAGAGTTCCTCATCGCCCCAGAGGGTATCCACATCAGTATAGGCAATCAGCCCTCGAAGCACAGCTTCCGGCAGATTCTCATCCAGAAGAACCGTTTGCAGCCCGGCAATATTCGCTGCGAAAATCTCAACCACGCAATTCAGGCTCCCGTCCGTCAGTACGCCCAGGCAGCTCTTCCCAGATGCCCGAAGTGACTCTGCCCGCGTCTGCACAAGCTCCAGAAGTTCCCTGCAGCTCAGACTGTGTTTTTCATCGTATAGAGCCGTTCTGTCCGGCTCTGCTGCCGCACGGTAGCGCAGAAGCTCTTCAAAGCTGTTAAAACGCATACGCCGCCTCCTTCCGATGTGCTGTATCTGTTGTTTAGGAAATCATACCATATTCTTCGAAAATTGAAAAGGTTTTTCCTTCTTTCCGCACTTTTTCCCAAGAGAAGTTTTACAGTCATTTCAAATTGTATAGGTATATTTCTCCCATTGTATAGTGATTTTTTCCCCTGTTTGTTGTATAATTAACACATCTGAGTAAACCTTCCGCAAGACCCAACTAAAATTCTGTATTTGGAGGCAAAATATGGACAAGAATATCCGCATCTGCATTGTCGGCGGCGGCCCTGCCGGGCTGAGTGCCGGTATGTACCTTGAGCAGAAGGGCTATGAGAACTACACAATTCTCGAGCGTCAGGACCGCGTAGGCGGTAAATGCTGGTCCCCGCACTACAACGGCCGCCGTTACGAGATGGGCGCCATCATGGGCGTTCCCTCCTATTATGCGGTACATGACGTGGAAGAGTTCTGCGGCATCACCCATGACGGCCCGAAGCTGAACCGCAACTACAAGGATGGCAACGGAAATGTGATCGAGCCTTTTGCCAGAACCCTGGGCAACATCATCCGCAATCCCTGGCTGCTGAAGATGAAGAAGCAGCTGACCAAGTTCGGCGAGCTGCTGGAGACCAAGTATCAGGGCTATGACGTGAACGGCCACCGCGGAGTTGCCGAAGGCCGCTACGACGGTTATGCCGTGACCCCGGGCCGCGAGAAGGTCGAAGGCGTCAACCCCAATCTGAAGGATCTGGCTCTCCCGTTCAAGGAATTCTGCGAGATGAACGGCGTTCCCCTGGTACAGAAGATCTGGATTGGGCCCTTCACCTCTTTCGGCTACGGCTATTTTGACGAGATCCCTGCTGCCTACGTGCTGAAGTATCTGGACTTCCAGACCTGCATGAACTTTGTGAAAGTCAACCTCTGGACCTGGAAGGAAGGCACGCAGTACATCTGGGAGCAGCTGAATGATCACCTGAAGCATCCCGCCCGCCTCAACAGCACCATCGACAAGGTTGAGAGAAAAGACGGCAAAGTCTATGTCACCGTCAACGGCGAAGTCGAGGAATATGACAAGATTATTGTCACTGCCCCGCTCTATATTCCCAACAAGCGTGCCGACGGCCAGAAGGGTATGGTCGAGTACTTCGATGCCCGCGAGGACGAAAAGGAACTCTTCTCCAAGATCGACTATGAGCGTTATGACGTGCAGGCTTTCCTGACTGACCCGGACAAGCACCCCGAGATCTCCTACTATGTGTTTGACAACATGGTTCCCGAGAAGCTGGGTCACCTGATGGTCTATTATCGCCGCTGGAGAGACCAGATTGACCAGGTCATCACAACCTATGCTCTGCGCAAGCATAAAACCCAGGCCGAGATCCCCTATGATACCTGCAAGCAGATGGTTCTGGACGACCTCAAAACCATGGGCAACCCCGCCAAGGAAGTCATCAACGAGTGGTCCGTCTACTACTTCCCCCATGTCTTCACCGAGGACTATGCCAACGGCTGGTATGACAAGGTTGAAGCCATGCAGGGCAAATATGACACCTATTATGCCGGCGAAGTCATGAGCTTCGGCGACATGGACGAGACCGCGGAATACTCCCGCGAGCTGGTCGACCGTTTCTTCTAAACCAGACAATCATGCGGAGTGGGCCATACCGCTCCGCATTTCTTGAAAGGATCGAATATGAAATTCTATAAAGACCATTACGATGTGGTCATCATCGGCGGCGCTCTGGCCGGCATGTCAGCATGTCTGCAGCTGCAGGCCTGGGGTATCAAGGATATCCTGATCCTTGAAAAGCACAATATGCCCGGCGGCCTTGCAACCGATTTTGTCCGCAACGGTTTCGAGATTGAGGCCACTCTGCACGAAATGATGTCCATCGGCCAGCCCGGCAAGCGCCTGAAAGTCGGCCAGTTCTTCGATGACATGGGCGTAAATATTGACTGGCTCCCCGTGAACGAGTGCTACCGCGTCGCTCTGCCGAATTCCGGCATCGACAAGGTTCTGCACCACGACTATGACGACAGCTATACCACTGTCGCACGTGAGATCGATGAGGAGTGCCCGGGTACATACGACAAGGTACATGAGCTGATGCTGCTCTGCCGTCGTGTCTACGACAGCATGAACTATCTGAGCGTAAACCCCATGAGCAAGGTTCAGATGCTGATGAAGCATCCCGATTTTGTCAAAACCGTCGGGTATACTGCGACTGAGGTCATCAACACCTTCGGTCTGCCGAAGAAGGCCGTTGAGATGCTGACACCCTACTGGATCTATGTCGGCAACCGTATGGACGACCTGCCCTTTACAATTTACGCCTTCCTGATGGCCGACTATTTCACCGGCTCGTATGTCTGCCGTGGTTTCAGCCATGAGATGAGCATGAAGCTCCAGGCCAAATGTGAGGAGCAGGGAGCACAGTACGAGTTCAACCAGGAGGTTGAGAAGATCCTTGTGAAGGACGGCAAGGTTTATGGTGTACGCACTGCCCGCGGAGATGAAATTCACTGCGATTATGTCATTTCCGGCCCCTATCCCAACAGGGTCTATACCCAGATGATCGAGCCGCTCTCGGAAGTCCCCACCGGTGCTATCCGCATGATCAACAACCGTAAGCTCTCGGTCGTCCCTGTATCGGTCATCATGGTTATCGAAGGCACACCCGAAGAAAATGGCATCACCAACTATTCCACTTTCTCCGGTACAACCATGGACACCAACAAGATCTGGGAAAACTATGCCAACCTCACCGAGCCATACAACTATGTCACCACCATCTGCCTCAACTATGCCAACCCCACTCTCCCTGAAGGATACACCCAGCTCAGCATCACGGCGCTGGTTCCATCCAAACCCTTCGAGAGCGTGAAGGAAGAGGATTATTTTGATCTTAAGCGCCGTCTCGCCAACGAGATGATCGAGGAATGCCTGCGCGTAACGAAGGTTGATTTCCGTTCGCGTATCACCGAAATCGAGATCACCACGCCCATGACCGTATCCCATTACGTCGGCGCGTGGAAAGGCAACATCTATGGCTATCTGCACTCCATGGAAGACCACGCCGTGGCCAGACTGCAGATGAAGGAGAAGGACCACTTCATTGACGGTCTGGAATTCGCCGGCGCCCATGGTATGAGTGGTGACGGCATGGGGCCGCAGATCACCAATGGCCGCGCGGCTGCCAAGGCCGTAAAGGAAGATCTTGAGAAAAAGGGACTTTGGACAGAGAAGGAGGGCCTGAAGAAATGAGCATCACCGTCAAAGGATTTTTCAAAGACGTGGGCGGAGCCTCCCGTGTCACAAAAATGAGGGAAGCCAACTTCAACGCCGGCTCTCCCGTTCCCGATCCCAGAGATCCTATTCGTGAGATGGCAGACCTGCTGCATCCGGAACATATGGAATTTCGCGTTGTGGATATCCGCGATGCTTCCCCCAGCTCCCGCATCTTCCGTTTCGAATCTGTTGATGGCCATATTCCTGTATTCCAGAGCGGCCAGTATGTCAACTTCCGCCTGAAGATTGGCGAAAGCCTCCTCTCCCGCCCGTATACCATTTCCTCCGCTCCCTTTGAGGCCCGCGGCGAGCATCCGTTTTTTGAGATCACGGTCCGCCGCAATGTTCCCTACCTCGTCCCCGACTATCTGTTTGAGAATGTGAAGGTCGGTGACATTCTGCAGGGTGCGCTCCCCTTTGGCTTCTTCTACTGGGAGCCCATGCGTGACAGCCGCGAGCTCGTTGCGCTGGCAGGCGGTTCAGGCATTACCCCATTCCACTCCATGGCAAAGGAAATCGCCTACGGCAAGATGAAGGGAGTAAAGCTCACCATCCTCTATGGCTCGGTCAAGGCAAACGACATTGTCCTTAAGGACGAGCTTGATGCCATTGAGAAGGTCTGCCCGGATGTGAAGGTTGTGCACGTCCTCTCTGATGAACCCGACTGGCCAGGTGAAAAGGGCTTTATTACCCGCGAGATCATTGAGAAATACTCCACACCTGACTGCACCTATATGTTCTGTGGCCCACTGCCGATGTTCCAGTTTGTGAAGAAGGCCCTGGATGAGATGCAGGTGCCGGTTCGCCGCTTCCGTCACGACGTGGTCAACAATCCCGCTGATGTTTCCACGCTTCCCGGCTATCCCAAGGGAACCGAGAGCAAAACCTTCAAAATCACGGTTCTTCGCGGCATCCACGAGGATGTCATCGATGCCCGCGCCAGTGAACCGGTCGCAGTGGCGCTTGAGCGTGCCGGCATCGCCATCGACACGCACTGCCGCAATGGTGAGTGTGGTTTCTGCCGCAGCCACCTGCTGAGCGGAGATATCTTTGTCTCTCCCATCGGTGACGGCCGCCGCAGGATGGATAAGGAGATGGGCTGGTTCCATGCCTGCTCCTCCTGGCCTCTGAGTGATCTGAAAATCAAGATCCCCATCATGTAATCCTTTAAATAAATCCCGAAAGTTTAAAACCGGCTGCAGATTGTCCGTCTGCTGCCGGTTTTTCATTATTGATTACCATTGTATAATCAGCCAGATTTACAGGGGCCATAATCATCATTCATACTCATGAGGACTGAGAACGCTTCTGAAAAAACATGGCAGTGGTTGTTGTTCTCTGCAGTCTGTAAGTTCGGATGCACAAGTCATTTTTTCACATGATCCCCATGACGGTCTGCATCAGCAGGCTGACTGCCGTAATTGCAGCCCAGCAGCCAAACCCCAGCGCAATAGGCTTTCCCCCGTTTTTTACAAGCTTTACGATATCTGTGTTCAGGCCAATGGCCGTCATTGCCATAACGATGAGAAACTTGCTGAGTGTTTTGAGGGGTGAAAATACGGCCGCATTTACCCCGAGCGCGGTGAAGATCGTGGTGATGAGACTTGCAACGATGAACCAGAGAATAAACATCGGGAATGCGCGCCTGAAGCTGAAGGTGTTAGAGGCCGCCTTCTCCCGCTTTGCCCGAACAAGGGCAAGCACCAGCGTGATCGGGATGATAGCGAGCGTGCGTGTAAGCTTGACCGTAACGGCTTTGTCGAGCGTCTGCGAACCGAGCCCATAGAGGCTGTCCCAAGTGGATGCTGTCGCCGTAACAGAAGAAGTATCGTTGACTGCCGTCCCGGCAAATATACCGAAGCTCTCTCCGCTGGTCGTGTCAAAGCCTATCAGCCCGCCCAGTGCAGGAAAAATCAGCGCAGCAAGCACATTGAACAGAAAAATGACCGAAATTGCCTGTGCCACTTCTTCATCGTCCGCATCGATCACCGGAGCAGTTGCCGCCACAGCACTGCCGCCGCAGATACTGGATCCCACCCCAATCAGTGTTGCAAGCTTTCCCGGAACACGCAGTATCTTCTGCAGCAGCCATGCCATAATCAGACTGGTCGCAATAGTAGAGCAGATGATGGGAAGTGACTGCGCGCCGGTTTCAAGCACAACGCTGAGATTCAGGCCGAAGCCCAGCAGAATAACTGCATACTGCAGTACCTTTTTGGATGTAAATGCGATTCCACTTCGCATCTGCTCCCGTGCCGGCAGAAAACGCATAAGCGCCATACCAAGCAGAATTCCAAAAACCGGGGCACCCACCACAGGCACGGCCTTCCCCAGGAGCCAGCACGGCAGAGCCAGAGCAAAGCACAGCAGGATTCCTATCCCGTTTTTCCTTATAAATTGCATTTCAAATCCTCCCGCGCACAGGAAATTGTAATAGTGAAATGAACAGACTTATGTTTTATACCTGGATCGTACCGGGATCTTTCATCCGAAAGGTGCAGGTCGGTGCAGGTCTCCCTAAAAACCCCCTTTAGGGCGATTTTCATGAAAAATCTTCTATAGGGGAGTTTTGTACATGACCTGCACCGACCTGCACCCAAATCTCACGATGGAGAAGTTGCCGGCCATCTGTTACTGCTCTTCCGCCAGGCCAGTCAGCACGGTAACAGAGTTGTCCCGCACATTTGCGGCGCCTTCTGAGAGGCGAATCATCTTTTCTTCACCACTCTCCATGCGAAAGAGCGCTGTTCCCTCCCGCACTGCACAGACCATTGGTGCATGATCCGCGAGAATCCCGACCGACCCATCCGTGGTCGGCAAGCTACAGTATTCTGCCTGGCCCTCCAGGACAATTCCGCCTGGGGTCTGCACCCGAAGGTGAAAACACTTTGCCATTGCACGCCTCCTCAGAAGCTGCCGCGTTTGGCGATGACCTCATCGATACCGCCACATAGAAGGAAGGCCTGCTCCGGGATATCATCCACATCGCCGCCCAGGATTGCCTGAAAGCCCTTGATTGTCTCCTTCAGAGGGACATATTTTCCTTCCTGCCCGGTGAAGGCTTCCGCCACGTGGAATGGCTGTGAAAGGAAGCGCTGAATACGCCTTGCACGGGCAACTGTCGTGCGGTCCTCCGCGCCGAGCTCGTCCATTCCCAGAACTGCAATGATATCCTGCAGCTGGCGGTATTTCTCCATGACCTGCTGTACGGCGCGGGCGGTCTCATAATGCTCACGCCCAACGATGTCCGGTTCCAGAATGCGGGAGGAACTCTCCAGTGGGTCCACCGCCGGATAGATTCCCAATTCCACAATCGCGCGGGAAAGAACCGTGGTGGCGTCCAGGTGAGCAAACGTTGTTGCGGGTGCAGGGTCTGTCAGGTCATCAGCGGGGACGTATACCGCCTGCACTGAGGTCACCGAACCATTCCGCGTAGAGGTGATTCGTTCCTGCAGTTCACCCATTTCGGTAGCGAGTGTCGGCTGATATCCGACTGCTGAAGGCATACGCCCCAGCAGGGCAGAGACTTCAGAGCCCGCCTGTGTGAAGCGGAAAATATTGTCGATGAACAGAAGAACATCCTGACCCGAATGATCGCGGAAGTTCTCGGCAATCGTGAGGCCTGAGAGCGGCACACGAAGACGCGCCCCGGGCGGTTCGTTCATCTGCCCGAAAACCAGCGCCGTCTTGCTGATGACGCCCGATTCATTCATCTCGTTCCAGAGGTCGTTGCCTTCACGGCTGCGCTCCCCAACGCCTGCAAAGACAGAATAGCCGCCGTGCTCATAGGCAATGTTGCGAATCAGTTCCTGAATCAGAACTGTTTTTCCGACTCCGGCACCGCCGAACAGACCAATCTTACCTCCGCGGGCATAGGGTGCCAGCAGGTCGACTACCTTGATACCGGTTTCCAGCATCTC
>CADBNC010000268.1 GCA_902795885.1 Oscillospiraceae bacterium
CCCTATCATTCTAGCAGCTTAAGCAATAAGATGGACAACATCCTATCTGGAAGATAGGAACATCAACCACTAAATATATAGTAGTAGTCTTCACTGCATCCACGCGGACATAATAGTCGCGGTTCTTGATCAGGGCGCCGATGCGCCGGGAACCGGCCTTGAACACCAAATAGCTGTGATACAGCTTTTCCGGCGAAGAGCCGAAGAGAATGTTGTAACCCAAGGCGTCCTGCTGCTCTTTGATCTGTATGACCATATCCAGATCGCCCATGCGCGCCGCAGTGAAGCTTGGCTCGGCAGGCTTTTCGCCATCGCCCAGGCCGAAAACGCGCAGCCCGGAAAGGCAAGGTACCTGCCCAAAAGGCACAGCCATGTCGCTCAGGCGAAGATAGCGAGCGGAAAACCCCTCTTCCCTCACAATCAGATCATGGGGCAGATCGGTCTCCGCATGGGACTTGTCTGCAATGTCAAACCAGCTCTCGCCGTCGAGGCTGCCTTCGAGCTTCCATTGCGTGCTGCGCTCCGCCTCGTCGATATACCGCGGCGCAGTGCCGGGGCGGACCTCGCCGGGGCATGGTACATTGAGCGTATCGTCAGCGAAATTGATCTGTATGGCATGTATATCGAAGCTTTTGCCGAGATCGACGCAGAGCCATTCGCCTCTGTCATTTGAGGCAGCCTGCCACCAGGTCTGTACATTTTCCTCTGTTGCTCTGTCAGCCTCGTGGCCGGGACGGAAGGAAGAGGCATAAGCCTTCTTGCCGACGCTCAGCAGCATCCATTTCGGATCGCGCCACAGATCGCCATCAGTCGTCATCGGCCAATCACCGTAACGCTGGTTGCAGCAAAGCTCACCATCCGCGTCAAAGCCCGCGGGCCAGATACCCACGCGACGCTCCATGCTGTGATTCTTGGAAATACGCATCGTGGCCGTGTGCCACCAATTGCCGTCTTTGTCCCTCATAGTCGAGCCGTGCCCTGCACCGGGCAGGAAGCCGCCGGGCTTGTAGGAATAAGGGTTGTTGTCGGCAAGCCTGAATGGCCCGAGGGGACTGTCGCCCACATATACGCCGTCGGAATAAGTGTTGTACTCCGTCCCGGGCGCTGCATATTGTAGATAGTATTTCCCCTCGTGTTTATCCATCCACGCGCCTTCGATGTAAGGTTTGTCAGCAAACATGCCGCGGATCAGCGGCCTCATATCAGCAGGAACAGCCTCTTCCGGGATACCCTGCGCTTTGACGAAGGCCTGATACTTCTCCTCGATCTCGTCCTCTGTTGCGGGCAATCTGCTGTTGTCTTCACCCACGCGCTCGAAACCGTTCTGGTAGGGATGGCCTTCGATCAGGGCGAGCTTCTCTCCTTTCGGGAGCATGGTTTCCGGATCAAGCTCCACGCCATAAATCGGCGTGATGTTGGAGCAGCCCCAATAGAAATATACCCGACCGTCGTCATCTGTGAACACGTTCGGGTCCCAGAACGCAAAATTGCCCTCAAGCTTCTCGTAGGGGCCGTTGAGGATATCCTTGGTGCGCCAACGGTCGCATTTCTCTCCCGCACGGGAAGCGCAGAAATACACCCAACCGTCCAGAACACGCACGTCCGGCGCATAGTCATAGAGCGGAAGCTCGTCCGGCAGGCGGTGGTTTTCCCAATGTGCCAGATCCTCTGAGACCCAGACGCCCAGTGTCATGGAAGCAAAGATGTAATAGCGCCCCTTGAACAGGATCATCGAGGGGTCGGCAGCCTCGCGGCAGATCTGCATAGTGCCCATGCGGGGATCGCCGTTAAACTGATAGCGATAGTTGATGTTGATCGGATTGCAAAAAACAGGCATTGTTCCTCCTTATTCCGTCATCCGCTCGTAGGAAACTGAGTTCATGATCATTTCCTGAACGCGGGCGGCGTAGGCGCGCGTGTCGTCAAGATCGAGACTCTTGCCGCGCTAGGCAACCGTTTTGCTGCCGTCCGCGGTGATGGATCTGGCGTTTTGGATGTGCTCCGGAAAGTGGTGCTCGGCCGGAGGCATAAAGCCCCCGAATATGGCTGCTATCATTTCCGGTGAAAAGTCCATCATGAATCGCCTTCAAAAATAATCTGCCCATGTGCGGGGCGACTTTACGCCGTCAGGCACATGGGCGCTTTCGGTTATTGTTATGAAACAAATTGATATACGGTAAAGGCCGCGTAGATGCACAGAAGCAAAATGCCCTGCCAACGATGCAGCTTGCCTTTGATGAGCGCGGGCAGGCACAGGATCGCCATGACAGCCAGCATGAGCGGGATGTCGACGACAAGGCTCGAATTGACGCCGCCCAGCACGGTCTTTTCCATGGGGATCGCAAAAGGTGAAATCGAGATTGCCGCACCACTGACGAGGATGATGTTGAAGAGGTTCGCGCCAATGATGTTGCCCAGGGACAACGAGCTGTGGCCTTTTGCAAGGCTGGTGATCGCCGTGATCAGCTCGGGGAGACTGGTGCCCAAGGCGACCATTGTCAGCCCGATGACGGAATCTGGCACACCGAGCGTCGCAGCGATCTTGGTGCCGTTATCGACCAGGAATCGTGCGCCGAGGGCAATCGCGGCCGCGCCGATGACCAGCAAGACCAACTCCATCGCAAGGGAGCGCTCTTTGCCGCCGGACTCCTCTTCTTCCTCGGCCTCTTTGGTGAACTCAGGGTGCTTCTTCATCTGCATCGTGGAGACGATCATGTAGACCACGAACACGCAGAGAAACACAAGACCCATCCAGCGCTGAAAGCTCCCCATCGTCCAAGCGATCACGGCATAGCAAACTACGGAGGCGAAAAAGAACGCACTGGGCAGAGAAAAGGTCTTGGGGTTGACCTTGCCGGGACGGATTGCAATCGTGAGCGCCGCGATCAGGCTTGTGTTACAGATGACGGAGCCGATGGCATTGCCGTAGCTGATACCGGCGTTGCCCTCCAGGGCCGCCTGGCTGGAGACCATCACCTCGGGCAGCGTAGTGCCGATGGAGACGATGGTCGCACCGATCAGCAGCTCCGGCAGGTGAAAGCGGCGCGCGATGCCGACCGAGCCGTCAACGAACCAGTCGCCGCCCTTGATGAGCAAAACAAATCCGGCAAGAAATAACAATACAGGTACCAGCATCTCTTTTTTCCTTTCCTGTTTTTTAGAACGAGAAATCCAGAATATCCAGCTTTCCTTTTCCCACATAGCAGAGGTACAGGGGATGCGTTCCCGCGCAGGAGCGCAGCGTGGCGCTGTACGCTTTCCAGTCTTTGGAGGGGGAAAGCCCAAGTTCAGCAAGGGTTTCGCCCTTGGGATCGGTGCGGACATAGAGCGTGCCCCTTGCCGAGCCGCGCACACGCACCGTGATCCGCTC
>CADBNC010000269.1 GCA_902795885.1 Oscillospiraceae bacterium
CACCCGATACTGCAGCCTTGTCGCGGTTCCGCTGAATGAATACGGCTATCACACGCTGGCGGTCACCATGCGCAAGCAGAAGCACCTTATCAATCTGGCGAACAAGATCTCGGGAAACCGGGCGGTTTACACCTTCCGGGACTATATCACCACAAACGAGAGCATGAAGAACACCCTGTCCCTGGCGTCCACCTTCGCACGCTATGAGGGCAACATCCTGATCCTCGGGGAAAGCGGGACCGGCAAGGAGCTGCTTGCCCAGGCGATCCACAATGCGGGCGCCAATGCCGGCGGGCCCTTTGTGGCGGTCAACTGCGCTTCGATCCCGCGTGAGCTTTTTGAGATGGAGCTCTTCGGATATGAAGCCGGCGCCTTCCCGGGCAAGGTGGATGAGGGGAAGCCGGGACGCTTTGAGCTCGCGCAGAATGGTACGCTCTTCCTGGACGAGGTATCCGCCATGCCGATTGAGATGCAGATCAAACTTCTCCGCGCGGTGGAAACCCACCGTATCCAGCGCCTCGGCAGCACGCAGGAAATCCAGCTGAATATCCGGATTATTGCCTCCTCGAACCAGAATCTCCCGCGTCTGATTGAGCGCGGAGACTTCAGGCGCGATATGTATTACCGCCTGAGTGCCCTGAAGCTGGAAATCCCGCCCCTGCGCGAGAGACCGGAGGATATCATCCTCTGCGCCGAACGCTTTCTGCAGTCGCTGAATGAAAGCAGCGGCCAGGAGCCGAAGGCGATGTCCAGAGCTTTTCGCGAAGGCCTGATGGAATACGACTGGCCGGGGAACATCCGTCAGCTGCAGAACAGCATTGCCCGCGCCTATTATGGCAGCAGTGAACCTGAACTCACAGCGGAGGATCTTGCCAGATCGCTGGAGAACTTTGCTCAGGTGGAGAAAGCGCCTGCTGTAAGAAGCGACACCGGGGAAGGCGGGATCGTTGCTGCACTCACGGTCTGCGGAGGAGATGTGCAGGCAGCGGCGGAGAGGCTTGGAATGAGCCGTGCGACCCTGTACCGCCGGATGAAGCAGTATGGCATCAGCCCCCGCCAGATCCGGCGCATGGGCTGAGAAAGAATCGAAAAGCAGAAGCCGGAGAGTTATTCAGACGGCAAAACAGCAGAGCAGAGAGGCAGATGATCGCCCCTCTGCTCTGCTGTTTTGCCGGTGGCGTCGAGACAGTTCCGGCTGCGCTCCTTCAAATAAAAAATTCTGCGGAATATGAAGAATGAGACTGTCTCAAACGTCTCAAATAATGAGACTATTTAATATATTGTTCACAAGATGTCTCAGAACTGTCTCAATTAGGACAGACTAATCGACTTTGGCTGTCTAAAAAACCTGTTTCTGAGGGGCTGTTTTATTCAAATAGTAGAAAAATTTTAAGCAAAAAAATAACAATTGAGAAAAATGAGAGATTTTGCTATACTACAAACAGGATCACAGACTGAGGTCTGCGGAAACTGGAGAGGAAAAGATCCTCTCCGTATCACGAGATAGGAGGTTTCACATGTCAGTAAGCAAAGAACAGATGAGAGACATCTATACCCGCATGTGCCGCATCCGTGCTTTTGAAACGGCAGTCGCCAGACTGTTTGCCGAAGGCAAGATCTATGGCTTTGCCCACCTGTATCTGGGCGAAGAGGCGATCGCTCCGGCAGTGTGCGAGTGCCTGCGGGACGATGACTTCATCACGAGTACACACCGTGGCCACGGCCACATCATCGCCAAGGACGGCGATCTGAACCTGATGATGGCGGAGCTCTTCGGACGCTACACCGGCTATTGCAAGGGCAAGGGCGGCTCCATGCACATCGCAGACAGAAACAAGGGCATCCTCGGTGCCAATGGTATCGTCGGCGCCGGCCACAATATCTCCGTTGGCGCGGGGCTTTCGGCGAAGATTCGCGGAACTGATCAGGTCTGCGTATGCTTCTTCGGTGACGGCTCCACCAACCAGGGTACCTTCCATGAGTCCCTGAACATGGCTTCCATCTGGAAGCTCCCGATTGTCTTCGTTTGCGAGAACAACCACTATGGTATCTCCATGAGCCAGGATCGCCACCAGGCCATCAAGGACATCGCCGACCGCGGTGCAGCCTACAATGTGCCCGGCGTTGCGGTTGACGGCAATGATCCGGTCGCCGTTTATGAGGCTGCCGAGGAAGCTGTCGCCAGAGCCAGAGCTGGCAAGGGCCCCACGCTCATCGAGTGCAAGACCTATCGTCAGCACGGCCACTTTGAAGGCGACCCCGCAACCTACAAACCCAAAGAAGAGCAGGCTGCGTGGATGGCCAAGGACCCGATGCCGCGCTTTGAGAAGTATCTCGAAGAGAACGGCGTCATGACAGCGGACGAGATCAAGACCGTAAAGGATGCTGTTGATAAACAGATCGAAGATGCCATCGCGTTTGCAGACGCTCAGCCCTTTGCCCCGGAGGAGAGTGCAGTCGTGGATGTTTATTCCGATATCGAAGCGGAGGTGCGTGAGAGATGAGTATGATGACTTACGGTGAAGCTATCCGCGAGGCAATGAGCATCCGGATGCGTGAAAATCCCAATGTGATTCTGTTCGGCGAAGATGTCGGTGCGTTTGGCGGCTGCTTTGGTGTCAGCGCCGGTATGATCGATGAATTCGGACCGGAAAGAGTCCGCGATACCCCGATTTCCGAAGGCGCCATCATCGGCTGCGCCGTCGGCAGTGCAGCAACCGGCCTTCGCCCGATTGCTGAGCTGATGTTCAACGACTTCCTGACCGTCGGCATGGACCAGCTGGTCAACCAGGCGGCCAAAATGCGCTATATGTTCGGCGGCAAGATCTCCCTGCCGATGGTCGTGCGTCTGCCCGCAGGTGCAGGCACCGGCGGCGCTGCCCAGCACAGCCAGAGCCTCGAAGCATGGCTTACCCACGTCCCCGGCCTGAAGGTCGTTTATCCCAGCAACGCGCAGGATGCTCTGGGCCTTCTGCTCACTTCCATCGACGATGACAACCCGGTCATGTTCTTCGAGAACAAGTGCCTGTATGCCACCAAGAGCGAAGTGACCAGCTTCGATCCCATTCCTCTGGGCAAGGGCCGTATCGCCCTTGAAGGCTCTGATCTGACCATCGTCACCTATGGCCGTCAGGTCTATACCGCCCTCGACGCCGCCAAGATTCTGGCTGCCGATGGCATCAAGGCTGAGGTCATTGATATTCGCAGCCTGTTCCCGCTGGACAAGGACATCATCCGCGAAAGCCTCGAGAAGACCAACAAGGTTATTGTGGTCACTGAAGAGACCAAGCGCGGCGGCTATGGCGGCGAGATCAGCGCCACCATCGGCGAAGAGATGTTCGATCTGCTCGACGCGCCTGTTGCCCGTATCGGCTCGCTCGATACGCCGGTCCCGTTTGCTCCGAATCTGGAGTCTTACTACATGCCCAACGAGCAGGACATCGTTGTTGCCGCAAAGAAGATGTTCTGATGCTTTCTGTCACCCTCCGGTCTCCCGGAGGGTGATGGCATTGCACTGTGCTGCGGCCTAACCGCCGCAGCACAGATATTACAAGGAGGAATTACCATGGCTTCCATAGGAATCATAGCAAATCCCCAGTCCGGCAAGGACATCCGGAGACTTGTTTCCTATGCCACAACCATCGATAACAACGAGAAGGTCAACATCTGCAAGCGCATCGTTCTCGCTGCCTATGGAATGGGGATTGAGAAGGCAGTCTTCATGCCCGACACCTTTACCATGGGCTACAGCGTGCAGTATCAGCTGGAGGACGATAAAATGCCGTGCTGCGACATCGAGGTGCTGGATTTTGATTTTGACGCCTCGATGATCGACTCAATTCAGGCTGCAAAGCTCATGGAAGAGCGCGGACTTGGCTGCGTTGTGGTACTTGGCGGAGACGGAACTTCCCGCGCCGCCGCAAAATCCCTGAAAAATACACCGATGCTGTCTATCTCGACAGGAACCAACAATGTCTATCCCGCCATGATGGAAGGAACGGTAGCGGGAATGGCCGCGGCGGTTGTCGCAAAGATGGACGATCCATACAGCGTATGTATCCACGACAAGCGCATCCAGGTTTTCGTCAACGGTGAGTATCGTGACATGGCCCTGATTGACGCTGTGATTTCCGATGATGAATTCGCAGGCGCAAAGGCAATCTGGGATCCTGCCAAGATGAAGCATATCATTGTGTCCCGATGCCATCCGGCATCCATCGGCTTTTCGGCGGTACCGGGCGCCTACCGGATTGTGGAGGACAGCGATCCGTTCGGATTTGCTGTGGCCCTGGGAGAAGACGGCATCCCCGTGCGCGCGCCGATTGCGGCGGGCATTCTTACGCCGATGGGCATTCGCGAATCACGGGAGCTTCCGCTGGGCGAGGCCTATACCGTCACAGCGGATAAACCCTGCATGATCGCACTGGACGGCGAGCGTGAGGTCAAGCTCTTTGCCGGTGACCGGGCCGATTTCATCGTCACCGATGATGGCCCCTGGCGTGTGCTGCCCCGCAAGGCTATTGCACGGGCGCAGGAACTTGGAATGTTCAGGGGATCACACCCCTCTTCAATATAACAGACCAACAGACAGAAAAACCAGAAAAGACAGAAAGAAACCAGAATTAAGGAGGAAAATCATGGCAAAGGTGGTAGTAATGCCGAAGCTTGGCCTTACGATGACCGAGGGTACGGTCAGCAAATGGCTCAAGAAGGTCGGCGACGAGGTCAAAGAGGGCGAGCCCCTGTTCGAGGTTGAAACCGATAAGCTCACCAACACAATTGAAGCTTCTGCTTCGGGCGTGCTGCGTCATCTCTTTTCGGAAGAGGGCTCAACGGTACCTGTCCTGGCGAAGGTCGCCATTATTGCGGCAGCAGATGAGGACATCAGCGGCCTGATGGATGGAGAAGCGGCCCCGGCAGCGGCTTCAGCCCCTGCAGCTGCATCAGCTCCGGCGGCTCCCGCAGCGAAAAAGGGCGGCCGTGTCATCGCGACCCCGGCGGCAAAGAAGCTTGCCAAGGAAAAGGGAATTGACCTTGCACTGGTGAACGGAACCGGCCCGAACGGCCGCATCACCGAGGACGATGTAAAGAACTTCAACCCGGCGGCTGCACCTGCCCCCGCTGTGGAAGAAGCCCCGAAGACAAAGGCCTCGCCTCTTGCGGCAGCGGTTGCCAAAGACCTGGGGATCGATCTTTCCAAGGTAGGCGCGAAGGACCGTGTCCTGGCTGAAGACATCCTCCGCTATCTGGAGAGCACCCGTGAGAAAGCTGAAGAAGAGCCGAAGGAAGAGCTCGTCCCGATGAACGGCATGCGCAAGGCCATCGCCAAGAACATGCTCAACTCTCACATGACCAGTCCCACAGTCACGGCAAATCTCTCCATTGACATGAGCGCCATGAAGGAATACCGCGAGCAGCTGAAGGCAAAGGACATCAAGGTCAGCTACACCGATCTGCTGGTCAAGTTCGTCGCCAAGGCCCTGATGGAGTATCCGCTGCTGAACTGCTCCGTGGAGGATAACAAGATCCGCTATAAACACTATGTCAACATGGGTGTCGCTGTCGCACTGGACAACGGCCTGGTTGTGCCGAATGTGACGGACGCCGACAAGAAGAGCCTCACAGAGATCTCCGCCGAGGTCAAGGAGCTGGCGAAGCTGGCCCGCGAAGGCGGCCTGCCGATGGAGAAGCTGCGCGGCGGTACCTTTACGATCACAAACCTCGGCATGTATGGTGTCGAGAGCTTCACCCCGATCATCAACCAGCCTGAGGTTGCGATCATGGGCGTGACGACGATGGAAGACCGGGCTGTGGTGCGTAACGGCGAGATTGTGATTCGCCCGATGATGACCCTGAGCCTGACCTTTGACCATCGCGTGGTCGATGGTTCTGTGGCAGCGGAATTCCTGCAGCGCGTGAAGAACCTGATGGAGAACCCCGCGCTGATGCTGGCTTAAAGGAGGAAGAAGACTATGGCCAAAACAGTAGTTATGCCGAAACTCGGCCTGACCATGACCGAGGGCACGGTCAGCAAATGGCTGAAGAAGGTTGGAGACGAAGTCAAAGAGGGCGAGCCCCTGTTCGAGGTTGAAACTGATAAGCTCACCAACACCATCGAAGCTTCTGCTTCCGGTATCCTGCGCCACCTGTTTGTCGAGGACGGCGCGACGGTTCCGGTACTTGCAAAGATTGCAGTAATCGCTTCAGCCGATGAGGACATCAGCGCCCTGATCGCGGAAGTTGCTCCGGCATCGGGTGCAGCCCCTGCGTCAGCCCCGGCGGCTGAATCCAGCACTGCCGGAAACACCGTTCTCGTAATCGGAGGCGGCCCCGGTGGTTATGTTGCAGCAATCCGCGCGGCCCAGATGGGCGGCAAGGTGACCCTCGTTGAGAAGGACGAACTGGGCGGTACCTGCCTCAACCGTGGCTGCATGCCGACGAAGGCCATGCTGCACACCTCTGAGATTTATGAGCAGGCAACGAACAGCGCAAATATTGGTATTATTGGTGCGGATGTGCAGGTCGACTGGGAAAAGGTCCAGGGCTTCCGGGCTTCCGTTGTCGAGCGCCTGACCTCCGGCGTCAAGGCTCTGCTGCGTCTGAACAAGGTGACTGTTGTCAACGGCGAAGCAGTCTTCACCGGTCCCAAGACCGTAAAGGCCGGGAACCAGGAGCTGACCGCGGACAAGGTTATCATCTGCGCGGGCTCTTATCCCATTATCCCCGGTATCCCCGGTCTGAAGGAGAGCAAGGCCACGATCGATTCCACCGCGTGCCTGTCTCTTGACCATATTCCCGAGAGCCTCGTTGTGATTGGCGGAGGCGTTATCGGCCTGGAGCTTGGCAGCGTTTATCGCCGCTATGGCACAAAGGTCACCGTGGTCGAGATGCAGCCCCGTCTGCTCCCGCTGATGGACGGCGAGCTTACCATGCTGGCCGAGGCAAAGCTGAAATCCGAAGGGCTTGAGATCCTGACCTCCACCTCGGTGGTTTCGGTTGCCGATACCGATAAGGGCGCGAATGTGACCATCAAGGGACCGGACGGCGAAAAGGTTATCGAGGCAGAGAAGATCCTTGTATGCGTTGGCCGCGGCCCGAATACGGCGGGTCTCGCGCTGGATAAGGCCGGCATCGGGGTGAAGGATGGCTTCATCCAGACCAACGAGAAGATGGAAACCAATGTACCGGGCGTCTATGCCGTGGGCGACTGCACCGGCAAGCTGATGCTGGCTCACGCGGCGATGGCCATGGGCGAAGTGGCCGCGGAGAATGCCCTTGGCGGAGACCGCGTCTTCAAGCCTGAGATGAGCCCCTCCTGCGCGTATATCGGACCGGAGTTCGCAGGCGTCGGCTATACCGAAGAGCGTGCGAAGGAACTGGGCATCGCCTATAAGGTTGGCAAATTCCCGACCAGCGGCAACGGCCGCAGCCTGGTGGCCGGCCACACGGACGGCATGATCAAGATCCTCTCCGGCGAGAAGTACGGCGAGATTCTGGGTGTTCACATCCTGGCCCCCAGTGCAACCGAGCTCATCGAGGAAGCCGCGCTGGCCATCACCCTTGAAGCAACGGTGAAGGAGTTCACCGAGACCATCCACTGCCACCCGACGGTCGCGGAAGCGGTTCGCGAATGCGCCCTGAACGTGGACAAGAAGGCAATCCATATCCCCAATAAGTAAGGAGGAACTATACCATGTTGGTTGCTGCATTTATTTTCCTCGCGCCGGGTGCGGATCCGGCAATCCACCGCAAGACGGTTGAAACGCCGGGCGTGGCCCTCACGGCTATCGGCGTGGAGACCATTGAGCAGGCTGTTGCTGTCGCCAAGGAGATGGCAGATGCCGGCTGCGGAGCGATCGAGCTCTGTGGTGGCTTTGGCATCCAGGGTACTGCCCTGATCGACAAGGCTGTCGGCGGAAAAGCCCGTATCGGTGCCGTACGCTTTGACCTTCATCCCGGTCTTGACAACAAGAGCGGCGACGAGATTTTCCTGTAAGCATAACAGAACAAAGAGGCCTCCGCAAAATGCGGAGGCCTCCTGTTTAAAAAGGGGGTATTTTTGTGGACGAAATCCGGGAGCAGAATTCTGCAGAGGAAATTCTTGATATATACGATCCCCAGCATCGGCGTACCGGACGCAGCATTCTGCGCGGGGAGCCCGTGGAGGGCGATGAGCGGCTGCTGGTGGCGCATGTCTGTGTGATAAACGGGAAGAATGAGATGCTCTGCCAGAGGCGGCAGCCTGCGAAAAAACACTATGGCGGCTGCTGGGATCTGAGTGCCGGAGGCTTTGTGCTGACCGGTGAGGACGCGACGCAGGCGGCCCGGCGTGAGCTGGAAGAGGAACTGGGTCTCGCCCTGGAGCCGAAAGCGCTGCGCTTCCTGTTTACCGAGCCTTTCTCCTATGTGCTGGATGATTATTTCCTCGCCCGGGCCGAGGTTGATCCTGCCACGCTGGCGCTGGAAACAGAAGAGGTTGCGGATGCGCGCTGGATCAGCGCAGAGGAAGTCGAAGCCATGATAAAGGACGGGCGCTTTGTGGACTATCCGCTGGAGGGCATCCGCCGGGTGTTCCGTACGGCAAAAGAGGAATCGGCGCTGTGACATTTGAAGAGGCAAAGGCAGAGATTCTGCCCGGGCGCTACCGCCACTTCAAGGGGAACGAGTACGAGGTGATCGGTATTGCGCGCCACAGCGAGACGGAAGAGCCGATGGTGGTCTACCGTGCCCTCTACGGGGAAGGCGGGCTCTGGGTCCGGCCGGCGAATATGTGGACCGAGACCGTGCAGCGGAACGGGAAATGCTTTAAACGCTTTGCGCGTCAGGACTGAGGCTGCCAGGAAGCTTTCGAAAGGAACGGGGCCGTCCCGGCCGATTGCTGTTTATGAGAATGCTACAGATCCGCAAAGCGCTCGCGGGCATGAAAGACCCTGCAGATCGAGGCGTACTGGCCGAAGACCGTCACCCTGTCCCCAGCGGTAAAGATGGTATCGGAGCCTGCGGGTTCGGCTTTTTTACTTGGGTGTTCAACCAGCATGACGAGGATACCGGCATCTGCCTTCATCCCGGTCTGTGAGAGGGGAACGCCCCGGTATTCTTCGGGAACGCTGTGGAGCGTCACCTGCGCGATGGTGTCTGCGCCGATATAGTCGATCAGAAGGATGCTGTTGAAGGTATCGGTCTGCCCGATCATCCGGTCTGCAAGCTTCTGGAGCTGAGCGTCGCCCCAGGCGCGGACAGCAGGAACACGGTTAAACAGAAGAATGACCGCAATGACCCCCAGCATGATCAGAAGGCTCCCGTAATAATGTTCGACCTGACTGAGCTTGAGCGTCAGAAACACATTGATAAACGCGGAGAGAATTGTTATGTTGAACACATAGCCAAAGAGCATCGTATATCTGGCAAGCCGCCTTCTCCTGCGGTTGGAGAGAACCATTTCACTCTCCTGGGTGGTATATCCGGTGCCGGTCAGAAGGGAAAGCACCTGGAAACGGGCGAGCTCGTCAGGCAGACCGGTAAAGCGGAAGAGAATCGTAAACAGTTCCGTAATGACGAAATAGATCAGAATAATGAGGGAAAACAGAGATATTGCCATATATGGGTTCATGATGATCACAACTCCTTGCAGGGCATGGCGCTTCAGTGTGTGCGGATATCCTTCTTCGCGGTAAAGCCGTAGCGTCCGATGGCCTCACCGAGCTTTACGTAGCTTCCGACGGGAACATCATTCTCTGTTTTTGCGCAGGAAAAGGCGATCAGACCGGCGTTTTCCAGATGAATGAAGTTGCTTTCACCCATGTATTCTTCGGATGCGTCGATGCCGACAATCTAGCCGAGAAACATATGGTGGCTTCCAAGCGGCAGGATCTCCTTCAGTTTGCATTCGATGTTCAGCGGGCTCTCCATAATAATCGGGGCGTAGTTCAGGTGAGACGCCTTCCCTCTGGTGAGCCCGGTGAGCTCCCATTTATCGGGGCAGTCTTTTGCACTGATAACGCCACATTGATCCGCGGCAGCTGCCAGCTTTTCCGTATTGAGATTCAAAACGAACTCGCCGGATTCCCGTATCATGTCATAGGACACGCGGGAAGGGCGGATTGAAACATAGGCCATCGGGGGGACTGTACAGACGGTACCGGTTCACCCGGCGGTCATTATATTCGTTCTTCCGTCCGCCGTTCCGGAGCTTACAAGCAGGGCGGGAACGGGATACAGAAGGGTATTGGGCCGGACTTCAACTTTTTTCATGACAGCACATCCTTATCATTTCGGTTGTATTTCAAGAGATGGATCGTTCGCGCCTGTTTCATCGGGCACGACCGGGTCTCATCCGATTCCGGATAACTGGAGTATAACACAGAAATCGACTCGATAGCAACATACCGGTTTAAGCTCGCCGGCATATCCTTCCAACGGGCAAGGCGGAAAGCGAAATAATCCCGGAAAAGAAACAGAATTCCGGTCAGGACTCTTCCAGAGCAACAGAGGGTTGCTTTACCCGCAAAGGCAAAGATGCTATAGTGATCACAAGATACAAAAGGAAGGGATTTGTCATGGAAACGAAGGATGTTCTGAGAAATCTGCGGGAGAGGCATCACCTGACACAGGATCAGATGGCGGAGCGCGTCATGGTTTCCCGTCAGGCGGTGAGCCGCTGGGAAAACGGTGAGACTCAGCCGAATACAGATACGCTGAAGCTGCTTTCCAGGGAATTTAATGTGTCGATCAATACGCTCCTTGGATCGCCGAGACAGCTTGTCTGCCAGTGTTGCGGAATGCCGCTGAGTGAGGACGAACTCATCAGCAAAGAAGCCGACGGAAGCTTCAACGAGGATTATTGCAAGTGGTGCTATGCCGACGGAACCTACACCTATAATGACATGGATGACCTGATTGATGTCTGTGTCGGCCACATGGTGAATGAAGAGATCTCAGAAGAACATGCCCGTGCTTATTTGGAACAAATGCTGCCCGGGCTGGACTACTGGAAAAGGTACGAGGAATTAAGCGACGATGGGCAGTATGCAGCACTCAAAAAACAGCTGATCGAGGAAATTAATGGCCTTTCTGTCGAAGGTCTTCCAAAAGTGGAAAGGCTGAACGCACTTGTCGGAAAATATGTAAATCTCGAATACCGGCTTCCCAGTGGTATGCGCGTCAAATTCCTCGATGACCAGACAACTTATCTGGGAAACCAGCTTGAGTCGGAATCGGACGGTGACCGGTGCTTTGGCGTTTTGGCGAATAAGGATTTTATCATGGTCTGCACCTATGAGAAGGACGGGGCCAATCCGGAACTTGTTCTCTACAGGAAAAGACAGGCTCATACCAGCACATGATCAATCGCGTGACCGTTCACAGGAGAACAGCATAAACGGTTTAGCGTTTCTCTTTTTCAGGCGTGGAAAGCTCTGCTCTGCAGGGCTTCTTCCTTGTTAGATTGCCCTGCCTTTTAGTGATCAAAGCATTCGGAAACCTTTTTCAGATTTTCAATGATGGGCAGATGTTGGGGACAGATTCCTTCGCACTGACCGCATGCAATGCAGTCACCGGCACGCCCATGGCTCTGCGCAACCACATCATAGTGCGAATAACTGACGGTCTAGCCCTTCTTCTCCATATCCTCCCGCATGATCTCGTTATAGAGTGAGAAGTATTTCGGGATGGCGATATGCATGGGGCAGCCTTCCGTGCAATAGGAGCAGCCGGTGCAGGGTACGGCAATCTGCGCGTTGATGATGTCCGCCGCCTTATGGCAGAGAGCAAGCTCTTTGTCGGTAAGAGGTTTGAAGTCCTCCATATAGGCAGTGTTGTCCTCCACCTGCTCCAGTGTGCTCATGCCGGAGAGAACAACCATGACGTTCGGCTGGGACGCGGCAAAGCGGATGCCCCAACTCGGGATGGACATCTCCGGTTCAGCCGCACGGAAGAGAGCTTCGGCCTCGGCGGGAATCTTTGCCAGAGAGCCTCCTTTGACCGGTTCCATCACAATCACCGGCTTCCCATGTTTGACACAGACTTCGTAATTCCTGCGGCTCTGGATCCAGGGGCTTTCCCAGTCGAGATAGTTGAGTTGAAGCTGAACAAACTCCATTTCCGGATGCGCGGTCAGCACCTCGTCCAGCAATTCCGGCGTGTCATGAAAGGAAAAGCCGATATGCCGAACAAGCCCCAGCCGCTTCTTCTCCTGCAGCCAGCTGAAACAATCGTATTTCTCAAATTTTGGATAGCTGGATGCTTCCACATCGTGCAGCAGGTAATAGTCAAAGAAGCCGGCTCCGGTCTTTTCCAGCTGAGTATGGAATAGATTGTCCCGGTCTTCAGACGAATCAAAGAACCCGGCGTGGAGCTTGGTCGTCAGGGTGAAGCTGTCACGGGGATGGCGGTCTACCAGTGCTTCCTTTGCAGCATTCTCGCTGGCAAATCCGTTATACATCCATGCAGTGTCGAAATAAGTAAAGCCCCGCTCAAGGAACAGATCCACCATCTTCTTCAACTGCTCGATGTCTACGGAAGCTGCCTCGTCCGGATTGAGGACAGGCAGGCGCATCAAACCAAATCCAAGTTTTTTCATAAGTCCTTCTCCTGTTCTCAGCGAATGAAATTCGTGAAGCTCTTTTCCTCGTGAACAGGTCTGGCGATCCCACTCTGATCTCCGTTTTCCATCGCTTTCAGCAGCCAGACCATGTTCCGTCCCAAGGTTCGCATCGTCTGAAGCCCCTCTGCGTCCTGCTTTGCTTCTTCCGCAGTGAAACCATGGATCTGGTTCCAGTACTGAGAGCTGACAACATGCATATTCTCCATCAGGAAATACTGATTCAGACGCTCAAAGGCCGCACTGGCTCCGCCTCTGCGGCAGGAGACAATGGACGCGCCCAGCTTCCCTTCAAATTTGCTGTCCGGAACGCTGAAGAAAAGCCGGTCCAGGAAAGAGGTCAGGCGTCCGTTCGGACCACCGTAGTAGACTGGGGAGCCCACTACAATTCCGTCAAATTCGTCAATCCGGCTGCCTATCTCATTGACCTGATCATGAAAGACACACTTGCCGTCAGTCTGGCAGGCGAAGCAGGCCATGCAGTCCGGCACCGCCTTTTTGCCGAGCCAGAGCTTTTCCGTTCCGATCCCATTTTCCTCGAGAACGCGGATTACTTCATCCATTGCGGTGGAAGTGCAGCCATTTTCATTCGGACTGCCGTTAATAAACAATACTTTACTCATACTGGATACCCCTTTCCGGTTTTACTGTTTGCAACAAGAGAATACCATATAGCCGACAAGCTGTCAATACTGATTTGACAAATTGTCGGTTATATGGTATTCTGTTGTCGAGTCCAGAACAGGAGGCAGTTTTATGGGAAAAATCCGTGCAAGGACAGAAGATGAGCTTGCGGCAAGAAAGAATGAGATTCTGAAAGCGGCGGAAGAACTTCTGATGAAGGAAAGCTATGCTGCCATTACGCTTGCGACAATAGCAGAAAAAACCTCCATCTCGCGCACTTCCATGTACACGTACTATGAGACAAAAGAGCAGGTGATGGTGGACCTGATGATCCGGGAATACCAGGCTATGGCAGGAGAACTGCTGTCCAGCAGGACAAAACGGATGAACCGAGAGGCTTTCTGCGCGTGGTTGTCAGAACTGCTGTGGAATCATCAGACGCTGCTTAAGCTGCTGTCTCTTCAGTTGCCGGTATGGGACCGCAACTACAGTGACGAGATGCTGGAGTATTTCGTTCAATGCTCTGCTTCTTATATGAGGGCTCTGGACAGTGTACTTGCTTTTCATTTCCCGAATACAGATGAGAGAGAGAAAAACATTTTCAAGATCCAGTTTTCCATTTACTGTAATGCCTTATATGAGACACGGAATCTCCCTTACAGTCAGATGAAAGCAATGGAGGAACACGCATATTTCTCGACGATCCCGGAACCGCAGATTATCTGCAGGGACGGGCTGATGCTATTGAGCGCCGTTTTGGAATCCCACACCTGAAGAGGCTACAGACAATATTGAAAGTCTGCAGCCTCTTTTTACTGCCGCACATTTCTCGGAAAACCGCCACGGGTTGGTTTTGCGATAAATGGAAACAACAGAGGCGGGAAGCCCGGAAGGAGATTCCATCCGGGCTCCGGACAGAATATGCCGGGTACAGGAGAGCACAGCGTTTCAAGGGGAAACACACAATTACTGCGGGATGGTTGACCGGAAGAATTTCTTCCCCTATAATTATAGAAATATGCGGCGGCGGAACCGAGAACAGCCAGAAAGCACATGCTGCCGCCGTCCTGACGACGAAAAAGAAACGGGAGGGCTGCGAATGAACGGGTATGTACACGCGTCAGAGAAGGACAACCTGGTCACCTGCGTGCGGGCCATGAAGGCAGGCGAAAGGGTTCTGGTGGACGGAACCGAGGTAGTCGTGCGAAACGACATCCCCATCTATCACAAGATGGCGGTCTCGGAGATCAAAAAGGGCGAAGAAGTATACAAATACGGCGAAGTCATGGGTGTGGCGAGCCGGGATATCCACATCGGCGAATGGGCGCACATCCACAATGTTGACAGTACAAGAGGGCGCGGGGATATCGCGAAGCGGGAGGTACAGCAATGATCAGACTGAAGGGATACCGAAGGGCAGACGGTCATTGGGGCATCCGCAACCACCTCCTTATCATCCCCACATCGGTCTGCGCCAGTGAGACCGCCAGCCGGATTGCCTCGCTGATTCCGGGGGCCGTTGCCATCCCGCACCAGCACGGCTGCTGCCAGGTCGGGGAAGACTATAAGCAGACGGTGCGCACGCTGGTCGGCTTTGGCCGCAACCCCAATGTGGGGGCTGTTCTGGTGGTCGGCCTTGGCTGCGAGGGGATCCAGCCGCAGGTGGTGGCAGAGGAGATTGCAAAGAGCGGCAAACCCGTGGAGACCATCACCATCCAGCAGTGCGGCGGGACGCTGAAAACCATCTCCGCCGGGGCGGAAATCTGCGCCGGCTTTGCCCGCATCCTCGCGGCGCAGGAGCGGGAGGAATTCGACATTTCGGAGCTGGTTCTCGGCCTCGAGTGCGGCGGGTCGGATCCCACCAGCGGGATCGCCTCAAATCCGTCCGTTGGCAGAGCCTCGAACCGGCTGATTGACGCCGGAGGCACCAGCATCCTCAGCGAGACCACCGAGCTCATCGGGGCGGAGCACCTGGTTGCGGCCCGCTGCGTCACGCAGGAGCTGGCGGACAGGCTGGTGTGGATGGTAAAGCGTATCGAAGAGAAATCCATCTCCTATGGCGTTGACCTGCGCGGAACCCAGCCGACACCGGGAAACATTGAAGGCGGCCTGACCACAATTGAGGAAAAATCCCTCGGCTGCATCTACAAGGCCGGTGACAAACCGGTCGTCGGCGTGCTGGAATATGCCGAGCCCGTGGACAGCGCGGTAAAGGGCCTGTATTTCATGGACACGCCGGGTGAAGATATCGATTCCATTACGGGAATGGTGGCAGGCGGCGCACAGATCGTGGTCTTCACCACCGGGCGCGGCACACCGACGGGCTGCCCCATCGCGCCTGTTATCAAGGTTACGGGCAACCCCGAGACCTATGAGCGCATGATCGACAATATCGACATCAATGCCGGCCGCGTGATTCTGGAGGAGGCCAGCCTGGAGGAGGTCGGACAGGAGATTTTCGACATGATGATCCGTGTCTCGAACGGCGACCTGACCAAGGCGGAGAGCCTCGGCCACAGGGAGTTCGGCATCTATCGCATCGGCGATACCTTCTGAGCCGGTCGTCTGCTCTGCCATATGAATCCGGCAATCTGAACCCTGCCACAGGCAAAGCAAAGCCCCGGTTTTCGGACGAAACTCCGAGAACCGGGGACTTCATTTTATTCAGAAGGATACATATTCCGCAGAACGCTTTCTGCCTGAAAACGATGCTTTCAGTTATACCGGCAGCGGCTTATTTCCAGGCAAAGGTGGCCAGACCATAGACATACAGCACAATGATGCAGATGGGGACGAAATACTTGAAGATCGGCTTCATCCAGCTCTGTACCTTCATGCCCTTGCCGGCGTTGGCCTCGGCGACGAAGTTATCCCATCCCCAGCCGACCTTGTAGCAGCAGAAGATCGAGAAGATCAGCGCACCCAGCGGGAGCAGGTTGGTGCTGACGATGAAATCCCAGAAATCAAGCCAGGCAGAGCCCTCTGCAAAGGGCTGGAAGTGGAGGACACTGTAGCCGAGAGCGGTGGTCAGGGCGATGGCAAAGATCCCGATACCGCAGACAAGGCAGCCCTTCGGACGGCTCCAGCCGGTAAGCTCGCGGATGCAGGCGAGGATGTTCTCAAACACGGCAAGCTCCGTGGAGAAGGCCGCAAAGACCATGAACAGGAAGAACATCGTGCCCCAGATCCGGCCGCCGGCCATGTTGTTGAAGACCGTCGCCATGGTGTTGAAGAGCAGGGCCGGACCTGCGTTGACCTCGATGCCGTAGGTATAGCAGGCGGGGAACATGATAAAGCCGGCCATGATGGCTACAAAGGTATCCAGCAGGATGACGTTGACGGACTCGCCCATCAGGGAGCGCTCTTTGCCGATATAGCTGCCGAAGATCGCCATTGAGCCAATGCCGATACTCAGCGTGAAGAAGGCCTGGTTCATGGCGGCCACGACGACCGAGCCGTTGATCTTTGAGAAATCCGGAACCAGGTAGAAGTGCAGACCTTCCGAAGCGCCGGAAAGAGTGGCGCTGTGGACGGCGAGAACCAGCATCAGAATGAACAGCGCGATCATCAGATACTTGGTGACACGCTCCAGACCGCCCTGCAGGTCAAAGCTCAGTACAAGGAAGCCGAGAGCAACCGCAACGGCGAGATAGATGACGTTGACGCCCGGGTTCGTGATCATCTGCACAAAGCCGAGGTTTGCGGACTGGCCCAGGAGGAACTTGACGAAATAATACATCATCCAGCCCGTGACAACCGTATAGAAGGCCATCAGGGCAATGTTGCCGAGAAGGGCCAGATAGCCGTGGATGTGCCACTTCTGACCGGGCTTTTCCAGCTTGTTGTACATACGGACGGGGCTTGCCTGAGAGGCGCGGCCGATCGAGAATTCCATTGTCATGGCAGGCAGGCCGAGCAGAAGCAGGCACAGGATATACACCAGGACAAACCCGCCGCCGCCATACTGGCCTGTCATCCACGGGAACTTCCACACATTCCCGCAGCCGATGGCACATCCGGCACTCAGCAGGATAAAGCCGAGGCGGCTTCCCAGTTGTTCTCTTCCGTTATTCACTTTATCCAACTCCTTTTCTCCAATATTGTCACATAATGGGATAATAATCAGTATAACCGGAAATGGCGGAATAATCAACTAGAATTTGAACAGACTGTGAAGAAATATGCTCCCGGGGTACTGGTGCCTTCGGCACAGCCGCATATTCGTTTATTGACAGGGGGAGAGAAGTGGTATACAGTATAGAAAAAGAACTGTGTAATCGGAGGGAGAAAAGAATTGGATAACCTGGATACCAGTCAGAATTTCATGGAAACAAATGACGCAGCCTCCTCCCGTGAAAAGGTGATCATACGGACAAGTATCGTCGGCATTATAGCGAATGTTTTTCTCGCGGGATTCAAGGCCGTGGTCGGCCTGATGACCAATTCCATCGCAATTGTGCTGGATGCGGTGAACAACCTCTCGGACGCGGGCAGCTCGCTGATTACCATTATCGGAACGAAGCTGGCCGGCCGCGAGCCGGACAAGAAGCACCCCTTCGGCTATGGCAGGATCGAGTACCTGAGCGCAATGATCATCTCGGTAATCGTTCTGTATGCGGGCGTAACGTCCTTTGTGGAATCGGTCAAGAAGATCATCCACCCGGAGATGCCGGAGTATACGACGGTCTCCCTGATTATTGTCGGGGTTGCTGTGGGTGTCAAAATCGTCCTGGGGCGCTATGTGAAGAGCGTCGGCCTGAAGGTGAACTCCGATTCTCTGGTCAACTCCGGAGAGGACGCTACGCTGGATTCCGTTATCTCGGCCTCGACGCTGGTGGCGGCAGCTGTTTTCCTGATCTTCCACCTCTCGCTGGAGGCGTGGCTTGGCGCGATTATCTCGCTCGTGATCATCAAATCCGGTATCGAGATGCTGCGGGATACGATTTCGCAGATCCTCGGAGAGAACAACGACCCGGAGCTGGCCAGAAACATCAAGCATACCGTTACCGGCTTCCCCGAGGTGCGCGGCGCCTACGATCTGGTGCTGAACAACTACGGCCCGGACAAATGGAACGGTTCCATTCACATCGAAGTGCCGGATACCTGCTCGGCAGACCAGCTGGATCAGCTGATCCGCGATATCCAGCTGAAGGTATACAAAGAGCACAATATCGTCCTGAACTCGGTCGGTGTCTATTCGGTGAACACAAAGGACGAGGAAGTGATCGCGGCACAGAAGAAGGTGCACGATATCGTGTTTTCGCACGACTATGTCACCCAGATGCACGGCTTCTATCTGCTGAAGGAGAAGAAGGCCATGCGCTTCGATATTGTGGTCAGCTTTGACGCGAAGGACCGCTACGCTGTGTACCGGGATGTGCTGGCCGATGTGCAGAAGGCCTTCCCGGAGTATCAGCTCCAGGTTGCGCTGGATACGGATTATTC
>CADBNC010000270.1 GCA_902795885.1 Oscillospiraceae bacterium
GGGCCGCCTTTCGGAGGAGTATGTTCCGTGGAACGGCACCATCCGCCCGTACGGGCTTCACGAGCCGGAGAAGGTCTGGCGCAGAGGTGAATTCGGTGTCTATGACGCACCGCGCGTCCTGATTCGGGCAATACCGGGCCTGGAACTGCGCGAAATGCTCCGGAACTGTGAAAACGCTTTCTGCTGCGGCGCCCATGCCAAAGATGCGGATCCGGAATTTGCTTCAAGGACTGCGGCAGAACGGTTCAGGGAGGCAAAGAGCGTTGGAGCGGAATACTTGATCACAGCCTGCCCGTTCTGCATGGAGGCTCTCTCCGGATCCGGAGAAAATACCCTGTCATGTGTGGAGCTTACCGGGCTTCTGGCAGACGCACTGGAAGGGGGAGAAGGATGAGTATGAACCAGGAGGCTTTTAAAGAACTCGAAACGGTCGTCGGGGCGCGATACATCAGCAATAAACCGTGGGTATTAGCCGGAAACCGCGCCCGTACGCCGGAGTATCCTTTTGAATATCACAGCCCGTACGCAATAATCCTTCCCGGCTGCACGGAAGAGGTTCAGGAAATAGTCCGGATCTGCAACCGGCATAAGATCTGCTTTGTTGTAACGGTATCCGGTGCCAGCGTGGACGCCTACGCGAACCGCGGAGATACGGTGCTTATCGATCTTCGAAGGATGAACCGGATAGTTGAAATAAATGAGGAAGACCGTTATGCGGTCATCGAACCCGGTGTACGTCACGTCCAGCTGTATCCGGAGCTTCGGAAGCTGGGACTTACCTACGTCACCGCCGCGGTAGGACCCGGCGGATCGGTCCTGGCAAATTTTACGAGTACATCCGGGGATAACCACAACCAGCACGGCGCTTCCCGCGCCAACCGCTATCTTCTGGGCGTGGAGATGGTGACTCCGGAAGGAGAGATCCTGCGCACAGGCTCCCTTCAGACCGGCTCGGGATGGTTCTGTCCTGACGGACCGGGTCCGGGACTTCGGGGCCTCATCAAGGGCTTTTTCGGGAACCACGGGCAGATGGGTATTATTACCAGAGCGGCCATTGCACTGAATCCATGCAAAGGACCCAGGGAGGTCCGCACGGAAGGGCACAGCCCGCATCAGCGCATCTATCTGGACAGTGAATGCAGCAAAGTTCGCGTATTTAATTATAAAAGTCTGGACGATGTAAGGGAAGCCATGCTCCGCATCGGGGAAGCCGAGATAGGCTCTACGGTGATGAAGTTTTTCTACCTGACGCTGGCTGTAATGATGACAGATTCCGCCAATGAGTTCAGCAGGCTCTGGCCGCGTATCCGCCGGGAACTGCCCATGCCGCTGGTCGTTCATCTTGCGACTGAATCTCCGGAAGAGATGGACTATGAGGAGGGCATCCTTAACGATATCGTGCAGGAGACCGGAGGCACAAGGATAGCGCCGGATCTGGAAAACTGGTGGAATGAACACATGGATTTCTTTATGGTCGTCAGTGTGCTGCAGCGTGTACTCAGATTGGGCGGCGGCTGGATGCCCATCAAGCTGGGCGCAGACTCCGTGAGCCATATCTGCGAGGTCGGGAAAAGCGTTTCCGAGTTTATTTATGATTTTACGGACACCGGGAAGATCTTCGACGCGCCGGAGAATTTTCAGATCGTGCCGATGGAGTACGGACATTTTGCGCACATCGAGCTGCTCTTCATGTACGACCGTACCGATCCCGCCGCAGGGAAGAATGCGGCTGAATTCCGGAAAGCCTCGCGCGATACGGACTTAAAGCACCACTATCATGCGGAGACACTCGGCTGTCTGAACCAGACTACCGAGATGCTGGGACCTCTCTACTGCAATTACCATGTATGGCTGCGGGCTCTTAAGGAAGTATTCGATCCTGAAAATCTGGCGAACCCGATCCTGAAGGAATGATCGGGTTTGCTATGAAAAAAAGAAGCAGCCATTTTCGATCAAAGCCGGATTTCGTGAAGATCATCAAGTCTCAGCAGGACGGGCTTTTCACCGAAGCCGGCTCCGGTGTCTATATCGATCCATGTAGCTGTCCTGATTATTTTGCCTCTGAAAGCTTCTCCATATGAGAAAGTCGGTGTGTGACCGAAGACGGTAGTGATGTCGTCGTAGTACATCTCATCTATTCGCGGACTTTTCCATATGAGTTCATCCGCGCCGTAGGAGGTTATTTTTTTATCCGGGGAAAAATGTTCAAGGCCGGCATGAACGAGCAGATAATCTGTGTCATTGACTGTTACAGCATCATATAATGGCGCTTCATGTAAGTAATCCAGAATATCCGCCTGCATTTCCTTATCCAGTATGCGAAGAGAATCGAGGGTTGCTTTTCCGCCGTTAAGCATATAAGTATTCAATAATTCCAGCTTCTCAGCGGACAAATGGTCAATGCTGGCGTCTGTAACTTCATCAAACAGGAATTCACATGACAAAAGCATGGATTCATGATTGCCGAGGATAAGCTGGACATTAGGCTGCTCAAGCAACCAGCAAAGGGTATTGACCCCGCCGTCTCCGTTGCGGTCGATCACATCCCCGAGAATGTACAGAAAATCTTTGCCGCAGAATCCGGCGGCCTCAAGCAGCTTCAGAAACAGATCATGCGGGAAACCGTGCAGGTCGGAAATAACATATACCATAGAGATTAAGAGATCCTTTCATATTGTTCAGAACAGGGATCCGATGGCTTTGTTTCTTTGTATTATAGCATTGCGAAAAGGCTTTTTGAAGGAAATAACCGATCAGGCGCTGCAAACACTTGAAAAAATAGCGTCAGAAGGTAAACTATTCGAAGATGAATAACGAAAACGGGTTACCGCATACGGGTTCCCGATCTAAACAGTGAGAGAAAACATAATTCCATGAAAAAAGAATTTGAAAAGCAGTCAATGGATGAGAGCGCTGTGCAGCATATTTACAGGATGGAAACGATACTTGACAGGGCGTCAGAAAAGCTGGATGCTTTGGAAAAGATGATCGAAGAATATCAGGAACTGCAGCCTGAGATCCGGGAGCTGGAGGCATACTATACCGGTCAGCAGTGGAAAGATGACCTTGCGATGGATGAAGCCGGAAAGCTGCCATGTGATCTGAAGCGGGGAGTGCTTTCCGAGGATGGGATCTATGATCTTCTCGAGCGCAATAAGGAAATGATGGAACGGATAAATGGATTTCACAGTTAAGCATTTCAATGAACTCACTACTGCAGAGCTCTATGAGATATTAAAAACCAGAGCTGAAATATTTGTCGTTGAGCAGGAATGTGTCTATCAGGATCTTGATGATAAAGATCAGGATGCGTTCCATGTCTTCTGCCGGAATGAGAACGGAAGAGTCACAGGCTGCCTCAGGGTCTTCCCGAAAGATCCTTATATGGAACCCGGCGTGGTCCAGATCGGAAGAGTGGCGACCCTGGAACATGGTAAAGGGTTTGGAGGGCAGCTGCTTCATGAAGGCGTTCGAGTCGCAGCAGAGAAGTTTAAAGCCGGGAAGATCTATCTGGAAGCCCAGGAGTATGCAACGGGCTACTATGCGAAAGAGGGCTTTAAGGTAGTGTCGGAGCCGTTTTTGGAAGATGGCATTCCGCACGTAAAAATGGAAAGAAGCATGGAATAGACATGTTTTTCAGCGGAAAACTATCCGGGATACGATCCTGCGGGATCGTTTTGCCAAAGTATCGGTATGTGAGTAAGAAAGGAAAAACAAGATGAAGGAGTACATGCACAAAGTACAGTATTACGAGACTGACAAGATGGGCGTTACACATCATTCAAATTATATCAGATGGATGGAGGAAGCCCGCGTGGAGTTCCTTTCTCAGATCGGATGGGATTACGCGAAGCTGGAGAAGGAGGGGATCATTTCTCCGGTCCTGACTGTTGCATGCGATTACAAA
>CADBNC010000271.1 GCA_902795885.1 Oscillospiraceae bacterium
GGGCAAGTACGATACCTTCTATGCCGGTGAGATCATGAGCTTTGGCGATATGGATGAAACCGCCGAATACAGCCGCGAGCTGGTGGAGCGCTTCTTCTAAAACAATACGGACAAAACGGTGAAAAGCCCGCTTCGCCGGGTTTTTCACCGTTTTGACGCACCCGCCGTCTCTGTTTTCGGCAGGCGGCAGAAAGGAAACACTATGAAGTTTTACAAAGACCACTACGAGGTCGTCATCATCGGCGGCGGCCTTGCGGGAATGGCCTGCGCCCTGCAGCTTCAGGCTTGGGGCATCAAGGATATCCTCATTCTGGAAAAGCACAACCTGCCCGGCGGTCTGGCCACCGACTTTGTGCGCAACGGCTTTGAGATCGAAGCCACCTTGCACGAGATGATGTCCATCGGCACCAAGGAGCATCCCCTCAAGGTGGGACAGTTCTTCCAGGATATGGGCGTCAACATCGACTGGCTGCCCGTGCCCGAATGCTATCGCGTCGCGCTGCCGAATTCCGGCATTGACAAGGTGCTCCATCCCGATTACGACGACAGCTACACCACCGTCGCCAGGGAGATCGACGAGGTCTGCCCCGGCACCTATGAGAAGGTGCATGACCTGATGCTGCTCTGCCGCCGGGTCTACGACAGCATGAACATCCTCTCCGTCACCCCGATGAGCAAGGTTCAGATGCTGCTCAAGCATCCCGATTTTGTCAAAACCGTCGGCTACACCGCAACCGAGGTCATCAACACTTTCGATCTGCCGAAGAAGGCCGTTGAAATGCTGACCCCGTACTGGATCTATGTCGGCAACCGGATGGACGATCTGCCCTTTACCATCTACGCCTTCCTGATGGCCGACTACTTCACCGGCTCCTATGTCTGCCGCGGCTTCAGCCACGAGATGAGCATGAAGCTCCAGGCCAAGTGCGAGGAGAACGGCGCGCAGTACGAGTTCAACCAGGAGGTCGAGAAGATTCTGGTCAAGAACGGCAAGGTCTACGGCGTGCGCACCGCGCGCGGCGATGAGATCCACTGTGATTACGTCATCTCCGGCGCCTACCCCAACCGCGTCTACACCCAGATGATCGAACCGCTGAGCGAGGTGCCTGCCGGTGCGATCCGCATGATCAACAACCGCAAGCTCTCCGTCGTGCCTGTGTCGGTCATTATGCTGATCGAGGGAACGCCCGAGGAAAACGGCATCACCGATTACTCCACCTTCTCCGGCGAGACGATGGACACCAACGAGATCTGGAAGAACTACTCCAACATCACAGAGCCGTATAACTATATCACAACCATCTGCCTCAACTACGCCAATCCCACCCTTCCCGAGGGCATCACCCAGCTTTCCATCACGGCCCTGGTCCCCTCGAAGCCCTTTGAGGACGTCAAGGAGGAGGACTATTACGATCTCAAGCGCCGCCTGGCCTCTGAGATGATCGACAGCTGCATCAAGATCACCAAGGTCGATTTCCGCTCCCGCATCACGGAGCTGGAGGTCACGACGCCGATGACCGTTTCCCACTATGTCGGCGCCTGGAAGGGCAACATCTACGGTTATCTCCACTCCATGGAAGATCACGCGGTTGCGAGACTGCAGATGAAGGAGAAGGACCACTTTATCGAGGGTCTGGAATTTGCCGGTGCTCACGGCATGTCCGGCGACGGCATGGGCCCGCAGATCACCAACGGACGCGCGGCTGCCAAGGCTGTGCGAGAGGATCTTGAGAAGAAAAAGGAGGCCGCGAAGAAATGAGCATCAAAGTCAAAGGCTTTTTGAAGGATGTCGGCGGGGCCTCCCGTGTCACCAAGCTGAGAGAAGAGAATTTTGCCAAGGGTTCCCCCATCGCCGATCCCCGCGACCCAATTCGTGAGCTGGCCGACAAGCTGCACCCGGCCGGGATGAAGGTCCGCGTCGTTGATATCCGCGAGGCTTCCCCCTCCTCCCGCACCTTCCGTTTTGAGAGCTGCGACGGACACATCCCCGTGTTTCAGAGCGGGCAGTATGTGAATTTCCGTCTGCAGATCGGCGAGAGCGTGCTCTCCCGTCCCTATACTCTGGCATCCGCTCCCTATGAGGCGCGCGGTGAGCACGGCTTCTTTGAAGTCACCATCCGCCGCAACGTCCCCTATCTTGTACCCGACTATTTCTTTGAACATGTGAAGGTCGGCGACGTGCTGGACGCCAATCTCCCCTTCGGCACGTTCTACTGGGAGCCTCTGCGCGACAGCAAGACCATCGTCGCCCTCGCCGGCGGCTCCGGCATCACGCCGTTTCACGGTATGGCCAAGGAGATCGCCCACGGCAAGATGAAGGGCGTCAAGCTCACGATCCTCTACGGTTCGGTCAAGGCCAACGACATTGTTTTGAAGGACGAGCTCGACGCGATCGAGAAGGAGTGCCCGGACGTCAAGGTCGTGCATGTTCTGTCCGATGAACCCGACTGGTCCGGTGAAAAAGGCTTTATCACCCGCGAGATCATCGAAAAGTATTCCACCCCTGACTGCACCTATATGTTCTGCGGCCCGCTGCCGATGTTCCGCTTCGTAAAGAAGGCGCTGGATGAGATGGGCGTGTCCGGCCGCCGTTTCCGCCACGACGTGGTGAACAACCCGGCCGATGTCTCCACTCTGCCCGGCTACCCCAAGGGCACAGAGAAAAAGACCTTCAAGATCACGGTTGTCCGCGGCATCCACGAGGATGTGATCGATGCGAACGCCGCCGAGCCGGTCGCTGTCGCGCTTGAGCGCGCAGGCATTGCCATCGATACACACTGCCGCAACGGTGAATGCGGCTTCTGCCGCAGCCATCTGCTCTCCGGCGATATCTTTGTCTCCCCCGTCGGGGACGGACGCCGCCGCATGGACAAGGAGATGGGTTGGTTCCATGCCTGCTCCTCCTGGCCGCTTAGCGATCTGAAGATCAAGATTCCTATCATGTAATACTAATACCTGATAGAAAGTAGACAAAGATTTGCGAGAC
>CADBNC010000272.1 GCA_902795885.1 Oscillospiraceae bacterium
CAGCCGACGGGTGCGCATGCGAAAAGCCGTTGCGAAAGCAGCTTCGTTGTGGTATATTGACTGTGTCCGATCCGCCGGCCCCGAAGGCCTGTGGCCGGATCGCAGAAGATTGTTCTCATGATATCCCATCTCGCCGGACAATACAAGTTCTTTTTCATTCCGGCTGCAAGAATGGAGGCTCTCCATGGATAACACCGTAACCCTGGATATGATCCGTGAGGCACGGGCTGCGCTGGCAGACGTTGCCGAGCTTACTCCGATCGTCACTTCCACCCGCCTGGGGAAAAACCTTTTCATCAAATCCGAAAACCTGCAGAAAACAGGCTCCTTCAAAATCCGCGGCGCTTTCAACAAGATCCGCATGCTCTCGCCTGAAGAGGCCGCCCGCGGCGTAATCGCCTGCTCCGCCGGGAACCACGCCCAGGGCGTTGCCCTCTCGGCCACGCGTCTCGGGATCCGCTCGGTGATCTGCATGCCGGAGGGCGCGCCGATCCTGAAGGTCGAGGCCACCCGCGGCTACGGCGCCGAGGTCGTGCTGGTTCCGGGCGTCTATGACGATGCCGCAAGGGAGGCCGAGCGCCTCGCGAAGGAGAGGGGCTATACTTTTGCTCACCCCTTCAACGACCCGTATGTCATCGCCGGGCAGGGCACCATCGGGCTGGAGATTCTCGACCAGCTGCCGGATGTGGAGCAGATTATCGTGCCCATCGGCGGAGGCGGCCTCATCAGCGGCGTGGCTGCCGCGGTGAAGTTCATGCGGCCGAATGTGCATATTATCGGCGTGCAGGCCTCCACGGTTCCCTCCATGTTCGTCTCCTACCGCAGCGGCGAGATTACCACCGTGCGGGATAACCCCACCATCGCAGACGGCATCCATGTGCTGACGCCGGGGGATCTCACCTTCCGGATGGTGCGTGAATATGTGGACGATATCGTCACCGTCAGCGAGGATGAGATTGCCGCGGCCATCGTTGCCCTTCTTGAAGGACCGAAGACAGTTGCCGAAGGCGCCGGGGCGACCAGCGTTGCCGCCTATATGTTCCACAAGATCGATACCTCACTGAAGACCGTTGCCCTTGTCTCCGGCGGCAATGTGGACATCACAACCCTCTCCCGCATCATCACCAAGGGCCTGCAGAAGACCGGGCGGATTGTCCAGTTCACCACGAAGCTGGCAGACAAGGCTGGCATTCTGGCTCAGCTTCTGACCTGCGTTGCCGAAAACGGGGCGAACGTGCTCAACATCGAGCACGCCCGCGAGGATGCCGAGACCTCCGTCAGTACCTGCGTGGTGACCATGACGCTGGAGACCCGCGACGAGGAACACGTGATGAAGATCCGCAAGGATCTGACGAGCCGCGGCTACCGGCTGTATGTCTGAGCTTCCGCAGTCTGCGCTGCTGCTTCAGCCTGTCCGCTGTTCTGTCCGGAGCAGCCCATTTTCAGGTACAGTTTAATAAGTCTATAAGTATTATTATAAGAAAGGTGCGTACAGTTATGAAAATCATCTCCACCCCCAATGCCCCCGCAGCCATCGGCCCCTATTCCCAGGCCTATGCCGTGAACGGTCTTCTCTTCACCTCCGGCCAGGTCGCTCTGGACCCCACCACCGGCGAGGTTGTCGGCAGTGACATCAGGGCCCAGGCCGAGCAGGTGTGCAAGAATGTTGGCGCGATTCTCGAGGCCGCAGGCAGCGGCTTTGACAAGGTTGTGAAAACCGTCTGCTTCCTCGCCGATATGAACGACTTTGCCGCCTTCAACGAGGTCTACGGACGTTATTTCGTCAGCCTGCCCGCCCGCTCCTGCGTGGCCGTGAAGGAGCTGCCCAAGCATGTGCTCTGCGAGGTTGAGACCGTCGCCGTCTGCGGCTGAGCTTCTCTCTCTGCGGGGATCTCCCCTGGGTAAAGAAAGCCACCGGATTCTGACACTGCTGCCAGAACCCGGTGGTTTTCCTTTATGGGCAATCTCGAGGGGGAATTCGCTGATTGGGGTTCGGATATCCTGCCGGTTCGATGCCTTACTTGATCTCGAGCTTTCTGCTGGCCTGGACGGTCTCAACCTTCTTCGGCATCTTCAGCTTCAGGACGCCGTCCTCATATGCGGCCTCAATGCCGTCCACGTTGATGCCCGAGACATCAAAGCTGCGGCTGAAGGAGCCATAGTAACGCTCTCTCTTGATGAAGTTCTTCCCCTTCTCCTCTTCGTCGAGCTTCCTCTCGGCGGAGATGGTCAGGCAGTCGTTCTCCACATCGATGCTGATGTCTTCTTTCTTGAAGCCGGGCAGCTCTGCGTCCAGCAGGAAGGCGTCGCCGGTATCGGCTACATCCGTGCGGAAGCTGCTGACAGTCTGGCGCGGGGTGCTTCCCCAGAAGCTGCGCTCCATCTCATCAAAAAGGCGGAAGGGATCATAGGCGGACACTCTGTTGCCTCTGCGGTCAAAAGGAATCAGTTCAAACATTTTATATACCTCCAATTATTATTTACACAGCTCATTGCAATCAGTTTGTTTTCGGATTCATTGTTCTCGTTTGATTGTGTATATAAATTACCATACATTTATGAACTATTCCTCGATATATTATGAACAGAAGATGAACATTAGCACTCTTTTATTCTGAGTGCTAATGTTCATCTTCTCAGTATTATTCTCTTTTATCTTTTATATCTTTCTATTCCTTTGGCGGCGCCGCCTGCCCTCTGCTGCCGCAGTATGCGGGGTGCGGGATACAGGAGAACCGGGGCTCTGCAGGCTCAGTCCGTATAGACCCGCGCCACCCGGTCGGTCAGGGCTGTGGTGAGGCCGCAGCCTTCATCGCTGTTGACCATCGCCGCAACCTCCTGGGAGGAGAGGAAGTTCCCCTCCGCGTCATAGCCGAAGAACGTGACCTCGTCCCCCACGCGACAGCCGGTATCCGTAACGTCCACCATGCACTGATCCATGCAGCAGCGCAGCAGCCGGCAGCGTTTCCCACCCACAAGCACGGGCGCGCCAATGCGGGTGAGATCCTGGTTCAGTCCGTCCCCGTACCCAACGCCGACGGTTGCCACCAGGCAGTCGCGGTCGAGCTCCGTTTTCTCGCCGTAGCCCACCAGGTCTCCCTTATGCCGCGGCTTCAGGTTCGTAATATAGCTTCTCCAGCTGGCAACCTCCCGGATGCTGCCGTCCGCTGCGTCGGGCCTGTCCATATACAGGCGCCTTCCGCAGCGCACCGCGTCCAGGGAAAAGCGGTCGGTGCTCTCGAAGGTGGCAGAGGCCGCCGCATGCCGCAGGGGGATCCGGATTCCCTCCTCCTCCAGCATCGCAAGCACGCGGAGGAAGACAGAAAACTGCCTCTCGCACCGGTTCAGCTCCTCCGGCTCGGCAAAATGGGTGAAGGCCCCGTCCAGGCTGAGATGCTCTTCGCACCTGCGGTATTCGGCAATCCACGCGGGGATTTCCTCCTCCTCAATGCCGATCCGGTGCAGGCCTGTGTCGATCTTCAGGTGGATCTTTGCCTTTGTGCCGAGCTTCGCGGCGGCTTCCGCAAGCTCCTCGGCAAGGGAGAGCCTCGCGCAGCTTACCGTCAGGCCGGCCTGCACGGCGGCTTCAATCTGAAAGGGAAGAACCCCGCCCATCACAAGAATATCGCAGGCGATCCCGGCGCGGCGCAGCTGCAGCCCCTCGCTGGCGTGGGAGACGGCGATCAGCTTAATCTCCGGGAAATCCGAAAGCGCCCGGGCCACCGCAGCTGCCCCCAGGCCATAGGCATTCCCCTTCAGCACCGGAATCAGCTGCACATCTCTGCCCAGTTCCCCCAGGATCGTTCTGACGTTGCCGCGCAGCGTATTCAGATTCACCAGGAGATAGGAATTCTTCTCCTGCAGGCTGGATGGACCATTCATTCTCGGTGTTCTCCTCCGGTTTCATGTTTATCGGGTTTCACAGGTACTGGCATTATAGACCTCTTCCCTGCAAGATGCAAGCCCAAAATGCATATTGCACAGATATTATGCATATTTATTAGATTTTTATGCATCTTTTTGTATTGACATTCTGCGGCAGGGGGCGTATACTCCAAGCATCTTTTATAAGAAAGAGGAGAATACATCAAATGAAAAAGATTCTTGCATTGCTTATGGCAGCTGTCATGGTCTTCGCGCTCTGCGCATGCGGCAGCTCATCCGCTCCCGCTCCCGCAGCCTCTGCCGCTCCGGAAGCTTCCGAGGCCCCTGAGGCCGCCGAAGAGGCAGCCCCCGCCGAAGAAGCAGCTGAGCCTGCTGAAGAGCCTGCTGAGGAAGCAGCCGAGCCTGCCGAAGAAGCTCCTGCAGCTGAAGAGGCTGCTGAAGAAGCCCCTGCCGAGGCCAAGGAAGTCCTGATCATGGGCACCTCCGCGGACTATCCTCCCTTTGAGTATCAGTATCCCAACGATGCGGGTGAGATTGTCTACGCCGGCGTTGACGTAGCTGTCGGTCAGTACATTGCCGATTTCACCGGCAAGGAGCTGAAAATTGAAAACATGGGCTTTGACTATCTGCTCGCAAGCCTCCAGAAGGGTGACTTTGACATGGTCATTGCTGCTATGGAAATCAGCGAAGAGCGTTTGAATAGCGCCGATTTCTCTGACCCGTACTACACTGATGCTCCCGCCAAGATCCTCGTCCGTGCGGCCGATGCCGATCTTTACACCTCCTATGATTCTTTTGAAGGCAAATCCGTTGGCGCACAGACTGCCACCACCAAGGAAGGCATTGTCAATGACATGCTTACCGGCGCCAATCTCGTCTCCCTGCAGGTTGTGACGGATCTGGTCAACCAGCTCGTCAACAACAAGATCGACGCGATTGTTCTGGACGGCGGCGTTGCCGAAGAATATGCTGAGTCCAACCCGGATCTGGTTATCGCGGATATTGAGTTTGAGACCGCCGAGCCCTATCGCGTGGCAGTCGCGAAGGGCGACCCGAAGGGTCTGCTCCCTGGCATCAACGAGGCAATCGCAGATATGCTCAGCCAGGATAAGATTCCTGAGTTCTATGCGGCTGCAAAGTCCCACGAGTCCGAAGCGATCATGGAAGAGTAATTCAACTGGCACAGTTTTCTGATTTCGTACGCACAACATGCAAGGCTCTGGATTTTCAGGGCTTTGCATGTTATCATTATCCGCATGTTTGAAAGGAATACCCTGTTATGTGGTGGAGTAATCTTTTTACGGACATGAGTCCGGCAAGCTTTTTTAATTTTTCTTTCCTTCCCAAATATGCCGCCTTCTTTGTCCGTGGCATTGAGTATACCCTGCTGCTGGCAGTTGTATCGGTTCTGCTGGCTGTCATCCCGGCCCTTTTGCTGGCACTGATGCGCCTGAGCAAAAACAGGCTGGTCAGGGGTATCTCGGGCGCGTATATCGCCGTCTTCCGCTCTACGCCGCTGCTGGTACAGCTGAGCATCATCTACTTCGGCCTCTTCGGCATGATCAGCATCCCCCGCTATTCCCTCTTCGGCTTTGTGGATCTGAGCCGATTTATCCCGGGTGTGGTGGCACTGGCGCTCAACAGCTCGGCCTACGTGGCAGAGATCTTCCGCGCCGGCATTCTGGCTGTTGACGCCGGGCAGATGGAGGCTGCCCGCTCCCTGGGCCTCTCCAAATGGTCGGGCATGCAGCTGGTGGTGCTGCCGCAGGCGATCAAGAACGTCCTGCCGGCCATCGCCAACGAGATTGTCACCATGGTCAAGGAGAGCTCGATCTGCTCGGTCCTCGGCATGGCAGAGCTGATGTTCGGCGCCAAGGCCGTCGCCTCCTCCACCTATATCACGCTGGCCCCCTATACGCTGGCGGCGCTGATCTATTTCTGTATCAACTATCCGGCTTCCAAGGCCATCGAGGCAATCGAAAGGAGGATGCGTCGTGGAGACAAACAATGAAGTCATTCGGGTGGAAAACATCTGCAAGGTCTTTAACGGCAATATCCATGCGCTGGATGACTGCAGCCTGAGCATCAGCAAGGGCGAGGTCGTTGCGATTATCGGGCCCTCGGGCTCCGGCAAATCCACCTTTCTGCGCTGCCTGAACCTGCTGGAGCAGCCCACCTCCGGCAAAGTCATCTTTGACGGGGTGGATATCACCTCCGAGAAGGTGAACCTCGACCTGCACCGCCGCAAGATGGGCATGGTGTTCCAGCACTTCAACCTCTTCCCGAACATGACGGTCCGCCGCAACATCACCCTCGCCCCCGTCCGCCTGAAGCTGAAGACCCAGGCGGAGGCGAACAGGATTGCCGATCAGCTTCTGACGCGCATCGGCCTGCTCGAAAAGGCCGACACCTATCCGGCCATGCTCTCCGGCGGGCAGAAGCAGCGCATCGCCATTGTCCGGGCCCTCGCCATGGAGCCGGAGGTCATGCTCTTTGACGAGCCCACCTCTGCCCTCGACCCGGAGATGGTCGGCGAGGTTCTCGATGTCATGAAGGAGCTTGCACACAGTGGCATGACCATGGCGGTCG
>CADBNC010000273.1 GCA_902795885.1 Oscillospiraceae bacterium
CAGGCCGCCGCAAGCGCTCTGCCGGATTCCTCCCCTTTTCCCGCAAAAAGAGCCTGAAAGCACAGGCTTTCAAGCTCTTCATACTGGTCCGAGTGAAGGGATTCGAACCCCCGGCCTCATGGTCCCAAACCACGCGCGCTACCAGCTGCGCTACACCCGGATAACGGGCGTATTATACTCCATCCCGCTCCATGATGCAAGCACAAGTTTTGTTTTTTATCAGAAAATCCGCTGACAGAAGCCGGGCCGGGGTCTGCACTTCTTGCGGTCAGGCAGCGGATATGCTAAAATATTCTTCAGATGAATCGGGTTTTATGGAGAAAGCAGCCTCATGCTGCCGCGTGACGGGCAGCGCACAGGACAGCTTTCGATTACAGCAAAAAAGGAGTACTGATCTCATGACAAACGAAGATTTGAAAACCTGCGATGCCCCGGCACCTGCAGAAACCGGAGCCGGTTCCGCCGGCAGTATGGAACCGTCCTGGGGAAGACGCATGCCGGCGGAGCTTCTGGACCGCTGGCCCAAAACGCCCTCCGGTGAGCCGGAAAAGGCTGTATTTCTCTGCAACTGCAAAGCGCTGGATCTCACGGACGAGCTGAGAATCAACATGCTGGAGGCATATGGGATTCCCTGTCTGCGGGAGTATCCGGGTAACGGCAGCTTTGGCAAGGTTATCCTGGGGATGAGCGGCCAGGGGACAGATATTTATGTTCCCGAAAGCCTGCTTGACGACGCCAGAAATCTCCTTGCCGCAGAGCCTGAGGAGCAGAAAGACCCGGCGGACTGACAGGCCCGGAGACTGTGATGCTCTCCGGGCCCGCGCCTTTGCCCGCAGCAGCGGAAGCTCTGTTTTACCCCGGAATGTAAACCACCGTGTTACACTTTGCACCTGCTGTTTTCTTGTCTTTCGCCTCAGGAAGGAAGAAGACCAGGAAGCTGAGATCAGCCTCCTGGTCTGTTGTTTAAATCGAAAATATATGGTATATTGTCCACGAAAAGCACCTGCTGTCGGGAGGAAAGAACATGAAGCTGGAGCGAATCGCAGAAAGCAACCTCCGCTATGCCGTTGAAATACAGGCGGAGCTGTTCCCCGGAGAAAGCGCAGAAGCAAACTATGAAGACTCTCTTGAGGCGGCATCCCCCTTCGAGTATTATCTGATCTATGAGGAGGGCGTCTGTGCGGGTATCATCGGGATCTACTCTTATCCCGAGGATCCTGACAGTGCATGGCTTGGCTGGTTCGGCATCCTGGAAGGCTTCCGGAGAAAGCACCTCGGCTCAAGGGCCCTGAAGCGCTATGAGGAGATGGCGGCCGCCAGAGGATACCGGTTTGTGCGGCTCTATACGGATGCGGTGAACAATGATGCTGCGATCGCGTTTTACAAAGCCAACGGCTATCTCGGTGAGCCCTATCTGAATCCGCAGGATCCCGCCTGCCGGCAGTATCCAACCCTTATTTTTTCAAAGTCCCTGACCTCTGATGCTCTGATGCCGTGGAACAGCAGAAGCATCCATCTGACGGAGCAGATCGCAAAACAGCGGAAAAAGGAATCCTGTCTTCCGAAGCGAGAAGCTGCATTCAGATAAAGGGAATTTACAGAGGAAACGCAATCATGAATATTGAAAACATGACCTGGACCAGAGAGCCCGCCTCCTGCAGCATTCAGCCGGACCGCATCGAGATTACCACCGCGCCTCATACCGACCTCTGGCAGAGAACGTACTACCATTTTCGCAACGACAATGCCCCGGTACTGCAGATGGAGATGGAGGATCAGTACTTCTCCTTCATTGTGAAAACAGATTTCAGCGGGAGCCATCATCGTTTTGACCAGTGCGGCATCGTCATGTATCTGGACAGCGAAAACTGGCTGAAGGGTTCTGTGGAATATGAAAATGAATCCTACCAGCATCTTGGCTCTGTCGTAACAAACCATGGCTATTCCGACTGGGCTACCACCGCCATACCGGCAGAGATCAAGATCATGTGGTACCGGTTCAGCCGGCGCGGGGATGACTATTGTATCGAATGCTCCCGGGACGGTGAACACTTTACCCAGATGCGCGTCTGCCATATGTGGGAAGGCGCCGGCAGGATCCGTTTTGGACTTTATGCCTGCAGCCCGGAGGATTCCAGTTTCACGGCTGTCTTTACTGATATGAAACTCACCGAATGCGCATGGAAGGCCCACGACGGGCAGCAGCCTGACTGACGGTCCGGTTCGTGCGGCAATGGAGAGGCACGTTTTTGTGTGCCTCTCCATTTCTTCTCGCTCCCGTTGCGGTCAGCCCCGGGATATGATAGAATGACATCCAGACAACTCGGGATTTTTGGAGATGGTACTATGTGGTTCTGGTTAGCGCTTGGTTCTGCAGTTTTTGCCGCACTTACATCAATATTAGCAAAAATAGGAATTGAAGGAGTCGGATCCAATCTGGCTACAGCGATCCGTACGATGGTCGTTGTCGTTATGGCATGGGGAATGGTTTTTATTACGCACCAGCAGGAGGGCTTAAACACAATCAGCCAGAAAAGCTGGCTGTTTCTGATTCTGTCAGGGCTTGCCACAGGAGCGTCATGGCTGTGCTATTACAAAGCCCTTCAGATGGGTGAGGCTTCGAGGGTTGTACCGATTGACAAGCTGAGCGTAGTAATCACGCTGGTGCTGGCATTTGTATTTCTGCATGAGCAATTTACAACCAAGTCGCTGATTGGTTGCATTTTGATCGGCGTTGGAACGTTGTTAATGGTTCTGTAAGACAACTTCCAGATTACGTCATGCCGATGCCTTCATCTTAAAGGAAAAGAGCAAGGCCGCATAGACCTTACTCTTACATTATGAATTCCAGTTTGCATGGCAGGGGAGAGACCCAGATTCAGAGGCTTCTCTCTTGCTTTATTTTGTCAGCAGGGCAGTCCATGGCGTCCTCGCAAGCTTCGGATCGTCTCGCTTCCGTCAAGCGTGACGAAAGCTCGCTCCCTGCGCTGCTCGTCCTCTTTCAACTCAGACCCATTACATTGGGCTCTGAGTTGATTTATTATGTCATTAGCAGCTTTTCCCAGGTTTCTGCTCCAATCTCACCGTCTGCTTTCAGCTTTTTGAGATGCTGGAAGCTTTTTACAGCCTTTTCGGTCACGGGGCCGAACTCGCCGTCGGGATTCTCGCGCCCGGCGATGATGCGCCCGCCGCAGGCATAGCCATGACGGATCAGAAGAGCCTGGGCGTTTTTGACCGCGTTGCTGACTGCGCCCAGTTTCAAAAGCGGCAGTCTTATAATTTCTGTTGCTTCGGACGATGCGGGCGGGTGCAGGAAAGGTTCTTCAGACGAAGCAGACTCTTTTGGCGTAGCAGCATCGGGAAGCTTGCCAATCACTCCCGTGGCCATTTCATCATACTTCGGGTGGCCATACCCGGCGATGATGCTGCTGGACCGATTATAAATCAGCTTTTTCACCTGATCGCCGCTGTTGCCCTCCACCACAATGATATGCGTCTCCGAGACTTCAATCACGATGCCCGTGTGGCCGATCTGGCCGTTCACGTTGAAGAAAACCTGATCGCCCGGCCGCGGGGTCTGGTCATAGCGCCCCTGCATCATGTAATACTGGGCGGAGTAGATACAGGCCGCGCCCAGATCGCCGGTCTGGCACTGGATGCGCTGGCCCTCTTCGGCCCCGAAGGCCTTGTAGAAGCACCAGTCCACAAACACATCGCACCAGGCGTAGCCGTTCTTGTTGCCATTATAATAGCCGGCTGCGGCAAGATCCCGGGCGAACTTCGTCCAGTTGCCG
>CADBNC010000274.1 GCA_902795885.1 Oscillospiraceae bacterium
GGTCGCCGTCTGGAAAAATCCCTGATCAACAAGCACCGTCATCCCCGCAGTATCTTGTGTGAAGAAAGCGTGGTGCGGGTGGTCCAGCGCCGCTACCACATAGCCGCAGCTCGCGAGCTCCGTGTAGGTGGAAGTGTTGCTCTGGTAATAGCCGAAGGCACCATGAGAGAACACCACCAGTGGGAAAGTCTCGCCCTCCGCCGGGTCGGCGGGGTAGTAGAAGTGTAACGGCACTTCGCGGAAGCTGCCGTCCTGCTCAAAGGGGTCGGTACGGGAGCTGTCGATCAGGATCGCAGAGGCCTCCGCAACAGAGTGAGATCCCGAGACGGGCAGTCCCTTATAGCCGGTGAAGACAAAAGCCGGGATCAGCAGAAGGCCCATGAAACAGATGCTGAACACGCAGTTGGAAACAGTGCAGCCCGTCTTTTTTTCAACGTTTTCTTTCCTGCGGCCGCCAAGCCATCTCAGCAGCGCGATGCCCCCCAGCGCTGCCAGAAAGACCAGCAGCGGGACGAGCCGCCACTTCTGCCCGAATGGGAGCAACAGCGCGATCAGCACGATGGCGATCTCCGCCAGACGGACGAACAGTCTGTTTTTCAGCCAGACCTTTTTCTCTTTTTCCCTGCCGCAGCCCCTGCCGGCAAGAATGATCTCCAGCGTGGAGAGAAGGATGAACAAGACAAGACCCATCACGATCACCGATCCTTTTTCAGATTGCAGGGTCATTCTATCGGCTTTTCCGGCTTTTTCAAGAGCCTGGGCGGTAAGATGCATTTTGAGGCGATAAGATGCAATTTCAAGAGGGAAGACAGACTGCCTTCCGAAAGAATACGACCTACTTTTGATGCTGCCGAAGCCCAATGGCATCAGGAGTGTTTTTGTTGATTTCTACCAGTGATCTGTGGTATACTAAAAAATAAGTTTGGGGATTCTGCATCAATCCACGAGAAGGGAGAGCGCAGATGAGAATGAACAGAGGAATATCCCGCTGGCTGGTCAGAAAGGCGGCGGAAGTGCTTGGCGAAGAGGAACTGGAGAGCCTGAAAAAGGATCTTGTCAACCCGGTGAAGATTGCCGTCCGGGACGCAATGGAAGACATTCTGGAGGACGACGATGAAGACAGCCAAATGGATTGAGAAGAACCATCTGTTCCGGCCGGATGAGTATGTCTGCTCGGCCTGCGGAGCTTCCTTCCGGAAGCCGGCTCCGGCCTGCCCGCACTGCGGCGTGAAGATGAAGGGCGGCAAATACGACCCGCATCACATCGACGAGCTGGAAGCTATGGACATGCTTTTCGGCGACTGAGGCGGTGCCGGGAAGTCTGCGGATAAAGGAAAACCATACGAAAGGACAGACGAATCATGAAATTCAAAATGATCCATGAGAACTACAATGTGGCGGATCTCGACAGGGCAATGCGCTTCTATGAAGAAGCCCTGGGGCTGAGAGAACGCAGACGGAAAACAGGCGACGATTACATCATTGTCTTCATGGGCAACGATGAATCGGAATTTGAGCTTGAGTTGACCTGGCTGAAAGACCATCCGGAAAAATACGATATCGGGGAAGAGGAGTTCCATCTCGCGTTCCGTGTGGATGACTTTGAGGCTGCGCACAGAAAGCACGAGGAGATGGGCTGTATCTGCATGGAGAATCCAAAGATGGGGATCTACTTTATCATGGATCCGGACGGATACTGGCTGGAGATTCTCCCGACAAGAGACTGAGAAGAAAGGCCTCAAGGGGGGAGACAAAACTGACACCCTTCCGGATGACTGTATTGCGGTAATGACCACCGCGGGCAGACGATAACCTGGGGAGCGCACAGAAAGAAAAGGGCAGATTGCAAGAACCGGAATCCGCAGTCGGATTCCGGTTCTCATCTCTGTTATGCTGTTTGCGGTGTCTGCTGCATCAGACGGGGGAGAGCCGCAGAACTGTCTTACCAGACCAGCACGCGGTCGGCAGGATCGAGGTACATGCCGTCGCCCTCCTGGATATCGAATGCCTCCAGAAACTGGTCATACTGCTGTACTGTGGCATTGACACGCAGATAGTGAAGCGGGTGCGAATCCTGCATCAGGCAGATGTATTCCAGCTCGCGCGTGTTGAGGCGCGCCCAGATTTTCGCATAAGCCTCGAAGAAGGCACGGTAGTCCACCTCGCCCTTTTCCTGCAGCAGGCCAAGCATGCACTTGACACCGGCCATGTCGGCGATGGCCTCAGTCTGGATGTTCTGGCCCTGCACCTGGTAGCCGCCGAAGGCCGTCATCGCGTTATAATAGTCTATCATCTTCTGTGCACGGCCGAGGAAGGCGGCATAGTCCTCTTCCTTCCACCAGTTGTTCAGGGCGCCGGAGGCGTCAAACTGAGCGCCGGTGGTGTCAAAGGCGTGGGAAATCTCGTGCCCGATGACGGAGCCGATCCCGGCATAGAGCTCCTCCGTGCTCATATCCTCCTGATAGAACGCACCACCCAGAATGCCGCGGATGATGTTGATGGAGTTATCGCTCGGGTTATAGTAGGCGTTGGTTTCCAGAATGTCAAAATTCCAGAGCTCGTGGTCAATCTTGGTGTTCAGCAGGCTCCGGTTGTAGTCTGTGTTGAAGTCGCTGATGGTCTGCATGCAGTCAAAGTAGCTCAGCCCCTCCAGGGACAGGCTGCTGTAATCCTGCCATTTTTCGGGGTAAACGGCGTTGATGGTGATGGCGTCCAGCTTTTCAATGGCCATCTCGCGGGTCTCGGCCGAGAGCCAGTCCTCTTCCTGAAGCATGTTGCGGTAGAAGGCGATGCATTCCTCGCAGATGCGGGTGATATCCTCCTTCATCGTCGTCGCGTCATACTTGGCAAGGAAGGCGCGGTTCATCGGTGTGGTCAAAGCGGCGCGGACGACGTTGTAGGCGACCTCCTCGTCCGGCTGGGAGCCGGTGCTGCCGCTGGACATGTTGGAAAATTCAATCGCAATATCATAGCTGTCCCGGTCCAGAATGCTCATATTCCCCAGAGCGGCGCATACCAGCAGATAGTTCTTCAGATCCTCCAGGCGCTCTTCCGTGTATACCGCATCCAGCTTCTCGAAGAACGCGGGCTCTGTCACAAGGCATTTTTCAGCCCCACTGAAGCCCCAGGCGTCTATAATCGCGGACATGGGGAAGTTCCTGGAGAGAGCGTAAGCTTCCTCGGGGCTCATCTCGTTGTTGATCCGCTGGATATAGTCCGGAGACATCCCTTCTGCCGAGGTCATGATTCCGCCGGAAAGCTCCGTCTCCAGTGCAAAGGCGCGGTCCATCATTTCACCGGCCTCTTCCTCGGTATAGCCGAACTTTGGCAGCATTTTTGCAGCCGCACTCCGGTAGGCAGTCTCATTGCGCTCGCCCATTTCGGTGCGCTCGCTGTATTCTGCCGAATCGCCCAGCAGCAGGCCCATCGGGCTGATCAAAAGCAGATAGGTCTCCGGGTCATTCAGACCGGTGCTGCTGCCAAAGCTAAAGAACTGCCCGGCGTGGGCATCCCTGTCGCAGAAGAGGGCAGTCAGCCCGTCCAGATCCGTAACAGCCTGGATCTTCTCCAGAATCTTCTGCACCGGCTCCACACCCACGGCGTTGCGCGCGTCCCAGTCCAGGATGGCGCCGTACAGACTCTGGACCAGGTCGGCATCAGCACCCTCCAGATTCTTATCCGTCAGCACCGCCAGGGTCATGTCCCGGATTTCGTCTGCCACCACGGTAAAAGCCGATTCCGAGCTGTAACCGGGCCGGATTTCGGTTTCCTTTGCCCAGTCATAGTTCGCGTAAAGGTACAGGTCGTCATTGGGGCTCTCCGGCTTTTCTGCCACAGTCTGCACATTTTCACGCAGCACATAGTCCACCCAGGGGCTGCCGTCATCCAGCGCCTCTCCATCGGCATAGGCCATGCCCGTCAGAGAAAGAAGCAGTGCCATAAGCAGGGCTGCCGCGGCCGCCTGCTTCCATTTGCGTGCGGTTTGTTTTTTCATCCGTTTTACCTCCTCAATACCAGTTGAAAAGTCTGGCCTATTATACCGCATTTCCTGTGAGCTTTCAATCCCGGACCTGCAACCGGCCGGCAGAAGGTGAAACGGATGATGGCTTCCCGGGTTAAGGTTCCGGCGTGACGAGCACATAAGATGTTTCCTGCCTGTCCTCGTGCGGCAGATTGAATTCAACCAGGCTGCCTTTTGCGTCCATGTCATACATGGCGTTCTCTCCGCTGAAGGATGCCTCGTTCCAGGTCACATCACCGCACTCGGTGAAGCGGAGGGCGGGGGAGGGCACATCGTGGATATCGCAATCAGAAAAGACCAGACCATCGCACTGGAAGAACTGGCCGGCTCCGTCGCTGCATTCATAGATTTCCGTACGCAGAATACGCAGAGAGGAGCACTGACTTGCCTGAACACCGAGAATGCCGCAACCATAGAGCCGCATTTTTTCGACCATGATCTGCCTGCAGTTCTGGAAGTTCAGGACACCACCGGAGCAGGAGCCCGGCGCCTCGGTGTGCCCGCAGGTAAAGCCGCCGATGAATATGTTTTCACAGTTTCGGAAGTTCAGGACATTGGCGTAGCGGGGGATCGCTGCCAGGGTGGTTTCAGACGGAAGGGTGGATGCGCTCTGGATGCTCAGATTGCTTACATTCTGAATCACAAGCTCAGGCCCGTCATAGCTCTGCTGCCAGTAATAATACTCTCCGCCGACGGAGCCGTAGCTGGAAGCGGTGGAGAGATCAAAGAGCTCCCCCTCCAGGATGATGGTACGGTCCGGCCCAATGGCAGCGAGAAATTCGTCCACCGTGGCAGCTGTAATTTCCCCTCCTGCCTCCACCTCGGCAGCGGCATTGACAGGCGCGGGCGTGACGGCGGTGGCCGGATCAATTTCGCTTAAGGTCATGGATTCAAAGTCCGATGCATCCAGCAGCCTTCCGGTCATATCGTTGGCGTAGATACCGCTGCTGTACACCCAGTTGTGGATTGTCCCATTGTCTGTGAAGGCACAGCCATCCACGGTGGCGCCGTACTGCTCAAACTGAAAGACCGAGGAATCAAAGCGGTTGCCTGATACTTCGTTGGAGAGGAAGCGCGCGTCCTTCGTGTAGCTGAGCTGAAGCAGGTACTGCGAGGCATTATCGTGTACCCGGTTGCCATGGATGACAACATTCTCCGAATAGGCGGCGTTGAAAAGCGCCAGCGCCGAGCCCTGCCCCGCGCGCACACCGTGCCGGTAGACCTCGCAGCCTTCCACCTGCACATCGCGGCACTGCCTGAGAGAGACGGCATAGTAGCTGCATTCATAGAGTTGGCAGCCGGTGACAGCAAGGCCACTGGTTCCGATTGCCTCTACGCCGATGGTGCCGCAGCCATAGAGCCCGCAGCCATCAATACGGACATCCGTGCAGTTTTCGAGACGAACCACCCCGCCCGAGCAGAAGCCGGGCTCCGTGGTATGGCCGGCTGTCAGATCTGAGAGGGTGAGCCTGCTGCAGCCGACAAAGCGCAGGACATTTGCGTAGCGGGGAACGGCAGAAAGCGTGGTCTGCCCCATGCCGGCGCCGAGGATCGTGAGATCGTCAACCCCGCTGATGACAAGCTCTGCGCTGCCTTCGCCACTCTCACTCCAGACACCGTCCCAGGAATACCAGGAGCTGTGGGTATCCGAGCCATAGTCTGACGCGGAGGAGAGGGAGTATTCCCCGGCATCCAGCCAGATCGTGGCGTCTGGTGCGATGGCGGCGAGAAATTCATCCACATTCTTTACGCGGACTGCGTCTTCGGGGATCTCAGGTTCGATTTCCGCCTTCTGTGCCTGCGGGCCAGCAGCCATGCTGCAGCCGGTCAGAAGCACGAATGCCAGAACGGAAGCCACCAGACGTGCCCCGCCTTTCCGGTAATACATGATTTGAACCAGTCTTTCCTTCAGATTCCGCTTTTCGGTGGCGAAGGTGGTGGCGACCACCCCTGCGGGCAGCGCTGATTCCGCCGCCATGGAGAGCAGTGTATTGCCGTAGGACTGCTTTTCTTCCCGGGTCATGGAGCGCAGCAGCATTTCATCGCAGCTTAGTTCGCAGGCGCGGTTCAGCTCCCTGCGGATCATCCAGCTCATGGGATTGAACCAGTGGGCAGAGAGGATTACCACAGCAAGCCATTTGTAGAGCGTGTCAAAGCGCCGGTAATGGGTCAGCTCGTGGCGGAGAATGTTCAGAAGGAGCTCTTCGTCATATTCATGCCCGGGGAGCACAATCTTCGGCGCGAATACGCCGAACATCATGGGAGTTCGGACGGAATCGGCAAGATACAGTGCGGGCCGGCGCCCAGGGATGGACGCATAGAGCGCGAGCGTGAAGCGGTCGGGAGTGCGCAGTTCCTTACCGAGACGAAGTGTGAAGCGCAGATAGGAAAACAGGGTGAGGCCAAGGCTCAGAACAGCGCCGGCTGTCCAGACTGCGAGCCAGAGCTTCGGAGAGCGCCAGTCAGGACTGTGTGATACGCGTGAAGGCGCTGCGGAAGACTGCGCTGCAGCTGCTTCTTCCTGCTGCAAAGAGGGAAGAGCCTCTGCCGGAGAAGTGAACTGGCCATCCTCCGGGGTGTTTTGCAGGAAGCGTGCAGGAGACTGTGTTACGGTACCCTGTTGGGGTGTTTCGA
>CADBNC010000275.1 GCA_902795885.1 Oscillospiraceae bacterium
CCGGTTATCGGCATCACGCTCCCCTTCTTCAGTTACGGGGGCTCTTCCATGGTGACGATGTTTGCGGCCATGGGGCTGGTCTCGGGGGTCAAGTTCAAGCTCAAGCCAAAGCTTTTCTCGATCTATTGACCCTGTCTTTTTTGCATACATCTGCCCGGGCGTGGTGATCTGCAGCACGCCCGGGCAAAAAATTTCCCGCTTCCGTTCGGAAGCGGGGTTTCTGTATGGAACAGATTAAACATGGCCAGCGCTGCAATGATTATCATTGCACGCTGAGCCTTACCGGTTTTCGGTCTCATCAACAAGAGTGGGAATTGCTGTTGACCATTGCTGCCCGTTCAGCTTGCCGGAATTTGGCCCCGGCGGCCTGCGAGTCAATCTACCTCGCATTGCGGGTTGTGATGCCGGTACATCAAGGGGTGGCGCCCCTCGTCGCAAGGATAAATATACCACGTTATGTAACCTCTGTCAATCGGTTTTATCGGAATTCATAAATTCTTAATAATTCTTACTGGAATTTTCGTGAGAATGCCCTATCGGAATTCCTGCGCTGTACTCTCATTTCTCTTGCAGGATGCAAAATGCCGTGCTATAATCATTAAAAAATTTGAAGAATCCGGGAGGAAATGACAATGGACAAAAAAGCCGAGTTCTTCCGCTCTCTGAAGTTCCTGCTCTTTTCAATCTCCGCCGGTGCGATTGAGCTGCTCTCCTTCACGCTGCTCAATGAGTTTGCAGGATGGCCCTACTGGCCCTGCTATCTGATCGCACTGGTGCTTTCGGTTATCTGGAACTTTACCCTGAATCGGAGGTACACCTTCCGCTCAGCCAACAATGTGCCTGTCGCAATGGCCAAGGTCTTCCTCTTCTATCTGATCTTCACCCCGGCGAGCACCCTTCTTGGCAACTGGCTGGCAGAAGGCCTGCACTGGAACGAGTATCTGGTCACCGCAATCAACATGATTCTGAACTTCGTTCTGGAATATCTCTATGACCGCTTCTATGTCTTTCGCGACAGCATTGACACCAACGAAGCCGCACGCAGAGAGAACGCGGACAACGGGATCTGATCCCCTGTCCGCGTTCTTTTTCTGTTCTCCTGTCTGGTCAGGCGATGTTCAGCAGTGCAGCCGCTGCCGTGCCCTCGAGGGTTGTCTCTTCCTCCACGAGCAGCGTAATATCCCGGCCGAGGCTCTCTCGCATGGTCTCCCGGATCAGCTTCTCCAGCATTGGACGGTAAACCCGGTTTTTCTGCACGAGCGAGCCTTCCGCGATCACCGCGGCCTTCTCGTTTCTGCCTGCGTCCGTCAGAAGCGCCATGCCGGTCAGATTCGCGCACATCAGCGTTGCCGAGCGCTCAAAGAGGTACCTCGCGATGGAAGAGATCACCTCCGCATCCGACCGGTCCGCCTCCAGCGCAGCAAGTTTTTCCCCCGCTGCCCACTGATCCGCCTGGAAAGATTCCACCAGCTCCAGTGCCCTCACGGCCTCACTGCAGGCAGGCGAGAGCAGCCCATCATCAGCGGCTCCCCGCAGGGTAAGCCGGCAAAGCTCACCCATATAGGCGCCGGCTGTCATCTTCTCAAAGCGCTTCTGCCCGGGGTTGTGGCTCTCCTGATCGAGCTGACGGTCAAAATCACCGCGGCCAAGGCCGTTGTACATGCCGCTCTCCATATTGATGATCATGTCATAGGCTCTGCCGTCCAGCTTTCCAATCCGCTCTCCGGGTACCGTGCAGCAGGTGTTGGTGCCTGTCCCGCTCACCTGACCGAAGAAGCTGCGATAGCCGTCCTTCTGATGCCGGGCCATCCCGCCCAGCTGAACCGCCGCCGTATCGTTGAGCACGATGGCCTTTTTCCCGTGAATCCCGCGGCGCTCGAGCTCCTTCACCAGCGATTCCCCTACCAGTTGGCCCTCGGAGCCCTGGATTTCCACTTCCTTGTCGATGCAGATCACCCGGCCGTCTATCTCAGGCGTAATGTTGGCCGTGTAGGAAAAGCAGAAGCCGATCCTGTCTGTCTCTGTAAGCAGATCCTGAATCTGATCGGCTGCAAAGCAGATAAACTCATCCCAGGTTGCTGCTTCGTGCACACCCGGCATGGTCATCTTCCTGACCTCGCGTTCCACACATTCGCCGTCTTCAAAGGAGACCAGCCCGCAGCGGAAGTTTGTCCCGCCAGCGTCAATCACAACCACAGCCTCGTTTTCAGGCACATCTGTCTTCGCCGTCAGCCAGGTGGGGATCATCGGATAGGAACTCTCCCCTCCCTGCAGTGCCGCTTCCATCTCATCACGCATTTTCTCCGCGCAAGCAAGGATGCTGAACCCTTCGTCCAGCATCCCGCGGCGGATCAGAAAAGCACGTAC
>CADBNC010000276.1 GCA_902795885.1 Oscillospiraceae bacterium
AAACGCCGGCAAGACCTTCCCCGACGACGTACCCGCTGATAAGCTGAAGGCCGCCATCGACGGCACCGAAGCTGTGAAGGACCGCCCGGTGAAAAAATGGGTCTGCTCCGTCTGCGGCTATGTCCACGAGGGCACCACCCCGCCCGAGCTCTGCCCCGTCTGCAAGGTTCCTGCGTCCAAATTCAACGCAGCGGAATAAACTACTTTCAAGGCAGACACCTTCCTTCCGCCAAATGATCCATCCACAGGCAACACCCGGCTGCTCCTGTATGAGCAGCCGGGTGTTTTTCATGCTTTATGCTGGTTTCTGTGCTTCAGATCTTGTCGAAGGCCTGCTGCAGATCGCTGATGATGTCCTCGGGATTCTCCAGGCCGACAGAGAAGCGGATCAGGCCTGCCGGGATGCCGGCGGCCTCGAGCTCTTCCTCGCTGTAGGGGGAATGGGTCATGGACGCGGGATGCTCGATCAGGGTCTCGGTGGCGCCGAGGGAAACCGCAAGGGTTGCGACCTTCACGTTATCGGCAACGATGGCCGCCTTCTCACGGCCGCCCTTGACGATAAAGCTGACCATGCCGCCGTAGAGGCCATGCATCTGCTTCTTCGCAATCTCGTGACCTTCGTGTTCTTCCAGGCCGGGATAGAAAACCTTCTCGACCTTGTCGTTGGTCTTCAGGTACTGTGCAACCTTCATGGCGTTTTCGCAGTGGCGCAGCATACGCAGCTCCAGGGTCTTGAGACCGCGGTCAACAAGATAGGCCTCGTTGGCCGGCATGAAGGCACCGGTCATGTCCTTGATGCCCACCAGACGGATCTGGTTGATGGTCTCGGCATCGCTGACGACAAAGCCCGCCAGCAGGTCACCGTGGCCATTGATGTATTTGGTGGCAGAGTGGACAACGATATCCGCGCCGAGCTCCAGCGGGCGCTGGATGTACGGGGAGCAGAAGGTATTGTCACAGATAACCTTGATTGCGGGGTTGAATCCGTGGGAGATCTTTGCGGTCTTCTCGATGTCCGTAATTTTCAGGTTCGGGTTGGCCGGGGTCTCGAGATAGACAATCCTGGTTTTTTCGTTGAGGGCCGCGCGGAGCTCTTCCTCGATGGTCATCTCGATGAAATGGACCTTCACGCCGAAGCGGCTCAGGTGATGCTCAAAGAACTCGAAGGTGCAGCCGTAGAGTGTCTTGTCGGCAACAATCTCTTCACCGGCGGAGATGTTGGTCAGATTGTTGCAGTGATGGCGCCCATGCCTGAGACCGTTACGATAGCGGCCTCGCCGCCCTCCAGTTTGGCAAAGGTCTCTTCCAGTGCCGCGCAGGTGGGGTTCCCGAGGCGGGCATAGATATAACCGGGCTCTTCCAGCGCGAAACGGGCCGCTCCCTGAGCCGTTGAATCAAAAATGAAGGTGGATGTGTTGTAGATCGGCGTAATCAGCGCGCCGTTTGCATCCTTCTGTGTGCTGCCGTGAATCGCTCTGGTTGTAAATCCGTAGTCTTTTCTCATTTTTATACCATTTCTCCGTTTAAAGGATCTCCGGCTGCGCCGCCGGGAAAAATCGATTTATTATATTCTTTCGTTTTTTCCTGTCAATCTGAAAAAACATTTTATTCCGCTGCCTCCGCTTATGATGCAGAGCCCGCGGTTCTCTTTGCCTTCGCATCGGATTCCGGGCAGTCAAATTCCCAGTTCCATGGGTTCTTGCGCAGAAGACCGTCCGCAAACGGGACAAAGATGGAGAGAAGGCCAAATGCGGCAAGAAGCCAGCAGTACCACATGCTGCCCACCAGCCCCGGGGCCGTGAAGACCTGTCCATTCGTCGAATATTCCGTGGCAAGATTTGCTGCGACAAGCAGCTGGGCACCGTAGGGGATCACACCCTGAAAGACACAGGAGAAGAGGTCCAGCAGCGATGCGGTCCGGCGCGGATCAACGCGGTATTCATGGGAGACTTCGCGGGCCATATCCCCGGCGACAATGATGGCAACGGTGTTGTTGGCGGTTGCGCAGTCGCAGGCGGACACCAGTGCCGCAATCCCGACCTGCGCCGAGCGGTTCCCCTTCATGACACCGCGAAGTTTGGCGATGATCCAGTTGATACCGCCGTTCTCGGCCACCATGGCTGACATGCCCCCACATAGGAGTGTCAGGAAAAAGACCTCGTTCATGCCGCAGAAGCCGTCATAGATTGCCTGGGCAAAGGTCGCGACGGTGAGGCTACCTGAGGCAATGCCGATGATGCCTGCGGTGAAGATCCCGATGCACAGAACCACAAAAACATTCAGCCCGCAGAGGGCGAGGATCAGAACCGCGAGGTAGGGCAGGATTTTGATAAAGCTGAAAGGCAGCTCACCCAGCGGCTCGGCGCTCTCCGGCCGTCCGAAAACAAGAAGCAGAATAATGGTGATCACGGCGGCAGGCAGCGCAATCCGGAAGTTGACGCGGAACTTGTCCCGCATCTCAACACGCTGGGTGCGGGTTGCCGCGATGGTGGTATCCGAGATCATGGAGAGATTGTCTCCAAACATGCCGCCGCCGACAATGGCCGCGATTACGATCATCGGAGAGAGATTCCCCTTGTCCGCAACGCCGATGGCGATTGGCATCAGGGCCGAGATCGTCCCCATGGAGGTACCGGTCGCCGTGCCGAAGAAGGCCGCAATCACAAACAGGCCGGCCGCCAGCAGCGACGGCGGAACCATCGTCAGGCCGAGATTTACGGTAGCGTCCTTAGCCCCCATGGTGGTCGCCACATTGGCAAAGGCTCCGGCCAGCATATAGATCACCAGCATGGTCAGGATATCGGTATTGGCAGCCCCTCTGGCAAAGACTTCAAACTTCTCGCCGACCTTCCCCTTCCCCATGCAGAAGGCAACAATGGTTGCAAAGAACATCGCCGTCACGGAAGGGAACATATAGAAGGCCATTGCCTCGCCCTGCCGCTGATAGATGATCCCCGCGCCCAGATAAATAACAATAAATACCAGAAACGGCATCAGAGCCAGCCCGCTTCTCTTTTCCTCTTTCATTCTCACAATACTCCTTTTTCTTTTTTCCGGTATTCATACCGGCCTGTGCAGCAGGAAAAGGTCAGCCGCACAGATGTAGTATTTTATATGGATTGTGATTATACGTCAAGATTTTTCTCATATGCAGCACCATTTGATAGTGTTGATCTCCATTTACCATATAAAATACAGGTATGTTTCCTTTAGCAGAGTTTTTACTTCTTCTTTTAGACATCAAAAAAACAGGAAAGCACACGCACTTCCCTGTCTGATTCATTTTCTCTGCAATTGTCTTATCGCCTGGCGCCTTCCGGAGGATCAGTCCTGTGCGTACTCGATACGGATCTGCCGCCGTGCGGCAAAGGCCTCAAAATCCTGCGGCACCCGCTGGTCGGTGATCACCAGGTCCACGCTCTCAAGCCCGTCAAAGAGGTGGTTCGCGGTGCCCTCGAACTTGGTATGATCGACCACCAGAATCCTGGTCTGGGCACTCTGCAGCATCTGCCTGCGGACATTTGCCTCGCTGATGTGGTTGTCGGACAGGCCGTGCTCGGCACTCAGCTTCGGGCAGCTGATAAAGGCCTTGTCGGCGTAATAGTGGCGCAGCGCCTCCACCGTGTTGGGATCGGCGAAGGACAGCGTCCGTCTGCGGAAAACACCGCCGACGCCCACAAGATTCACATTGGAATTCACATCGCTGAAGAGATTGCAGATCTCCAGTGAATTTGTGATCAGCGTGATGTTCAGGTTTTTCTGCAGGATGGCGACAGCGATGGCAAGGCATGTCGTCGACGCATCCAGCATGACCATGTCGTTTTCCTGGATTTCAGAGACGGCCACGGCGGCCATGCTCTCCTTGGTGTGCTGCAGATAGGATTTGCGAAGCTCAATGGGATAGCCCTTGTCATACTTCTCCACCAGATAGGCCCCGCCGTGGGTGCGGACAAGCTTACCCAGCGTCTCCATCTCGCGAAGATCGCGCCGCACGGTCTCTTCGCTGCAGTTGAGCATTTCGCTCAGCTCCGGCACCAGAACGTATCCGTTTTTCCGGAGTTCCTGATCGATCAGGTTTTGCCTTTCGATTTTCAGCATACGGTTCTCTCCTTACAGTCTGTTGTCCCTGTTTACTGCAGAGTCAGGCTGTGGGAACTCTGCCTGCATCGCGTTGTCTGCTCCGCTCTGCCGCCTGCATTATACATAAACCAGACCGAAACGTCAAACACTGTTTTTATCTTTTTCTCACAATTATTTATAAATTTTTTGCCGGTTTCTTTGGTTTGTTGTTGACTTCTGACCGTTTGTGGTGTATGGTTTTATCAGGAGAAGACTCTGTATGCTGTTCTGTCCGAACCGGACTTCTCAGGAGGCTTTTATGCGCGATTTCAGCTCCTTTTTTCTCATGAGCACGGACGATGCCAGGCGCTATGCGGTTGACGTGCTGCACTTTTTTGCGCCGGATGAGGAGACCGAATGCCGCGAAGTCGGCGACGGCAACATCAACTATGTCTTTCAGGTCCGCTCCCTGCAGAGCGGGCGCTCCGTCATTGTCAAGCAGGCCGACCGTCTGCTGCGCTCCTCCGGCCGCCCTCTGGATCTTTACCGCAACAAGATTGAGGCCGCGGTTCTGAAGCTGGAGGGAGAGCTTGCCCCGGGTCTGGTGCCTGAGGTCTATTATTATGACGAGATCATGGCGGCCACATCCATGGAGGATATCTCTGCCTGCCGCAATCTCCGCAGGGAGCTGATGGCGGACCGCGTCTGGCCGCATCTGAGCGGGGATATTTCCACTTTCCTCGCGGATACGCTTCTGCCGACGGCCGATCTTGTTCTTGACGCAGAGGAAAAAAAGAAGCGGGTCCGGTTTTTCACCAATCCGGAGCTCTGCAAAATTACAGAAGATCTGGTTCTGACAGAGCCCTATTACGACTATAAAGGCCGTAATATCATCACGCATGGGAATGAGGCTTTTGTCAGAACCTTTCTATACGAAGACGAGGCCCTCCACGCGGAGGTTGCGAAGCTGCGCCTCGCCTTCATGAACAACGCCCAGGCGTTGCTGCACGGCGACCTGCACTCCGGCTCGATTTTCATAAACGAGAGCAGTCTCAAGGTCCTCGATCCGGAGTTTGCCTTCTACGGTCCCATGGGCTATGACATCGGCAATGTGATCGGAAATCTCTTCTTCGCCTGGGCAAACAGGGTCTTCACCGCCCCGGGGAAGACAAACAGCGCCGCAGCCATTGCCCGGTGCATTGAGGAAGTCTTTGACCTCACGCGCCGGAAGCTGGCGCAGCGCTACGAGGAGCTGGTCACGCTGCCGCTCTACCGCGTGCCGTCCTTCCGGGAATACTGGCTGGACAATGTCATGGCCGATTCCCTTGGCTTTGCCGGGACCGAGATTATCCGCCGCACAGTCGGCGATTCCAAGGTCATGGAGCTGGAGAGCGTGACTGACCCTGCAGTCAGAATCCCGATGGAGCGCGCCCTTGTAAAGCTCGGCATCGCCCTTGTCAAAGAGCGCGGCACCCTGCATACCGGCAGTGGAGTCAGCGCGCTCTTCCGGCTGATTCTCGCCTGAAGGAGGCCTGACAATGGAGAGAATGGATCAGAACATGCCCTTCCTGCTCCGGTATGAGAATGTCGCCTGGTATGAAAGCGGAAAGGTCCGCATTCTGGACAGGCGCGTCTATCCGACAGAGATCCGCTTTGTTGAATGCGAACACTATCAGCAGGTGGCGCAGGCAATTGCCGACATGGTCACCCAGAGCGCAGGCCCCTATACCGCCGTCGGCATGGGCATGGCTCTTGCCGCCTGGGAGGTGCGCGGGCAAGCGAAGGAAAAGCAGATTCCCTTTCTGCGCCAGGCAGCATATGACCTCGCCCATGCCCGCCCCACAACAGCCAACCGCTACGGCCAGATCACCTTCCGCGCCGCAGACCTGGCAGAGGCCGCGCTGGAGGCCGGCGGGGATCCCATTGAAGCAATCGTGAATTCCACGCTGGAATCTCTCAACCGCCGCTACAGCACGATGCAGACCGTCGGTGACTATCTCGCCGGGCTCATTCCGCAGGGGGGCAGTATCCTGACCCAGTGCTTCGGCGAGACCATCATCGGCACCGTTATCCGGGCGGCCCGGGCCCAGGGGAAGGATTTCCGCGTCTGGTGCGCCGAGACCCGCCCCTATCTGCAGGGGGCCAGGCTTACCTCCAGCTGCTTTGCGGAGATGGGCTTTGAGACCACCGTCCTCACAGACAACATGATTGCCTGGGCCATGCAGAATGAAGGCATCGATCTGTTCACCTCCGCGGCCGATTCCATCGCCCGCGACGGGCATATCGCCAACAAGATCGGCACCTTTCAGATTGCCATCCTGGCAAAGTACTTCGGGATCCCCTACTATGTCACGGGCATCCCCGACAGGGACAAGCACACGAAGGACGATATCGTCATCGAAATGCGTGACCCGCAGCAGGTTCTGTGCTATCGCGGGATTCCAAACTGCCTGCCGCAGGTCCACGCCGTTTACCCCTCTTTTGACATTGTTCCCCCGCATCTGATCTCCGGCGCCGTCACCGACAGGGGCATCTTCGTTCCCTATCTGCTGGACCGCTATTTTGATACTCAGACTAATCCATTCTACTGATAATATCTCTCTCCTTCTAAATCATTTTATGGTGATGCTGCTATGTTAATGCAAGAAGAACGCGAACTGATGGTAGAAATCGGCAAGCAGATGAGCTCTTCCGGCCTCTGCCCAGGCACCAGCGGAAACCAGAGCATCTATAACCCCGAGCTCGGTCTGATGGCCATCAAGCCCTCCGGCATCGGCTACATGGAGACCACCCCCGAGGACATCGTGATTATGGACCTGGAATCCCACGTTGTGGACGGCAAGCGCAAGCCCTCCAGTGAATGGGACATGCACACCGAGTTCTACAAGCACAAACCCACCTGCCGCGCCATCGTGCACACCCACTCCCGCTTCTGCACCACGTTTGCGGTTCTCCGCAAGCCCATCGAGGCCGTGCACTATGTTCTGGCTGACGCCAACTGCTACGAGGTCCCCTGCGCGCCGTATCACACCTTCGGCACGCCTGAGCTTGCCAACGATGCCGTCAAATACTGCGGCGACGGCGATGCCGTTCTGCTGGCAAACCACGGCATCATTGTCTGCGGCAAGAATCTGAACAGCGCCTTCGGCCTGGCCAAGAACCTGGAATACATTGCCGAGCTTCAGTACCGCGCCCTGTGCATCGGCCAGCCCCATGTGCTCAGCAAGGAGCTGATGGACGAGGTCTTCGAGGGCTTCAAGTCCTACGGCCAGCCTTCACAAATCGTTCATTCCGCAACAAATGTCAGATAGCCCGACTTCTCAGACAGCACGTAA
>CADBNC010000277.1 GCA_902795885.1 Oscillospiraceae bacterium
CTTTTCTGGTATGCCCGACAGGATTCGAACCTGCGACCTTCAGAGTCGGAGTCTGACACTCTATCCAGCTGAGCTACGGGCACATATTGATCTGGCAGTTGCGCTGAGCGGGAAGATTTGGTATAATCCACACAGCGGAAGCTATTATAGCAAAAAATGAAAGTAAAGTAAAGACCTGATTTGAGGTGATTTTTTGAAGAAGGCAATTCGAGGCAGAAACGGGCGCGGTCCGGTGTCAGACTCTGTGAAACGCCTGCTCTGCGCGGTGCTGGGCCTTGCGATGATGCTGGCGCTGGCGGCCTGCGGCGGGACGCAGATGGAGCAGAAGCAGATCTTCGCAATGGATACGATCATGACACTCACGGCCTACGGCAGAAAGGCCTCCGCCGGGATTGATGCTGCCACAAGCACGCTCAACGCCATGGACGCGCTCCTGGATCCGGAGCTGCCAACCAGCAAGACCTATGAAATCAACCATTCCAACGGCAGCAACGTAGTTGTTCCGGCGCAGATTGCCAAGATGCTGAGCACGGCCAAGACAGTCTACGAGCAGTCGGACGGCGCTCTTGACCTGAGCCTCTATCCGGTGATCAAGCTCTGGGGCTTTGTCGATTCGCGCTACTATGTGCCGACGGATGAGGAGCTCTCCGCCGTGATTGTGAAGAAGGCCTTTGACAAGATGGTGCTGACGTCCTATCCCATGACGGGATCGTATTCTGTCAATTTCCCGGCAGGTACAGAGATCAGCTTCGGCTCGATTGCGAAGGGCTGCGCCGCGGAGAACGCCATCGGCGCCATGCGGCAGGCCGGCGTGGAGAGCGGGATTATCTCTCTCGGCGGCAATGTGCAGACCCTTGGCCTGAAGCCGGACGGAAGCAACTGGACGGTTGCCATCCAGGACCCGAACAACACCTCCTCCTGGGTCGGGACGGTATCGGTCGGGGAGAAGGCCGTTGTGACCAGCGGAAGCTATCAGCGCTTCTTTGTGTTTGACGGAAACACCTATCATCACATCATCAATCCCAAGACAGCGGGCCCGGTGAACAACGGGCTGGTCTCGGCCACCATCATCTGCGATGACGGCACGATGGCGGACGCGCTGTCCACGGCCATGTTTGTCCTCGGCGAGACCCGCGCGCTCAACTACTGGCGCCAGTACGGCGGGTTTGAGATGATCCTGATCAACAAAAACAACCAGGTGATCTGCACCAAAGGCCTGATCGATACCTACACCCCCTCGAATACGGATACCTACAGCGTGCGCTTTGCGGAGTGAGCAGGATGACGGAATACAGCACCGATGTACGCCGGATACGCGGCATCGGGGAGAAGCGCGCCGAGGCGCTGAACCGCCTGGGGATCCACACACTGCTGGATCTGGTTTCCTGGTTCCCGATGCGCTATGAGGACAGGAGCGTCGTGACCCCGATCGGGGAAACCGCTGACGGGGAGAGCGCCTGCATCTGCGCCATCGCGGCAACGGCGCCCGTCCTCCAGCGTATTCCCGGGCGGATGGAGATTGTCAAAGTACAGGCCGTGGACGAGACCGGACGCGTGGATATCAGCTTCTTCCACCAGCCCTTTGTCAAAAACCAGATCCGGAAGGGTGAGACCTACCGATTTTACGGGAAGATCAGCCAGCGCGGCGGAAGAAGGATGATGGCAAACCCGGTCTTCGAAGCCGCCGATGAAGCCCGGGGCGAGACCACGGGCCGCATTGTGCCTGTCTACCGGCTGACAGCCGGCCTGACACAGAAAACCATGATGCAGAGCATCCGACAGGGGCTGGATATGCTGACCCTGCCGGATGCTCTGCCTGCACCTATCCGGGGAGAACTGCCCGATGCGGAAACCGCCTATGAGGAGATCCACTTCCCGGTGAGCATGGAGCAGCTCCGGGCGGCACGAAAGCGCTTTGCCTTTGAGGAGCTCTTCCTGCTCTGCTGCGCCATGGGACAGCGAAAGGCGGAGGCCGGCGAAGGCATTGTCTTTCCCCGGGCGGATTTTGCCCCGTTCTATGCCTCCCTTCCCTATACACCGACAGGCGCGCAGCAGAGGGCTGTTTCCGAGGCTGCGGCAGATCTCGTCTCCGGCAGACGCATGAACCGGCTCCTGCAGGGCGATGTGGGCAGCGGCAAAACCCTTGTGGCCGCGGCGCTGATCTGGCAGTGTGCACGCGGGGGGATGGTCTCGGCCTTTATGGCGCCGACGGAAATCCTTGCGCGGCAGCACCTGCATACCATGCGGGAATTCCTCACCCCCTTCGGCCTACGATGCGAGCTTCTGACCGGTTCGACCCCGGCAGAGGAGCGGAGAAGAATCCATGAGGCACTGGAGCGGCGGGAGATCGACCTGCTGGTAGGGACGCATGCGCTGCTTGGAATCGAGATACCGGGTCTTGCACTGGCAGTTACGGACGAGCAGCATCGCTTCGGTGTTACACAGCGCGCCGTGTTCACCAAGGGCGGAGAGGCAATCCCCCCCCATGTGCTGGTGATGTCGGCAACGCCGATTCCCCGGACCCTCTCGCTGGTTATCTATGGCGACCTCGAGGTCTCGCGCCTGGACGAGATGCCCCCCGGTCGGCAGAAAGTGGACACCTTCTGTGTCAATTCCGCCTATCACCGGAGGCTGCTGGCCTTCATCCGGAAGCTCTGCGGGGAGGGGAGACAGGTTTTTGTCGTCTGCCCGAAGGTGGAGGACGACGCCGACCCTGCGGAGGAAGACGGAGAAGGCGCGGGGCTGCTCTCGGCTGTGGAATATGCCCGGCGCCTCAGCGGCGAGCTTCCGGAGCTTCGTATTGCCTGCATCCACGGCAGAATGAAGGCGAAGGAGAAAAACGAGGTCATGGAGCAGATGGCCGCAGGCAGCATCCAGGTGCTGGTGGCCACCACGGTTATTGAAGTCGGCATGGATGTGCCGAACGCAGCCCTGATCCTGATCGAAAATGCCGAGCGCTACGGCCTGAGCCAGCTGCATCAGCTGCGGGGAAGAGTCGGCCGCGGAAAGCACAAGAGCTACTGCGTCCTTGTGACGGACCATAAAAGCGAGGAAACCCGCGCGCGGATGGAGATCATGTGCAAAAGCGGAGACGGCTTTGCCATCGCGGAAGAAGATCTGCGCCTGCGGGGGCCGGGGGATTTCTTCGGGCAGCGGCAGCACGGTCTGCCCGCGCTGCACGTGGCCGATCTGGGCACAGACACGCAGACGCTTCTGGAGGCAAAGGCGGCCGCCGATGAGCTCCTCCGGGAGGACCCTCTGCTGCAGACAGCCCCGCTGGTCCGGGAAAGAGTAAACCTCCTGCTGGAAAAAGCAGGAGGCACACTGAACTGAATATGTGATTTTGTAATTTCGCGAACGGCGGGGGAAGAGGCGCATTAAACCAGATGAATCTGGAAGCAGCTTCCCTCGCCGAACTGCGCTTCCATATTCTGCCGGTAAAGGGGGAAATAATCCGACGGCATCAGCGCCTGCACGCATCCGGCGAAGCCGCCGCCGTGCACACGCCATGCGCCCCGGCCCTCCAGAAGGGATGCGCTGAGATCGAGCCCCTCCAGCAGGCGCGTATCACCCGTGGAGCTGGTGTAGACGTTGTTCAGAAGCTTTTCGGAGGAACGCCCGGAGGCATTCATCAGCCGCATGTATTCCTCGCCGTTGTGGGCAAGGAGCGCATCACGCATGAGGGGAACGCGCTCGTTTTCATCAAAGAAATGCATCGCGCGGCGAACGGGGCGGTCGGACGCGGACCATCCCTTTGCCCGGAACTCCTCCGGGGACACATCCGCCAGAACCCCGGCGTCGAAAAGATTGGCAATATAGGTCATATCCGCGGGAATGCGGGCATAGGAAGTATTCAGCCCGTCGTGGCTGCCGCCGGTATCCGTCAGGCACATGGTCAGACCCATGTCGGAAAAATCGTCCTCAATGCGCTGAATCTCGTTGGTTTTGAAATCCACATACAGCGTATGGCCCGTTGTGCAGACAAGCTGGCTCATCAGGCCGCAGGGCTTGCCGAAATGAACATTCTCGGCCTTCTGGGCGATCCTGGCAATGACGATATCCTCTACGCTGTTGTTGTTATAGAGCATGCTGAGGATGCGCGCAATCAGGACAGAAAAGGCGGCCGAAGAACTCAGCCCCGCGCCGATGGGCAGGGTGGAATGAATGCTTGCTTCAAAACCGCCGATCTGCAGGCCGAGATCCTGGAACGCGGACAGCACACCGCGCACCAGGGAAACCGGCGTTCCGAACTCCGCCGGGCGGACGGAAAGCTGATTAAGCTTTACTTCAATTGGATCATAACCGGTGCTGTGAAGATGCACCACCGGAGAGGAGGACGCGTTGAAAACCGCCTGTATATTCAGATGGATGGCCGAGGCAAGAACCCTGCCCTGCTGATGATCTGTGTGATTACCGGCGAGCTCTGTCCGACCGGGTACAGTTAAAATGGCCAAAATCTCTCTCCTTCAAATTTTTTAAACACTTTGCACAATTTACTAATTTATCATATACCACGGTTTGTCGCAAGTCAATAGCAAATTCGGATTCAAATGTTAATAATGTTGTATTTTGCGGGAAAAAGACAGATTTTTAACGCTTGCTATTCATCCACCGGCATACTATAATTATGCAGGGCATGCTTGCCGATGCCTCAGGGGCTGTGCGCCCTGTTTTCCGGCACAAATACTGTTATATTCAGCGGGAGGAAAGAAATGAAGAGTGCAAACGGGATTAACCTGACGATGCTGTGTGATTTTTATGAACTGACCATGGGCAATGGCTATTGGGTCAGCGGCATGAAGGACAGAATCACCTATTTTGATGTTTTCTTCCGCGACAGGCCGGATAACGGCGGTTTCGCGATTGCCGCCGGGCTGGAGCAGATTGTGGACTATATACAGAACCTGCATTTTGCGCAGGAGGATATCGAATACCTGCGGGGAAGAGGCATCTTTGACGAGAGCTTCCTCGAATGGCTGAAGGATTTCCGCTTCCACGGGGATATCTGGGCGGTTCCGGAGGGAACGCCGGTCTTTCCGAATGAGCCGGTGATCACCGTGCGGGCGCCGGCAATTGAAGCCCAGCTGCTGGAGACCTACATGCTGCTGGAATTCAACCACCAGAGTCTGATTGCCACGAAGGCCAACCGCATCTGCCGCGCCGCAGAGGGGCGGACGGTGCTGGAATTCGGCTCCCGCCGGGCCCAGGGCATCACGGCGGCGGTCACCGGAGCGCGCGCCGCATTCATCGGCGGCTGTGCGGGCACGGCCTGCACGGTTTCGGATCAGGTCTATGGCGTGCCGGCTGCGGGGACGATGGCGCATTCCTGGGTACAGATGTTCGGCAGCGAGTATGAGGCCTTCGAGGCCTACTGCAAAGCCTATCCCACCAACGCCGTTCTGCTGGTTGACACCTTCGATACCCTGCGCTCGGGCGTTCCCAATGCGATCCGCGCCTTCAACAATATTCTCAAACCCCTCGGCATCCGCAAATGCGGCATCCGTCTGGATTCCGGCGATATGGCCTACCTGACCAAAAAGGCAAGAGAGATGCTGGATGAAGCCGGATGGACGGAATGCACCATCACGGTCTCCAACTCGCTGGACGAGCGCCTGATCCGCGATCTGATCCGTCAGGGGGCGAAGATCGATTCCTTCGGTGTGGGCGAGCGGCTGATCACCTCCCGCAGCACCCCGGTCTTCGGCGGCGTTTACAAGCTCTGCGCCGTGGAGAACGAGGACGGAAGCCTGACCCCGAAGATCAAGATCAGTGAAAATGTCGGGAAGATCACAAATCCCGGATACAAGAAGGTCTACCGCCTGTATGACGGCAAGACAGGAAAGGCGGAGGCGGACTATATCTGCCTGCATGATGAAGTGGTGGACGACAGCAAACCACTCACCATCTGCGACCCGCAGGCACGCTGGAAGCGGAAGACACTGAAGAATTTCCGCGCGAAGGAGCTGCAGGTGCCCATCTTCCGCAATGGAGAGCTGGTATATGATCTCCCGACCCTTCCGGAGATCAAACAGTTCTGCAAAGACCAGCTGAATACCCTCTGGCCGGAGCTTTTCCGCTTCGATTATCCGCATCTGTATTACGTGGACCTGTCCGAAAAGCTGATGGCGCTGAAGGACAGCATGCTGGAGAGCGCCGGGAGACAGAGAGAGGAGAAATAACATGACAAGGTTTACAGCCGTCAAGGGTGATATCACGGACGACCACGGTGTTGAGGCAATTGCGAACGCGGCAAACACCAGCCTGCTGGGCGGCGGGGGCGTGGACGGCGCCATTCACCGCGCGGCGGGGCCTGATCTTCTGAAGGAATGCAGAACCCTCCATGGCTGCGAAACCGGGAAGGCCAAGATCACAGGCGCCTACAGGCTGCCCTGCAAATATGTGATCCATACGCCCGGGCCGGTGTGGCATGGCGGAAAGAGCGGCGAGCGCGAGCTGCTGGCAGGGTGCTACCGCTCCTGTCTGGAGCTTGCCCTTGAGAACGGGGTGCGCAGCATCGCCTTCCCCTCCATCTCGACGGGGGTGTATCACTTCCCGCTGGAAGAGGCGGCCGAAATTGCCGTAAAAACCGCAAAGGACTTTGTCGCCGCGCATCCGGAAGCGCTGGATACAGTTATGTGGGTGCTGTTTGACGACAGGACGCTTGCCGCATACGAGCGTGCGCTGAGCGCTGTTCATGGCTGAAATCACCCGTATTCTCAGACGGGAGTTCATCTACCTCTGGTACTATACCGAGCTGCAGCTCCGGCAGATCTTCTGGTACTGGGTGCTGGGGATTCTGATCGGCTCGCTGGTCTCGGTGTTCGCGAAGGAAGGCATTCACAGGCTGTTTCAGCGCATGCAGGGGAGACGCATCGGCCTGTTCGGCATTGTGCCCGCGTGTCTCCTCGGGATTGCCTCGCCGCTCTGCATGTACGGGACGATCCCCATCGCCGCGTCCTTTTCGCGGCAGGGAATGCGGGATGACTGGCTGGCGGCCTTTGTGATGGCCTCCATCCTGCTCAATCCCCAGCTGATCACCTACAGCGCTGTCCTGGGAGGCACCGTGCTTGCGGTGCGCATTGTTTCCTGCTTCCTCTGCGGCTGCACAGCCGGCCTCTGCATCCATTTTTTCTGCAGAAGCAGAAGCTTTTTTGACTTCACCGGGTTTGATGTGCCGGAGAATCACGATACGCATCCGAATCCTGTCATCCGCTATCTGCTGAATGTCTGGCGGACTATCCGGGCAACCGGGCCTAATTTCCTGCTCGGCGTGCTGCTGTCCGCTGTGTTCCAGCGCTATGTGCCGCAGGAGCGCATGGTCAGCCTCTTCGGCGGAAACGAGGCATGGGGCGTGCTGATGGCGGCGACCATCGGTGTCCCGCTGTATGCCTGCGGCGGCGGTACAATTCCGCTCCTGCGGGAGTGGCTGCGGGAGGGAATGAGCGTCGGCAGCGCGGCCGCGTTCATGATCACCGGGCCTGCTACCAAGATCACCAACCTCGGCGCGGTGAAAATCGTCCTTGGCCTGCGGACTTTTCTGCTCTATCTGGCCTTTACTGTTCTGTATGCCCTGTTGACCGGGCTGCTGGTCAACGCGATTGTGTAATTCTTAAAAGGAGGAGAAGATGAGGATGAAACGATTCCTGGCTCTGTGCATGATCCTTTGCATGGTGTTCACACTCACCACAGGCATCAGCGCCTCTGCGGAAGAAGCGCAGACTGCGGACACGCCCGTGGTGTACTTTACAGACGATATCTCCCCGGAAGGGCTGGTCGCGGTATACGAAGCCCTGAACTGGACCCCGACCGGCAAGGTTGCCGTCAAGCTTTCCACCGGCGAGCCTCCTGCCAGCAACTATCTGCGCCCTGAGCTGATCAAGAATCTGGTGCAGGGCCTGGATGCCACGATTGTGGAATGCAACACGGCATACGGCGGCTTCCGTGCCGCAACGGCCGAGCATTATCAGGTGGCGGAGGACCACGGCTTTACGGAGATCGCGGACTTCCAGATTCTGGATGAGGACGGCTCCAAGGAGATCCCCGTGGAAGGCGGAACCCATCTGACCGGCGACCTGGTCGGCGACCACTTTGATGATTACGGCTCCTACGTGATTCTCTCCCACTTCAAGGGGCACGCCATGGCGGGCTACGGCGGCGCAATCAAAAACATATCCATCGGCCTCGCTTCCAGCAGGGGGAAGGTCCGCATCCACTCCGGCGGAACCAGCGATACCCACTGGCATGATGAGCTGCACACGGAATTTCTGGAGAGCATGGCCGAGGCGGCCAAGGGCGTGAGCGACTATCTGGGCGACCGGATCGTCTATGTCAGCGTGATGAACCGCATCTCCATCGACTGTGACTGCGACGGCTATCCCGAGGAGCCCGATATCCACGATATCGGCATTCTGGCCTCCACCGACCCGGTCGCGCTGGATCAGGCCTGCCTCGATCTGGTCTGGGAGGCGGACGGGAGCGAATCGCTCCTGGAACGCATCGATGAGCTGGACGGCCTGCATACGCTCGAGCACGCGGAGGAAATCGGCCTTGGCAGCCGGACCTATACCCTTGTGGATATCAACAATACTTGACCTCGCAGACCGGATAGCGTATAATATCCATGTAGTATGGGAGAGTGGCGAAAGAAGCGGCTCTTCCGCCCTGTAAGAGCACAGATGCGGCCAGGGCCGTATTCGATGCAGATTATTCAAAGAAAGGACGCAAGGAATGAAAAAGACAATTTCCCTTATTCTGACGCTTGTGTTCCTGCTGTCTCTCAGCGTCACGGCATTTGCGGCCCCTGTCCGCGCCAGTGACGAATCGGCAGCGGAACAGATGAAGCTGATTGCGGACAGCATCAGCGGCCTGAAGCAGGATGACGCGGCAGGCCAGTGGAAGTACACCGTGACCGACCTTGACCACAACGGCCGTCTCGAGCTGATTGCCGCCTCTGAGCAGGGGGTCAACAAGAGCACCTTCGTAAAGGTCTGGGAGATCAGCGAAGACATGAAATCCCTCACCGAGTGCAAGGTCACCGTCCCCGAGGACGAATCCTTCCCCGATATCCTGGCTGAGAATGCCGATACCTATTATGACCCGGCAGGCGATGCCTGGCGCTACCTGTTCTATGACAACATCGTGCTCTCCCCGGATGAGGCCTACTATGTCCGCTGCGCGGTCTACTATGCCAGCGGCGAGCTCCGCTTCCAGCAGCTGGCGATCCAGCACACGGTGGTTCAGAACGGCGTTCCCAGCACCAGCTATATGGACAACAACGGCGGCAACATCTCCGGCGAGCAGTACAACGATGCGGGTACTGTCGGAACGAGCGAGCAGATCAGAAGCAGCACGAACTTCGACTGGATCCCCTATGCCGATGTGAATGAAGCCCGCCTGGCCGATACCTACGCGGTCTACAAGGGCGTGAAGCAGCCTGTCGAGAAGGAACAGCAGGCCGAGCCTCCCGCAGCCCCCGCTGCCACGCCGGCCCCGACCAACTTCATGACCATCACCAAGCACCCGACCAATGAAAGCCGCGTTGTCGGCGAGACCGCCTGGTTTGTCTCCGGCGCGTCCGGCTATACCTCTCTCAGCTGGACCTTCATCGCCCCGAGCGGCGGCGAATATGATGCGCAGAGCTTCCTGAACACCTTCCCGTTTGTTACGCTGGACGGCTCCAACAGCACCACGCTGAAGGTCAACAACCTGAGCCTTGACATGAGCGGCTGGGGTGTCTACTGCACCTTCTACAACGGCGGACAGACTGCCCGCACCAACACCGCGTATATGTACGTAACCAGCCAGCCGGCGGCGCAGCCGAAATCGAGCTCCACCCCGCAGGTCTACTACTACGGTGGTTACTATAACGGCGGATACACCACCGGGATCAACACCTACGGTGGCGGCGGCGTGGCCTATCAGCAGCCGGACGGCTCCACCACGTATATCTACTCCGACGGTTCCGCCATGCGCGTTGACCCGGACGGCACCGCAACCGCGGTCGACAGACAGGGTAACCTGAGCAAGTATTACGCTGACGGCTCCTCCGATACGCTTTATGCCGACGGCTCCGGCTATGCCACGTATCCGGACGGCTCCTCCACCTACCTCTTCACGGACGGCAGCGCTGTGTCCGTGAACCCGAGCGGCGGCGTTCTGTCGGTTGACCAGTACGGCAACTGGACTGTCTCCTATCCGGAAGTCTACAACAACCTCTACGGCTGGGGTTCCTTCTGGTGGTAATGGCAGGCAGAATCCCGCAGATAGAACAATAAAAAACATGAAAAGAGCTCCGCTGTTTATACGGCGGAGCTCTTTATGTGTGCAGGCGGCTTTGCCGGGAGGCCGTCAGGCCTGATGACCCGGGCGCAGCCTGCGCATCCAGCAGGGAAGCCGAAGGTCAGAAGTTCGCGATTCCGTAGGCCGTGATGGCGTTGATAGCAATGCCGCTGTAGGTGCCGTTGAAGTGCCAGACGGCGTTGATCTGAGCGGGGCCCACGGCGTTCGGAATGGCAAAGCTTGCCAGCACGTTGGTCGCGAGGCTGTTGCCGGAATAGTTGACGGCATTCGGCGTGGCGGTATACATCATGCCGTTCACCGTAAGCTCAACCCCGTTGCTGAGCGCGCCGGAATACAGCGCGTAGGACATTGACGAGACCGTCACATACAGCGTCTTCATCCCAAGCCCGTCCATCGCGACACTCCAGGATACCAGAATATTCAGGCTGGTGCCGGTCTGCGAGGAGAAGCTGCCGGAGCTGACGGTGCCGGTGCCGTATCCGCCGGCCACGGTTTCAAGCTCACTGTCGTCCAGAGCCTGCATGGCTTTTTTCGTTTTATCCATATGATTCCTCCTGTGGATATTTCAAAATGCTTTATACACACAATGCGGATGAGATGGTCATCCTGAGCAGCACTATAGCACAGCGCAGGGAAAAAATCCATAGAAGCAGAGTCTTGTTTACACATTGTTATTCTGCCCGCCGGGGCGCCGGGAGAGGCTTGGGCCTGACAGGAAGCGCGCGGATGCAGAGCTTCTTGACAGAAACGCCCGTGGACGTTAAGATAGGATCAGAAAAGATCGGAAAGGAGAGTCGGCCCATGAATCACTATATGCCAGTCCGCCTTTTCACCGGCGAGGAGGCAGTAGCCAGGAACGCGGATCAGGTCGTCTGGCCGGGGGAGAGCTGCCTGCTGGTTACAGGAAAAGCATCCGCCGTCAAAAGCGGCGCCCTCCGGGATGTTACGGAGATGCTGGAGAGAAAGGGAATTGCCTTTCAGGTGTTTGACAGCGTATCACAGAACCCGTCGCTGGAATCCTGCCGCCAGGCGGGGGGAATGGCAGCCGGCTTTGGGGCTGCGTTCATCATCGGCATCGGGGGAGGCTCCGCGCTGGATGCTGCCAAGGCTGCGGCGGTCTTTGCCGCGAACCCGCAGCTGGACGAGGAAGGCTTCTACGGCAAGGCCTGGGACAGGGACCCGCTTCCGATCTTCCTGATTGGCACGACCTCCGGAACCGGCAGCGAGGTGACGAGAGTCTCGGTCCTGACCGACAGCCGGGGCAGAAAGCACAGCATACACGATGACAAACTCTATGCCTGCGCGGCCTTCGGCGATCCGCGCTACACCATGGGGCTCCCTTACGCCGTCACCCTCTCCACGGGGATCGATGTCCTCAGCCATTGCGCCGAGAGCTATTTTAACCGCAAGGCGGATGAGATTTCCAGAGCCCATGCCGTGCGCGGGATTCGTCTTTTGAATGCGCCGCTGACAGCCGCGGCCCGCGGCGAGCTGCTGACCCTCTCCCAGAGGGAAGAGCTCTACAACGCCTCCATCCTGGGCGGGCTTGCGATCTGCGGCACCGGGACCTGCTTCCCGCACAATGTGGGGTATTATCTGACGGAGCAGTACGGCCTGCCCCACGGCTTTGCCAGCGCGGTCTTTCTTCCGGACCTGCTGCGTCTTGCCGAAGCGAAGATGCCGGATTATGCCGCCGGCTTTTACAGGGAGACAGGGCTTTCCCGGGACGGGATCCTGAAGCTCCTCGAGGCCTGCCTTCCGGAGAACGAAGTCCATATGACGCGGGAAGAGATCGATGCCGTCCTGCCGCGGTGGGAGAACAACAACTCCGTTCTGAACACCTGCTGCACCGTCAGCACGGACGAGATCCGGGAGATCCTAACCGATAAGTTTACATAATGTTCAGACGATTAGTTGACATAATTCAAGAGAATACAGTTAACATAATCTGACAATCATCAATCATCGTATCATACACAACAAGAAAGGGGAATTCACATGGTCAGAACAAAAGCAGAACAGACAGTCGCATTCCAGTGCATCCGCAACGGCAACGGAGAGGTGGAGATGCACAAGATCCTCAATTCGGTGGACGAGATGTACGGCAAGGGCCGCCTGTTCAACCACATGGTTCTCGCTCCCGGCTTTTCCGTTGGCGATCATACCCACGAGGGCGACAACGAAATCTATTACATCCTCAAGGGAAGCGGCCTCTACAACGATAACGGAACCAAGGTGCGCGTCTACCCGGGCGATACAACCATCTGCAACGATGGTGAGCTTCACGGCCTCGTCAATGACACGGATGAGCCGATGGAGTTCATTGCCCTGATTCTCTACTGAGAGCTTTCCTTCATCCGGGAGAGGCTGTGCACCGCCGCAGACCTGCCGGAATGCAAAAGTCCCGCCGTTTACCGGCGGGATTTTTCTGTTCCGGGAGCTGCCCGTGCTGCGGGTAAGTGCTTACGTCCCGCGCAGGAGCCACATGGCCGGCAGGGAGAGCAGAACCAGCAGAGCGAAGTTCACCACGAGAAACTCCAGCATGAACTTCCCGGTGCTGGCATGCTCGGAATGGGCATAGAGC
>CADBNC010000278.1 GCA_902795885.1 Oscillospiraceae bacterium
CGCGGGGCCGGACATCGTCCGCGCGATCCACGACCGGGGCCACCCGATCTTTCTGGATCTGAAGCTCTGCGACATCCCGAACACGGTCAAGAGCGCGATGCGCGTGCTGCGCGATCTCGGCGCGGACATGGTGAACCTGCACGCCTTCGGCACACGCGCCATGATGGAAGCCGCCGTTGAGGGGCTGACCCGTCCGGACGGCACGCGCCCGCTGCTGATCGCGGTGACGCAGCTCACCAGCACGAGCGAGGCGCGCATGAAACACGAGCTGCTCATCGACCGCCCGCTCGCGGACACCGTGCTGCACTACGCCGAGAACGCGAAGCGCTCCGGGCTCGACGGCGTGGTCTGCTCCCCCCTCGAGGCGGGGCTGGTGCACGACCGCTGCGGGAAGGACTTTCTCACCGTGACGCCCGGCGTGCGGTTTTCCGACAGCGCCGTGGGCGATCAGGTCCGCGTGACGACGCCCGCGAAGGCAGCCGAGCTCGGCAGCGACTACATCGTGGTCGGGCGCCCGATCACCAGAGCCGAGGACCCCGTCGCCGCCTATCGCCGCTGCGTGCGCGAATTCATCGGTTGACATAATTTTTTGATATCCCCAAGGAGGTCTTTTTCATGAGCCAAGCCATTGCCCGTCATCTGCTCGAGATCGGCGCGGTGTTCCTGCGCCCGGCGGAACCGTGCACCTGGGCCAGCGGCATCCAGAGCCCGATCTACACCGACAACCGTCTGATCCTCACCGCCCCCGAAGCCCGAGAGCGCGTGGAATCGAAGCTCGCATTCATCATTAAAAAGCATTTCCCCGACGTCGAGGTGCTCATGGGCACCGCCACCGCCGGCATCGCCCACGCGGCCATCACTGCCCAGATTCTGGAGCTTCCGATGGGCTATGTCCGCTCCGGCGCAAAGGACCACGGCCGCAGGAATCAGATTGAGGGGCGTCTGGAGCCCGGCTGGAAAACTGTTGTAGTGGAAGATCTTATTTCCACCGGAGGCTCGGTGCTTGAGACCGTGCAGGCGCTGCGGGATGCCGGGGCAGAAGTGTTGGGTGTCGCCAGCATCTTTACCTACGGTATGAAGAAGGGTCTGGAGCGTATGGCGCAGGCCGATGTTAGAAACCACAGCCTTACGAATTTTGATGTGATCGTGGACGTTGCCTCACAGGAGGGATACATCCGTCCCGGGGATGCCGGAAGGCTTCTGCGTTTTCGCGACAATCCCTCGGATGAGAGTTGGATCGGAGGCGAAGCCTGATGTTTGAAAAGAAGCACTGCAGAAGTCTGATTGATATTCTGGATTTTTCCCCGGAAGAGATCCAGGATCTGCTGGTAACAGCAAATGACATCATCGCCCATCCGGAAGCCTACAGTGAATGCTGCCATGGGAAAAAGCTGGCCACGCTGTTCTTTGAGCCCTCAACCCGCACACGGCTGAGCTTCGAGGCCGCAATGTATGAGCTTGGCGGTCACGTGCTCGGTTTCTCAGAGGCACAGAGTTCTTCCGCCTCCAAGGGTGAGAGCGTAGCCGATACTGCAAGGGTGGTCAGCTGCTACGCGGATATTATTGCCATGCGCCATCCCAAGGAGGGCGCTGCGCTGGTAGCTTCCATGAACGCTTCTGTCCCCGTTATCAATGCTGGTGACGGCGGGCATCTTCACCCGACCCAGACCCTGGCCGACCTGCTTACGATCTACCGTGAGAAAGGCGGCTTTGAGAACCTGAACGTTGGGCTCTGCGGTGATCTGAAGTTCGGCCGCACCGTCCATTCCCTGATTAACGCACTCTCGCGCTATCCCGGTTTGAAGCTCTGGCTCATCTCTCCGGAGGAGCTGAAGCTGCCAAGTTATGTGAAGAAGGAACTGCTGCAGGAAAAGAACATACACTATGTCCAGACTACAGATCTGGAGGGCTGCATGCCCGAGCTTGAAATCCTCTATATGACCCGCGTCCAGAAAGAGCGGTTCTTCAACGAGGAGGACTACCTCCGCCTGAAGGACAGCTACATTCTCACCCCTGAGAAGCTTCATAATGCGCGGGCAGATCTGTGCATCATGCACCCGCTCCCCCGCGTGAACGAGATCAGCGTTGCCATTGACGATGATCCCCGCGCCTGCTATTTCAAACAGGTTCTCTACGGAAAATACATGCGCATGGCGTTGATTCTGAAACTGCTGAAGGAGGCCGGAACCCTGTGAATATTGACGCGATAGCAAATGGAATCGTAATTGACCACATCACTGCCGGCCGCGGCATGCAGCTATATGAACTCCTTGGGCTGGAAAAGCTGGACTGCTCGGTTGCGCTGATCAAAAACGTGCACAGCGAGAAGCTTGGCAAAAAGGACATCATCAAGATTGATTCTGATATCCCGGTTAATTTTGACGTGATCGGCTATGTCGACCCGGGCGTGAGCATCAACATCATCCGCGATGGTGCCCTCGTGGAAAAACGCAGCATCGAGATGCCGGAATATCTTACCAATGTTATTTTCTGTAAGAACCCCCGCTGCATCACCAGCACCGAGCAGGAGCTGAAGCAGGTTTTCCGCCTGACAGACCGCGTTAACAAGGTTTACCGCTGTATCTACTGTGAAACCAAGGCAAATACCTGAATCAAAACTCTTCGGTTCTACCGGGTTAGGAGATCATTATGAAAAAAGTTGGCATTGTCATGGGCAGCGACAGCGATCTGCCTGTTATCAGAAAAGCAACCGCCATTCTGGACGGGCTGCAGGTACCCTATGAGGCCCATGTCTATTCAGCGCACCGCACGCCTGAGCAGGCAAGGGAGTTCTTCCTGCATGCCAGGGAAAATGGTTTCGGTGTTATCATCGCTGCCGCAGGAATGGCTGCGCATCTGGCTGGGGCGGCCGCAGCTGCCACAACGTTGCCGGTCATCGGCATCCCCTGCACAGGCCCTGTCTTTGACGGGATGGATGCCCTTCTCAGCACTGTGCAGATGCCCTCCGGGATCCCTGTGGCTTCGGTGGGCGTAAACAACGGCGGGAATGCCGCCCTTCTCGCGGCAGAGATTCTTGCCGTGGAGGATGAGGTGCTGGCAGTGCGTCTGGCAGAAAAACGTGCCGCGGATGCCAGGTCTGTTCTGGAAAAGGACGCGGGTATCATGGGGAGGCTTGCAGACTGATGGGTGGATTTTTTGGTGCTGTTTCCCACAGGGATATTGTCCTCGATGTTTTCTTCGGCACGGATTATCACAGCCATCTGGGCACACGCAATGCAGGCATGGCGATCTGGGATTGTGAGCATGGCTGCAAAAGGCAGATCCACTCCATTTCCAACACGCCCTTCCGCACGAAGTTTGAAAAGGATTTGCCGGCTTTTCGCGGCTGCACGGGCATCGGATGCATCAGTGATTCAGATCCGCAGCCGCTGCTGGTGCGCTCGCACCTGGGGCTCTATGCCATCACAACGGTCGGTCAGATCAACAATGCCGAGGAACTGGTGGAAAAATACTTTGCCGACCACGGCCATCAGTTCATGGCCATGAGCTCCGGTAAGGTCAACGCCACCGAGCTCGTTGCCGCTCTCATCAACGAGCGTGAGAGTCTCGAGGCTGGCCTGCGCCATGCCCAGCACCTGGTTGACGGCTCTATGACCATCCTGCTCATGACTTCAGACCAGAGCATTATCGCCGCAAGGGATTACAAGGGCCGTCTGCCTGTAATCATCGGGAAAAACGAGGACGGATACTGTGTCAGCTTTGAGTCCTTTGCCTTCCAGAAGCTGGGCTATTCCAAGGACTATGAGCTCGGTCCGGCCGAAATTGTCCGCATCCGTGCAGACGGGTACGAGACCCTGATGCCCGCCAAGGAAAACATGAGGATCTGCGCCTTTCTGTGGACCTATTACGGCTATCCCAACTCCAATTATGAAGGCATCAACGTGGAGGTCATGCGCTATCGCAACGGCGAGATTATGGCAAGGGACGAGATCACCCGCGGTAATCTACCAAAGGTGGACTATGTAGCCGGCGTACCGGACAGCGGCCTGCCCCACGCCATCGGCTTTGCCAACCGCAGCGGCAAGCCCTTCGCACGGCCATTTGTGAAATATACCCCCACCTGGCCTCGATCCTTCATGCCCTCAAACCAGGGTGTACGCGACCAGGTTGCCAAGATGAAGCAGATTCCTGTACCTGAGCTCATCGAAGGAAAGAAGCTTCTTTTCGTGGATGACTCGATCGTGCGCGGGACTCAGCTCCAGGGAACTGTGGATTTCCTGTATGAATCCGGTGCTGCGGAAGTGCATATGCGCTCTGCGTGTCCGCCGATCATGTATGCCTGCAAATATCTCAATTTCTCCCGTGGCAATTCCGATATGGATCTGATTGCCCGCAGAACCATCCAGGAACTGGAGGGGGACGAAGGTCAGCAGCACCTGGAGGAATACGCCGATGTCTCCACCGAACGAGGAAAATGCCTGCGTCAGGCAATTGCTGAGAAGTTCGGATTTGATTCACTGGGCTACCAGTCGCTGGACGGGCTTCTGGAGGCCATCGGCATCGATCCTGAAAAAATCTGTACCTACTGCTGGAACGGGAAGGAGTAAGCCTATGATAAACTCGCATTCGGAAGCCTATGCAGCAGCCGGTGTAAACATCGAAGCCGGCTATGAGGGCGTGCGCCTGATGAAGCGCCATGTTGACCGCACCCGCATCCCGGGCGTGGTTTCGGATATCGGCGGATTCGGCGGTTTGTTTATTCCCCCTGTGGATGGAATGAAGGAGCCGGTTCTTGTATCCGGTACGGATGGTGTGGGGACCAAGCAGCGCCTCGCCCAGCTGATGGGCAAACACGATACCGTTGGTATCGACTGTGTTGCCATGTGTGTCAATGATATTGTCTGCTGCGGAGCGAAGCCTCTCTTTTTCCTGGATTATATCGCGATCGGGAAGAATGAGCCTGAAAAGGTAGCAGAGCTTGTTGCGGGTGTGGCCGAGGGCTGCGTTCAGGCCGGATGTGCTCTCATCGGCGGAGAGACTGCCGAGCACCCCGGCACAATGCAGCCGGAAGACTATGACCTTGCCGGCTTCTCTGTCGGCATAGTGGACCGGGAGAACATCCTCGACCGCTCCCAGGTTCAGGCAGGCGATGTGCTGCTGGGCCTGCCCTCCAGCGGACTGCACTCCAACGGTTTTTCCCTCGTACGTAAGGTCTTCGACGTGGAGCACACGGATCTTGACCGGGTTTATCCTGAGCTTGGCAGGCCCCTGGGTGAGGTTCTGTTAACGCCCACACGCATTTATGTAAAGCCCGTACTCGCCGCTCTTGAAACGGGCGCTGTCCATGGCATCAGCCATATCACCGGCGGCGGCTTTTATGAAAACATTCCGCGCTGCCTGCCCGAGGGTCTGAGTGCCCATATACGACGCGCATCAGTCCCCGTACAGCCGGTCTTCACGCTGATTCAGGAGATCGGGAAAGTCTCAGAGCGTGATATGTTCAACACCTTCAACATGGGAATTGGC
>CADBNC010000279.1 GCA_902795885.1 Oscillospiraceae bacterium
AAAGGGGACGCCGGGCGCGCTGAAGACGGCCCTGAAGGAAAACAGCGCGGCAGCGTTGTTCCTGCTCTTCTGGGTGATGGCGCTGCTGCTGGAGGCCACGGGCGGCCGGGCGGCCAGCACCGGCGGCGTCGATGTAGGCCCGTCCTTTACACATGGGCTCGGGCAGGCCTTCGCGGCCTTCGCGGGGCTTCTCGGGGGATGCAGCCTGTTCTTCCGGCTTCTGCTGGGGGGCCTTGCTGCTCTCGGAGTGCTGCTGGCGGTCCTCCGCCCGGAGAAGGGGAGAAACCGGCGCTTCGCGGGCGAGCTTCTGGAAGCCGCCGTGCCGGGCGTGTTGAGCCTGGTGTTTATTCTGCTGCTCTGCGCCGCGTCTGATGCGAGCTACGCGGGCAGGCCCCAGGTGATGTTCCCGGTGTTCTTTGCGCTCTTTCTGCTGATGGCGGATGCGGAAGCCTGCGCGATCCGCCGCTGGCCGGGCGCCGCAGCGCTGCTGCCGTTGGCGGTTGTGTTCTGCTTTTCGATGACCAATACCCGGATGCTGACCTTTGCAGATTCAAACCCCCTGTTTATAAACGGGCACACGGCGTTGGCGGTGCAGAACTGCATCTACGGGCAGATAATCGATGCAGCCCGGGCCGGCGAGAGCGAAGTGATGGTGCTGGTGCCGCAGTCGGGCGAGACGATTTCGAACTGGCCGCACGACGGGACCATTGCCGAGCCCATGGTGAAGTTCTTCCTCAAATACGGGCTCATTGACCATGACATCACGGTGCAGATTGTGCCGAGCGCGGAAGTGAACAGACAGTTCCATATCCCGGAAGACCCGGTTTTGCGATAAGTTTGCGATAAGACAGCAAAGAGATAAAGAATAAATGAATGAAAGTGGTTGAACAGAAAAATGCTGGAATTTGAAGAGTACAAACAGAAGCTGAATGCCGAAAAGCCAAAGCTGGAGGTTCTGCGCGGCGCGCTGAAGCTGGAGGCGGCCGAGCGCGAGATCGAGGAGCTGGAGGCGGCCAGCGCCCGGGAGGGCTTCTGGAACGACGTGGCCAACTCCCAGAAGGTCCAGAAGCGGCTGAAAACCCTCCAGAACAAGCGGGATCACTACAACCGTCTGTGCGCCAGCTGGGACGATCTGATGACGCTCTGCGAGATGGCCATCGAGGAAAACGACGACAGCCTTCTCGAGGAAGTGCAGGCCGATTACGAGGCCTTTGAAAAGAACCTGGAGGAGACGCGCCTGAGCACGCTTCTGACTGGCGAATATGACGGCAACAACGCCATCCTCACCTTCCACGCTGGCGCCGGCGGAACCGAGGCGCAGGACTGGGCCTCGATGCTCTACCGCATGTATAACATGTGGGCGGATCGCCACGGCTACAAGGTCCGGGTGATGGACTATCTGGACGGCGACGAGGCCGGGATCAAGAGTGCGACCATCATGATCGAAGGGGAGAACGCCTACGGCTTCCTGAAGAGCGAGCACGGCATCCACAGGCTGGTGCGCGTTTCGCCCTTTGACGCGGCCGGGCGGCGGCACACCAGCTTTGCCGCGGTGGAGGTCATGCCCGAGATCAGCGACGACACCGAGATCGAGCTGCGGGACGAGGATATCAAGATGGATGTTTTCCGCTCGTCCGGTGCCGGCGGGCAGAAGGTCAACAAAACCTCGTCCGCGGTTCGCCTGACCCACATCCCCACGGGGATTGTGGTCTCCAGCCAGGTCGAGCGCAGCCACTTCCAAAACCTGGAAAACTGCAAAAACATGCTGCGCGCCCGCCTTGCGGAAATCAAGGAACGTGAGCATCTGGAGAAGATCAGCGATATCAAGGGTGTGCAGATGAAGATCGAATGGGGCAGCCAGATCCGCTCGTATGTCTTCATGCCGTATCAGCTTGTGAAGGATCACCGGACAGAGTACGAAAACGGGAACATCCAGAACGTGATGGACGGCGACCTGGACGGCTTTATCAACGCATTCCTCTCCATGCGCGCGGAGAACTGAAAACCGCATTTTAACGGCAAAAACCTGAAGAAAATATAAATTTTCAGGCGGAATTCTTGCAAGTATGCGCTTTTGCAGATATAATGCAGGCGCATGAAAATTCACAGGAAAAGGATCAGAATATCATGAGTGCATCAACCGAGAGAAAGAACCGCATCGCCGCGCGGGAAGCCGGCACCGACAAGAAAACCCTGGCTGTGCAGGAGGAAGAGAAGAAAAAGGCCAAATCCAAACGCAGATGGACCTGGGGCACGATTGGCGTGATCGTCCTGATCGTTGCCATTTTCCTGCTCAATTCGAACCTCATGTACACCAGCACCACGGCCCTGACGGCGAACGGAGTTAAATACAGCCCCGCGCAGGTGAACTATTTCTATGGCACGGAATACCTGAATCTTGCCAACAGCTACGGCAGCTATCTTGGCCTGGACAGCAGCATGGGCCTCGCCGGTCTGGATGACCAGGAATGCAAGCTGACGGACGGCGGAACCTGGCGGGATTACTTCCGCAACATGGCGGAGATGGACGTGCAGCAGAACCAGGCGCTTCTGGACTACGCGAAGGAGAACGGCATCACCCTGACGGACGAAGAAATCGCCGAGGTTGACGCCGGTTTTGAGGGCATCGAGGAGATGGCCAAAAACTATGGCTACAGCAGCCCCAACGCCCTGTATGCCATGAACTACGGCAGCGGCGTGACCCAGAAGAT
>CADBNC010000280.1 GCA_902795885.1 Oscillospiraceae bacterium
CATTGTGGACAGGGACAACCAGATCCTCTCCAGCGCCTATATCTGGACGGAGGGAGACCCGATCGGCGCGGTCAAAAGACTGCTCGGCAGACTGGAGGCCGGGTTCGACCGGGAGCAATACCAGGTCGTCGGAACCGGCGCCACCGGAAGCGCGCGCAGACTGGTCGGAACGATCCTGAACGCAACGGTCGTGAAAAATGAAATCACGGCCCACGCGGTCGGCACGACAACCTTCCACCCGGATGTGCGGACGATCCTGGAGATCGGCGGGCAGGACTCCAAAATCATTCTCGTGGAGAACGGCGTGGCGGTGGACTATGCCATGAACACGCTCTGCGCGGCCGGGACGGGGGCTTTTCTGTCCAGCCAGGCAAGGCGCCTCGGCATCGAGGTGGAGGACATGGGGGCGTACGCCCTGCGCTCTGAGCATCCCACGGCGATCGCGGCACGCTGCACGGTCTTCGCGGAATCGGATCTGGTCCACAAAATCCAGATGGGCCATCCCCGGGAGGACATCATTGCCGGCGTCTGCCGGGCCGTTGCCTCCAACTATCTGAACAATGTGGGGAAAGGCAAAAAAATATCCTCCCCGGTTGTCTTCCAGGGAGGAGTCAGCAAGAACGCGGGGGTTGTGCACGCGTTTGAGGATCTGCTGCAGTGCCCGGTGATTGTGGATGAGAACGGCCATCTGATGGGCGCGATGGGCGCGGCCATTCTGGCAAAGCGGAACATGAAGCGTGAGAACTTCGATTTTTCGATCGAAAACATGGAGTTCATCACACGCGAAGCGAGCTGCGGAGGCTGCTCGAACAACTGCGAGATCATCTGTGTTTACCGCAACGGCGTCCTGATTGACAGCTGGGGCAACCGGTGCGAGAGGGGAGCCGTCCGGCTGCAGCAGAAGCTCTCCGCCTGAGGCCCCTTTACGCAGGCTCCCCGACGGCCCTCCCGGGCAGGGTGACGGTGAATTCCGTGCATCCGTCCCGGGAGCCCACGCTTACGGTACCGCCGTGCAGGGCGATTACCTTCTGGACAATCGCAAGCCCGATTCCGTTTCCTTCGCTGGCGTGGGATTCATCCGCCTGATAAAACTTCTGAAAGATACGGTCGAGGCGATCGGAGCGAATCTCGCTTCCGGTGTTGGAGATCTGAACGAGCGTGCCGCTGCCGTTCCCGCTGATCTTCAGGTTCACGCTTCCGCCCTCCGGGGTGAACTTGACCGCGTTGTCCAGCAGATTTACCCAGACCTGCTTCATCAGCTCCTCATTGGCGCAGATCGTGTGCTCGTCAAAATCCAGATTCATCTCCAGATTCTTCGCGCTCCACTTGTTCTCCAGCAGCAGCACGCAGTTGCGCAGCTGCTCGGAGAGGTTGTATTCCGCGACGTCGGTCAGAATGGTCTGGTTCTCTACCCGCGTCAGGTTCAGGACGTTCGTGGCCATGGCGCTCAGCCGCAGGGACTCGTCCTCAATGATGTTCAGATATTCCGCCTGCTCCGCCGGGCTCAGGTTGCCCTTCTTCAGAAGCTTGGCAAAGCCGGCGATGGAGACAATGGGCGTCTTGAATTCATGGGAAAAGTTGTTGATAAAGTCCGAGCGCAGCATTTCCGTGCTCTCCAGCTCGGAGGCCATTTTGTTGAAGCTCTCGGTCAGCTCCCGGATTACCGGGAGGTTGCGAAACGGCCCGGTGAATTCCAGACGCGTGCGGAAATCGCCGGCGGCGAGCCGGTTCATGGTGTTGATCACATAGTTGACCGAGCGCAGGGGGAAACGCCCCACGGTCATGCTGAGCACGGTTCCAATCAGAATGCTGGCCAATACAATAAGGACGATAAAGGAGCCCGGCCGCATGCTGCCCTCCACCATCTGCAGGACGCCTGCGCGGACCAGCAGATAGACGATCAGGGAGACCAGAAGCATGGTCCCCAGCAGAAAAACAAAGACCAGCCCGGAAAAGAGCAGCGTCAGGGAAAGGCGCTGCTTTCGCTCTTCCAGCAGTGTGTTTTTATCCGTCAAAGCTTCTTCACCGCCTTGTATCCGAGGCCGCGGACGGCCTGAATTTCAAATTCCTCCCAGCCTTCAAAGCGCTTGCGCAGGCGGCCGATATGCACCGTGACGGTCTCCCAGCCGGATTCGCTCTCGCTGCCCCAGATCTCATCCATCAGCTGGATGCGGGTGAAGATCTTTCCGGGATAGCTGAGCAGCTTGTAGAGCAGCATGAACTCCTTGTTCGGCAGGACCTGGGTCTGATCCTCCTTTGTGACCGAGAGCGAATCGTAGTCCAGCACCACATCGCCGATCACGATGCGCCGTTCACTCACGATCCTCGCCCGCCGCAGGAGGGCTTTGATCCGAAGCAGCATCTCTTCCTCGTCGATGGGCTTGGTCATATAGTCGTCCGTCCCGACCAGAAAGCCCTTTTTCTTGTCCTCCGGCAGCTGGCGCGCGGTTACCATCAGAATGGGCAGATCGTTGTTGTTTGCCCGCAGGAGGGATGTGAACCGGTATCCGTCCATACGCGGCATCATAATGTCCAGCACCACGAGGTCAATATGCTCCCGGTCCATGACAGACAGGGCCTCCTCGCCGTCTTCGGCTGTCGTGACGGTATAGTGCTCCGCTTCCAGAACGGCCCGGAGCAGCCGCCTCGTGTTTTTATCATCGTCAACCACAAGAATATGAAACATGGTTCTTTTCCTCTTCTGCGTTTTTCTGCAGCATAGCATGGAATCCTAAACGGAAGCTAAATCCCATGCTTATTGTAACACCGAAAGGCTGCCGGCACAACAGTTCTTCGGAAGGTTTCTTCCGGGAAAAGGCAGAGAACCGGAAAAGCAAAAGGCATGCTTGTGCAGCGGGCAGGCAGCGTGCTATAATAGAAAAAAAGAGATAAGAGGAGGGATCCTGCATGCCGCCAAGCCGACACAGTTCCAGCTCCCGTTCATCGGGGAGCTCCTCACGCTCGAGTTCTTCCCGGTCATCCGGTTCGTTTCGCTCGTCCGGTTCTTCCCGGTCTTCAAGCTCTTCCCGGTCATCGAGCTCTTCCCGTTCGTCGA
>CADBNC010000281.1 GCA_902795885.1 Oscillospiraceae bacterium
CAGCTCTGGGCCTGACCACTGGTCATAGACAGGCCGGAGGTGATCTGAATTGATAGGGATTATCGCCAACCCGTCTTCCGGTAAGGATATACGCAGACTCATTGCCAATGCAACATGCTTTGACAATATGGAAAAAGTCAATATCATCCAGCGAATTATGGTCGTCTTTAATCGGATGTCAGACGCACAGATTCTGTTTATGGATGATGCATACGGCATGATGTACAAGGCACAGGAGAATATCCGCCGGCTTATGAAAGTGGAGGTCAACACGGATCTTCTGCCCTTCAGACCCATGCTCGACCAGACTGATTCTGCGAAAGCCGCGGGAATGCTGAGAGATATGGGCGCAAAATGCATCATCGTTCTTGGAGGCGACGGAACGAACCGTATGGTCGCAAAGGAATGCGGAGATGTTCCCCTGATTCCACTGTCAACAGGCACAAACAATGTGTTCCCGTATATGATTGAAGGAACTGTAGCAGGACTGGCGGCTCTCGTTGCGGAAAATGACTTGGACGGAAGCGTTTTGAAAACGAACCGCAGAAAAAAGCTGAATATCTACAAGAATGGGGAACTGGTGGATACTGCGTTGATCGATGTATGCGTTACCAATGATACCTATGTGGCTTCGCGGGCGGTCTGGGACGTGGATTCGATTAAGGAACTGTATGTAACCGTTGCAAAACCGGACAGTATCGGCATGTCTGCCATTGCAGGAAGCTATACTGCCATTACCGAACTGCAGCCGGAAGGTTTTTATCTGCGATGCGGAGAACCGGCGGAAGCCAGAACAATGGCGGCTATCGCTCCCGGACTTCTTCGTCCTGTCAATATCCGCGAAAGCGGGAGAATGCAGCCGGGGGAGAGAATTCGCCTTACGACCACGGCCGGCATGCTCGCGCTGGATGGGGAAAGAGAGGTCGAGTTCAGACCGAAAGACGTTGTTGAGATCGAACTTTCTCTGGAAGGGCCGTATGTGGTGGATGTGCCCGCAACGCTCAACTGTGCCGCGGATAACGGGCTTTTCCGCCTGCCGCTGGAGTGAGCAGGCCGCCTGCCGTCAGCCCGGAGGATAGAAAAAGCGCAAAACTGTACCAACAGATCTGATACAGGAATAAACCGAATACGGAGATAGGAGGTCGGAGGACAAGAGAAACAGTACTGAAAAGATGAAAACGAGCACTATTCAGAAAAGGAGGTATTCAAGTTAATGACATTAACAAATGAAGATCTGCGAAAACTGCTTGAAGACATGGTTTACATCCGCACGTTTGAAGACCGGCTGAGGATCAACTTCGCAGCCGGAGCGGTACCTGGTTTCGTTCATCTTGGCATTGGCCAGGAAGCGATTATGGCAGGTACATGCTTCAATTTGCAGGATGGAGACACAATCGGAGCTTCACATCGTGAGCATGGTGTTCTTCTCTGCAGAGGCATCGGCGGAGACCGTCTGATGGCAGAGCTCTATGGCAGAAAAACCGGTATCTGCAAGGGCAAAGGCGGCTCGATGCACGCCGGTGACCTGGCCAAGGGTACGCTGGGCTGCAACGGCATTCTCGGTGCTGCTCAGACGATCATCAATGGCTTCTCCTTTGCCCACAAATTCAGAAATGACGGAAAAATCGCAGTTACGATGTTCGGTGATGGTGCAGCGAACAGAGGTGAATTCCACGAAGGCCTGAACTTTGCGGCAATCTGGAATCTGCCAACGGTTTACATGATCAACAACAACGGATACGCGATTTCCGTCCCGAAATCCAAGCAGAATAAGATGGATGATCTGTCTGCCCGTGGTGCTGCGTACGGCGTGCCCGGCGTTCAGATCGATGGCAACGACATATTTGCCGTACTGGAAGCAACTTCTGAAGCCTTCAAACGCGCCCGCGAGGGCGGCGGCCCGACGCTGATCGAGTCGAAGACCTACAGATGGCGCGGACACTTCGAAGGCGATCCGGATACCTACAGAAGCGAAGAAGAGAAGGAGTTCTGGAAAGAGAAATGCCCGATCAAACGCTTCGAGAAATATCTGCTTGAGCATGAGGTCATGAATCAGGCTGAGATTGACGATGTCTGGAAGATGATCAAAGACCGCGTGGATGGGCACCAGAAGTTTGCGGAAGAGAGCCCGTGGCCGACAGAGGAAGATCTGCTGTCAGATGTCTACTTTTATGATGAAGGGAGTGTGCTTGCATGAGAGAAATTACTGTTGCCGAAGCGATAAGAGAAGCTCTGGCCGAAGAAATTGAGCGCAACCCCGAAGTCATTGTTCTGGGTGAAGACGTTGGTGCCTTCGGAGGATGCTTTGGTGTTACCGCAGGCCTCTACGAGAAGTATCCGAACAATGTTCTGGACACCATGATTGCTGAGACCGGTATCCTCGGTCTTTCCCTCGGCGCCGCATATTCCGGAATGAAGATGGTTCCCGAGCTGATGTTTGCCGACTTCGTAACGGTCGCCAATGACTATATTGTCAACCAGGCTTCCAAAAACCGTTACATGACCGGTATGCAGCCGGGCGGCCAGGTCGCCGGCATGGTGGTTCGCCTGCCGAACGGCGCGGGTGTACGCGCGGCGGCACAGCACTCACAGTGCATGGAAGGCTATGTCATGCACTGCCCGGGCATTAAGATTGCCTGCCCGTCTACCCCGTATGATACGAAGGGCATGCTGAAATACGCGATCCGCGGAAATGACCCTGTTCTTTTCTTTGAGCACAAGCTGCTCTATGGCGTGAAGGGTCCGGTTCCGGATCTCGGAGAAGATTATGTGATCCCGTTTGCCTCAGCCGACGTGAAACGGGAAGGAACAGATGTGACGGTTGTCGCTACCCAGGTGATGGTTCACAAGGCACTTGCCGCGGCGGAGAAGCTGGCTGAAGAAGGCATCAGCGTCGAAGTGGTAGACCCGAGAAGCCTGAAGCCTCTGGATAAACCGACAATCTTCAAGTCTGTCCGCAAGACTGGCCATCTCGTTGTCGTGAATGAAGGCTGCCGCACCGGCAATGCCCTCAACGAGATCGTCACACTCTGCGCAGAGGAGTGCCTCGATGCGCTGAAGGGCCGTGTGGTCCGCGTCACCGGCCCGGATACGCCGATCCCCTTCTCCCCGAAACTGGAGGATATGTGGCTCGTACAGGAGAACGATATCATCCAGGGCGTTCTCAAAGCGCTTGACTGATTTTCAGGTCACAAATTAAAAAGCAGGAAACAGGATCGGATTTCCGATCCTGTTTCCTGCTTCGCAGGCGGCTTTTTCACCCACCTGCTGGTCGTCCGTCAAACCCTTGCATAAACCGTGAGCCCTGCGTTCACAACCATGATCTGGTCGCCTCTTCCGAACTCGTCCACGTGCAGCCCGGGCTGCAGCATGCCGCCTTTGACCACTTCCACATCGACATTATCTGTGATCAGAAGTTTTTTCAGCGCTTCCGGATCGACTCCCTCCGGATCGGGAGCAGCAATCTTCATGCTGACGCGCATGTCGGTCTTCAGATTCTTCAGGCCGAGTGTATCGACCAGCCCGCACATACAGCAGTGGGAAACGGCATCATTCACCGCACGCGTTGCTGCTTCCATCACGTCCATCCCGTGCAGATCAATACCGGTGCCCAGTTCAACAAGATATCTTTTCCACATTTTTCTTCCCTCCCGGGTTAGATTTTCTGCTTCGGCGGGCAGAGTATCGTCTTTCGCCACCGAACAGGCTTGCATTCATCATAGCATATCGGCAAATGGTGTCAAGTCTGTTCAAACAATATGTCTGTCCCCTTTCCGGTTCCGGACAGAGTGGCCTTGCCAATGCCGTGCATACAGACTATAATGAAAAAAGCAGGTCAAGATACAGAAGAAAGGAAGCGGGAGAATGGATACACTCATTTGCATCGGAGACAGTCTGACTTACGGATACGGCGTGCACCGGGCACAGTGCTGGACGAAGCTCGCTGCAGAAATGAGCGGGTGGACCATAGTCAACCGGGGTGTCTGTGGTGATACGACCGGCGGGATGCTGGTGCGTATGCGGGAAATCCTGCG
>CADBNC010000282.1 GCA_902795885.1 Oscillospiraceae bacterium
ACGGTGGTGTGAGAGGTCGGAAATTTCTCTTATTCAGAGAAATTTCCTCCTACTCAATCTATTCCTATGCTGCCCGCCCCCTTATTATTCCGCTAATTGGCACTGCGTTGTTCCGATGGCTTTAATATTGTTCCGTTAATATGCTATAATTAGCATCAGATAGGAGGTGAGGGCGTATGTATATGACTGTAAAAGAAGCCGCTGCGAAATGGGGTATTTCCGATAGAAGAATAAGAGTACTATGCTCCGAGGGCAAGATCCCGGGTGCGTATCAGGAAGGACGAGGATGGAAGATCCCGATTGACGCCGAAAAGCCTGCCGACGGAAGGTTCAGATCAAAAGAAAGCATCCTCTCTCAGATTGACCGCAAGAAAGCAGAGCTGGATGGAAGAAGACCGCTGACTGAAGGCGAACTGGAACGGCTTAACGAGGAGTTCACGGTCGAATATACCTATAACTCCAATGCGATAGAGGGCAATACACTGACACTCCGGGAAACCGATCTTGTTCTCCGGGGACTTACGATCGACAGAAAGCCTCTGAAAGATCACATGGAAGCTGTCGGTCACAAGGAAGCATTTGATTATGTCAGAGAGCTTGTAAAGGAAAAAGCGCCTCTCACTGAAAGAGTTATAAAACAGATCCACTATCTTGTCCTTGCCGACAAAAAGGACGATCGCGGTGTTTACAGAAGGGTCCCCGTTCGTATTATGGGTGCTCACCACGAACCTGTGCAGCCGTACCTTATCGAACCGAAAATGGAACAGCTCCTGCACAACTACGCCGCAAGTGAGGAACATATCGTGACGAAACTCGCGCGTTTCCATATCGAGTTTGAAGGAATCCATCCCTTTATCGATGGCAACGGCAGAACCGGCAGACTGCTTGTGAACCTTGAGCTGATGAAGGCCGGCTATCCCCCTATCGACATCAAATTCAGCGATAGGGTTGCTTATTACAACGCCTTCGACGCCTACCACGTCAGGCGCGACCTCTCCGCTATGGAGGGACTGTTTGCCGGATATATCAATGCCAGACTGGATACTTATCTGAAAATACTGAAGTAGGTATCAAAACAAGGGAGTATAAACGTCATGCACGCCATTCTTAGCAATTTCTAAGATTTGGCTAATATGCGCTTGAATAAGCGCAAGATCATATGGTCGCGCATTCGCTTATATTTATAGGGTTCAGACCAATGCAAAAACTTCTTGACATATGTGTATAGATACTATACACTATGTTCATGTCGAGTTTTGCATATAAAACAACCGCATGTGATGAAGCGATGGGGATCGGATCAGGCTGTGGCAACGAGGACCGCATCATGGCCTCGGACGACGGATCTTTCCTGAGCATGATCGACCAGGTGGAGCAGATACGGCGCTGGTCTTCGGTGAAATCCGGAGATATCCGGGTGATGAATTCGGAAATGCAGCTGATCTGGACCGTAGGGCATCATGACGGGATCAATGTCGGAGGTGCGGCCAGGGAGCTTGGGATCACCAAGGGCGCGGTCTCTCAGACCCTCGGCAGGCTCGAGAAGAAGGGTCTCGTCTGCAAGGAACAGGATCCGGACAATGCGTCCCGGCTGCGGCTCCATCTGACTGACCGGGGGCAGCAGATCCATGAAGCTCATGAACGCTATCATGAGGAACTCAAAAGTCTCGAGGAAGAGCTCCTGTCCCGGGCGGATGAGGAAAGCCTTGCCTTTTTGAAGCGATACCTGAACGTTATCTGCGGAAAGCTCAATCAGGAATATGAGATTTTGGGTAAGTATCTCGGGTAAAATATCCGGTAAATGCTGACCAGGTCCGTATTATTTTAGGCATAGTGTATAGTATCTAAACGGATGGAAATGACCATGATCAATATCAATGATATCAAAGAGGCTAAGGAACGGATCGGAAGCTATGTACACCGCACGCCGCTGATCAGTGTGGAAGGGATCAGCCGGATCGCAGGAACAGAGCTGTATTTCAAATGTGAAAACCTGCAGAAAACGGGTTCTTTTAAGACACGGGGTGCTTTCAACAGGATCCTCTCTCTTTCGGAGGAGGAGCGGAACAAAGGCGTCTGCTGCTATTCCTCAGGGAATCACGCACAGGCTGTCTGTTATGCTGCCGCGGCACTTGGGATCGATGCTTATGTATATATGCCTGAGACGGCGGTTCCTTCCAAGGTCGCTGCCTGCAGGGCGTATGGGGGTCATATCACGCAATACGGGAAGACCGGGGCGGATGTATACCCGGCAGCGAAAGCATTTGCCGAAGAAAATGGGATCGCCTATATCGATCCCGTAGAGGACCCGTATATTATGGCGGGCCAGGGTACCGCAGGGCTTGAGATCATCGAGGATCTGCCGGAAATCGACACAATGTATGTACAGATCGGGGGCGGTGGACTCATGTCCGGGATCGCGACTGCGATCAGGAGTCTGAAGCCCTCCGTCCGTGTGATCGGTGTGGAGCCGGAGCATATGAACTGTATGAGCGCTTCGCTCGCCGCAGGCAGGATCACGAAGATCGAGCGGCGATATTCCATTGCGGACGGCCTGGCCGGGGACGCGCCCGGACCACTGGCTTTTGAGACCGTGAGCCGTCTTGTGGATGAGATGATCACGGTTTCCGATGAGGAGATCGCCAGGGCAACGCTTCTTTTAATGGAACGCGCCAAGCTCGTAGTCGAGCCTTCCGGAGCGTGTGCATTGGCAGGATTGCTTTCGGGAAAGGGACAAAAAGGCCGTAAAACGGTCTGTATGATCTCCGGCGGAAACGTAAACAATCAGATCATTGCCAAGCTTCTTACGGAAAATGCCTGAAATAACGCTAACAAACAGACCCGGAAGAGCATCGGGAGAAAGGAGATCCGGTCAGACCAGGACTGCCGGAATGAGTGTGTAAAATGAGTACGATATTGTTGAGCAATGAGGATGTCGGGAAGCTGATCGATCTTGATGAGATCTACAGTGCCGTGGAAGCGGGCTATGCTTCTTACTGCAGCGGTAAAGTGGTGCATGCTCCCATTGTGGACCTGTACAAGCCGGGGACTTCGGAGATGTTTGATTATAAGTTCTGTCTTGATGAAGAAGCGGGGTTTTTTGCTATGAAGTCTTCCTCGGGCGGATTTGATAAAAATACCGCGAAGGGCATGCTGCCCGGGTTCAACCTCGTCTATCTCTTTGACGCCGGGACCAGCGAATGCTCCTGCATCATGGAGGGAAATTACATCCGGAATCTTCGCACTGCGGCGGGGGCTGCCATCGCAAATAACTATCTGGCCCGAAAGGATGCCTCTGTTTATTTTGCCTATGGCGCAGGCAGGATCGGAAAGGCAGCGTTCCGGGCGACTGCACGTGTGAGGGATCTTACAAACGTGTACGTCTTCGGATGGATGGACGGTGAAAATGATGCTTTTATCCGTGAAATGAAGCCGGAGTTTCCGAAGGTACACTTCCACTCCTGTTTGACCCCGGAGGAAGGTGCGCGTGCCGCAGATATCATTGTTTCTGTAACGCTGGCGAAAAAAGGACCTGTGATCCGCAAAGAGTGGCTGAAGCCCGGCACACATATCACGGCGATCGGCGCTGACAACCCCTCCAAGCAGGAACTGTATGCCGATGTCCTGAAGGATGCAAAGGTGGTCAATGATTCCATCGAGGAAGCCTCTGCCCGCGGCGAGACCTATCATGCGATCCGGGAGGGGTTTCTCCGGAAAGAAGATATCCACGCCGAGATCGGCGAGATCATTCTCGGCAGGAAGCCGGGGCGTGAGAATGATCGGGAGATCACCGTTTATGACACGGTCGGCATGGCGATCCAGGATCTTTCCATGGCAGTCTGTCTGTACAAAAAGGCTCTTGCTGCGGGGATAGGCACAGAGTTTACGTTCATCTGACAAAGGGCGTATCATATATGACGCTGCAATATATTCATTGGGCAGGTGAGTAAGTCTATACTTATTCATCTGCTTTTTTCGGACAGATGTATTCAGGAGGCTTGCGGAACGCGGTTTCCCAGTTCTGAATCGTTCTGAATGGGATACGATAGCGGTCAGCGAATTCACTTTGGGTGTCACCCAATTCTGCCCTCATTTCACGTATATCCATTGCTATTCCTCCTCATCCATATTAATACACCCAATGGGTGTATTAATCAAGAAGAAAAATCGGAATGAGTAAGTTGTTACAACTGGTAAAAAAGGATATCGCGGCGAATCTGATAGCGGAATGTTTGCGGAAAGTGATAAGTGGCCATCTTGACCATATACCACCAAACTGCCAAGAGCATTTTAGTAGGGAGGCTGCAAAACCGCAAACCCGCATGAAATCAGGACTTTTTTTCGTAGGGATACTAAAAAGTTCTTGATTATTTATCTTGGGTGCGGCAGCCTTATCTTTTTTCACGCTTCATCCAGGGTATCCGCTCTGCGTCTCCCCGCCTGCCGTTTCCGCCAGACCGCAAAGCAGATAAAGCACAGCGTGATCTGCAGAAGGCTGGAGCAGGGCGTCGCCAGTCCGATATGGAA
>CADBNC010000283.1 GCA_902795885.1 Oscillospiraceae bacterium
CATGGCTACGGCCATTGGTCTGCTCAACGGCTCCATGGTTGCCCGCATCGGCATGCCTGCCCTGATTGCAACCTTTGCCACCCAGACTATCTTTGAAGGCGCCGCTTATCTGATCTCCGGCGGACGTCCCATCTCCGGCCTGCCCTCGGCTTTCTCCATTTTTGGCCGTGACACCATCGGCGTGGTTCCGATCTGCGCCATCATCATGGTGGTGTGCTTCGCGGTGGGCAGCTTCATTCTGAATAAGACCTATTTCGGCCGTTACTTCTACGCCATCGGCGGCAACGAGGAAGCCGCAGAGCTCTCCGGTATCCGTGTCAACCGCGTCAAGACGCTCATTTATTCCCTTTCCGGTCTGTTCGCCGGCATGGCAGGCATTGTTCTGCTTTCCCGTTCCAACTCCGCGCAGAGCACGGTGGGTAAGGGCCTGGAGTTCGACGTCATCACCTGCGTGGTCCTGGGCGGCGTGTCTGTTAACGGCGGCGTAGGCCGTATGTCAGGCGTTGTGGCCGGCGTGCTTATCATTGGTGCTCTGAAGAATGGTATGATTCTGATGGATGTCAGCGAATATGTTCAGATGGTGGTGAAGGGCATCGTTCTGGCTGTGGCCGTAGGAATTGACTGCCTGAGCAAGAAGCGTCAGGCCAGCTGACAGCTAAATACGGAATGCATCAGATGCCGCGCCCGCACGGCGGGACGGGGTGTTACTTGGAAAGGGAAAACATAAATGGACGCAAAGACAAGGATTCAAGCAGGACAGACCGCTCTGGGTATTGAGTTCGGCTCTACCCGCATCAAGGGCGTGCTGATCGATTATGAGGGCAATGTACTGGCAACCGGCTGGCATGAATGGGAGAATCAGCTCATCGACGGCATATGGACCTACGATCTGGCCGACGTGGAAACAGGCCTCAAAGCCTGCTATCGCGCCTTGCGCCAGGATGTGGAAGCAAAATATGATCTGACGCCCTCCACCTTCGGCGCCATTGGAATCAGCGCCATGATGCACGGCTATATTGCCCTGGACAGCGAAGATAAGCAGATCGCCCGTTTCCAGACCTGGCGAAACACCAACACCACAGAGGCGGCTGACGAGCTGACGGATCTGTTCCGGTTCAACATCCCTCTGCGCTGGTCGGTAGCCCATCTCTACCAGCGGATGCTGGACGGAGAAGCTCATGTAAAAAACGTGGCCTCCGTCTTTACCCTTGCCGCCTACATGCACTACCGGCTCACCGGTCAGAAGGTGATCGGCGTCGGCGATGCCGCGGGTATGTTCCCCATCGACTCCGAGCGGCTGGACTATGACGAAGCCATGGTGCAGAAATTTGACGCTCTGGTGAAGGGAAAAGGCTATGACCTGCGGCTGCGGGAGCTGTTTCCCCGGGTACTGGTGGCCGGCGACGAAGCGGGTGTTCTTACCGAATCCGGCGCGGCTCTGCTGGACGACAGCGGCGCCCTGCAGCCCGGCATTCCGCTCTGCCCGCCGGAAGGCGACGCAGGCACCGGCATGACAGCCACCAACTCCGTGGCGCCCCGCACCGGAAATCTTTCCGCGGGCACCAGCACTTTTGCCATGGTGGTCCTGGAAAAGCAGCTCTCTAAACTCTACCGGGAGATTGACATGGTGACCACGCCTTCCGGTTTCCCCTGTGCCATGAGCCATGCCAACAACGGCACCTCGGATCTGAACGCATGGGTCGGGTTGTTCCGGGAATTCTGCGAACTGATGGGCGTGAAGGCCGATATGGGCGAGCTCTTCGGCAAGCTCTACACGCATTCTCTGAGCGGCGACGCCGACTGCGGCGGTCTGCTGGCTTACGGGTACTACTCGGGAGAGAACATCACCTTCATCAATGAAGGACGGCCCCTCCTGGTTCGCACGCCGGACAGCCGTTTCAATCTGGCGAACTTCATGCGAGTGAATCTTTATACCTCTCTGGGCGCTGTGAAACTCGGCATGGACATCCTTCTCAAGGATGAGGGCGTGAAGCTCGACCGCATCATGGGCCATGGCGGCCTCTTCAAGACCCCCGGTGTTGCCCAGCGCTACCTGGCTGCGGCGGTGAACACCCCTGTTACCGTGATGGATACCGCTTCCGAGGGAGGCGCCTGGGGAATCGCGCTGCTGGCTGCCTACCTGGCCGACGGCAGGAAGGACGGCAGACTCGAGGATTATCTGGACAAAAGAGTTTTCGCCCGGCTGACGGGAGAGGCAATTGCCCCCGACCCCGCGGAAGCTGAGGGCTTTGAGATCTTTACCAGACGCTATGAAGCAGGTCTGGATGTGGAGAAGGCGGCCATTGCTGCCGTGAATTGGTAAAGCAGATGAACGATATCAGGGAACGCGTGACAGCATATTATGACACTCTGGATCCGACAGACCGGCTGGAGATTCTGCAGGAACTGGAAGCCTCCCGGGAGGATCCGCTCCTGGGCTTCCGCAAAACGCTCTATCAGGAGCGTTATACAGACCCCAAGCATCCGGAGCGCCAGGTGGATCAGTATTTGTGGAAGTGCGTCTATTTTCCGGGCCTCTACAAACGGCGCCGTATGCTGCGCCGGGCTCTGGCCCATGAAATGAATAAGGCGCTGGAGGAGCTGCATCTGTCGAACCCCGAGCGTCTGAGCGAGGCGGAGCAGGAAGCTTTGTATCTGGAATTTCGAAACGCTGCCCGCCGCTATCTGGGCACCTGCAGGGGCGATCGCTACGGCAGGACCATGCTGGGGCTCAGGCGGGCGGACGACGAGCAGAAACGGGAAAAGGCCTGTGAAGATATCTGGAGCATGGGCCGGGGCCTTGCTCTGGCAGCAGGAGAGGAGAGGCGGATGCGCCTTTGGTGCAGCGCTTTATATGATGAATGGCTGGACTTCGACCCGGAAGCGGAAGTTCTGTATCGAAAGATGTGCCAGTACAAGGAAAGGAAATCATGAAAGATAGTATGCTTCAGCAGGTTATGACCAGTCCCGGGGAGATTTCATTCCGGGAGATTCCGGTTCCGAAGCCCGGCCCGGATCAGGTATTGGTCAAAATCAAGAAAATCGGCATCTGCGGGAGCGACATCCACGTTTACCATGGAAGTCATCCCTATACATCCTACCCCGTTACCCAGGGGCATGAAGTATCCGGGCAGGTGGTAGCCCTTGGCGAGTACGTCCGCGATGTGCAGACGGGTGACCGGGTCACCATTGAGCCGCAGGTTTTCTGCGGGCGCTGTCACCCCTGCCTCCACGGCAAATACAACCTCTGCGAGAATCTGAAGGTCATGGGCTTTCAGACCACCGGAACGGCCAGCGAATACTTTGCCGTGGACTCCTCCAAGGTCACAAAGCTCCCGGACGGGCTGAGCTACGGAGAAGGCGCCATGATCGAGCCTCTGGCTGTGACGGTGCATGCGGCAAAGCGTTTCCCGGAGCTTAAGGGAGCTAACACCGTGGTTCTGGGCTGCGGCCCCATTGGCATACTGCTGATCCAGTCGCTCAAGGCACTTGGCGCCGCCCATGTTCTGGCTACAGACATCTCCGATTCCCGCCTTGCCCTGGCCCGGGAGATGGGCGCCGACTGGGCAGTAAACACGAAAAAGGAAGACTATGCAAAAGCACTTGCCGAAGCTTATGGCCCCGACAAGGCCGACGTGGTCTATGAGTGTGCCGGTTCCGACATCACAATGGACCAGGCCATCCAGAATGCCCGGAAGGGCAGCACCATTATTCTGGTAGCGGTCTTCGGAAAGCGGGCCAGTGTGGATCTGGCCAGGCTCAACGACTCGGAGCTTGACCTGAATACCTCCATGATGTACCGGCATGAGGATTATGTGGACGCCATCCGTTTTGTAAAAGAGGGCAAGGTGCGACTGAAACCTCTGCAGAGCGCGAAGTTCCCGTTCCTTGATTTCAAAAAGGCCTACGAATATATAGACAACAACCGGGAAACTACCATGAAGGTCCTTATCGACGTGGATCCCACGG
>CADBNC010000284.1 GCA_902795885.1 Oscillospiraceae bacterium
CAGAGAGGCAGGATCGTCTTTCCGGAGAAATCATAGTTCTCCAGGAAGGTAAAGACCGCCATCGGCATCGTGCCCCAGTAGTTGGGATAGGCCAGCACAACGGTGTCATACCTGTCGATGGATTCCGGCATGGATACGAGCTCCGGTCTGGCCTTCGCGCGCAGATCCTTTTTCGCTTCCTCGATACAGGTCATGTAGACCGGGGAGTAGGGCTTTTTCATTTCGATCTTGAAGCTGTCCGCCGGGATCAGCTCCTTCATCAGGTCGCAGACGATTTCAGTGTTGCCAACCTTCACATAGCGCATCGCGCCGCCAAAGTAGTTCTCATCCGCGCGAGAATAGAATGCAATCAGTGTTCTGGACATGGTTCGTTCCGCCTGGCTTTTTTTGATGCCTTTATTTTACCCGAATGGGATTGCAAAGTCCAATTGAAATCGTGTATAATTGATTTAATTCTTAAATAGCGAGGGCAGCCATGACCACGAAACAGATTGACTACTGCATTGAACTGGCACATACCTTGAACTTCAGCCGGGCAGCGGATACCATGTTCGTCAGCCAGCCTACCTTCTCCTACCAGATCAGGCTGTTGGAGGAGGAAATTGGCTTCACGATTTTTGAGCGCAGCGGGAAAGGCGCGGCGCTGACACCGGCGGGAGCGCAGTTCGTCACCTTTCTCACAGGTATGCGGGAGGACTTGAAACGCGCCATTGAGCAGGGCCAGAATTTCAGCGCGAAATATCAGGACAGCATCTCGATCAGCCTGATGGTCCGTCAGGCGGTCTATTTCCTGCCGGAAGCCATGCGCCTCTTTTCTGAAACGAATCCGGAGGTTCAGATTCAACCTGTTTTCCAATATGAAAACGGAGTCGAGTCGTTCCTCCGCAATGAGGTCGATATACTCTTTGCCCTGAAGGAGCAGACAAGGCAGATTCCCGGGATTGCCGTGCATGATCTCTTTGTCAGCCGCGTATACTTGATCGCACAGCGGGATGATCCTCTCGCTGCGAAGAACCGGATTTCTGAAGAAGATCTCTACGGGCGCACCCTGATGGTCGGCGGAGGTTCCCCTCAGGCATTGAAGGCCGTACAGCACCGCTTGATTGCCTCCGGCAGAATCGGGTATTTCAACAGCCCGGACCACGACACCACGCTGACAAATGTAGCGGCGGGAAGGGGCATCTGTCTTGCCCCCGGCTTTCTGAATGATCACAGCGGGCAGTTCGCATGGATTCCTTTCGACTGTAAAGAGAGCTTCTCATGCGTCCTCTGTACCCACAGGGATGACCACCGTCCTTCCCTGAAGGTATTTCTTGCAACGCTGCAAAAGCTGTATGCTGATGCGGTAGCCTTCCCGATGTAAAAAACAGCCGCGGATAGTTATTAGTGGACTTACATTAAGTGTAGTTCCTTATATAAGAAATTATTTTGGATATAAGAAATTTAAAAAGACTCATCCAGATAAAAAGTATGATGTAAACTACTATGAAAATGAAGAATTCGTTGATAGTAACCCATATAGGAGGAGATAAGTTGCCAGCCGCCCCTTTTTCAAGGGACGGCTGGTATTATGCTTCGATTAATCAGATCCTGAGGCAAGAATTTGGAGATATCCCGGAAATCCGGGAGTATCGGGAGGCAATAAAAATGACCGCACGAAGATGGTCGCGGATTAGCGGAATCAGATAATTTCTGCCTGAAAATTACCCGCTTCAGCATGAAGTGTGGTATAATGCTAAAAAGGACAGAAAATATCCCTCAGGCCTGCTGGGAAGAATATGGGTTTTCCTGATTATACAAAGGCGTGATACAGGTGTTGTATCTGGCCAGGGAGGTGAGCGCTTATGTCAGACAAAGAAGAGCTGCGGCAGGGGAATAACACAGCTGAGATTGCCGAAATTGACCGGAAGATGAGCAGGCTTCGCGCTCTCATTTTTCTTCTCATCGCCGCGCTTGTGGTGATTGTGGGTGCCATGATCTGGTCCCTGGGGGTGCAGGACGGCAGCCTTGCGGTGAAAAACGCCTCGCCCTCAGCCTCGGCTTCACCCCTTCCGGGATGGGTCGGTGAGCAAAGACCTTTGCCGTACTATTCAGCGGAGAAGCCCGTAAGCGGGAACACGAGTCTGCCTGATTCTCCTTCGCCGACGCCCCGGTATGAATCCGTTGAGACCATCAACATGACACCGCGCTCGGCAGCCGCGCCCCGTTCGACCGCCACTCCGCGCCCCACACCGACGAAGAAGCCCCAGGCCACAAAGAACCCCGCCTCGGACTATTATCATCCTGAGGACTTTTACGAGGACTATTATGACGATTTCTGGGACTATGAAGACGCCGAGGACTACTGGGAAGAATACGGGTAACTTTGAAGGAAAGGAATCAGACATGACGACACATTACAGAATCTTTATTTCCAATAAAGGGCTTTTTCAGAACTCCGCCAATTATTCCTTTGTTGCCGAGTTTGCCGACCAGAAGCTTGCAGCCTTTTATGTGCAGCATATGAGAGGCAAGAAACGGTACGACGGGAAGAATATCATTATCAGGGAAGTAACCCTTCCGGAAATCGATCCGGCAGAGGGGAGAGTGGACGGTGTGCTCACCGTCACCGGAGAAGCTCTGCCGGTGGATGAATACGAGTTTTCCTGATGATACAAATTCGTGATGCGAGGCCTGATGAGGAGGAATGACCAGATGGATTTTGATTATGACAGACTCAGAAGAGATCTGATGGATCGTTACGGCACGGCGATGTTTAGTGGATTTCCGATGGCGGTGATGGATCTCAGCAAAGTCGAGAGAGCATCAGATGAAGAGCTGCTGCACATTGCAGACAGGGAAGGCATCAACCTGGGAAAATACGAGATGCTTGACTGGTAAAACTGGTTTTGTTTATTGTGTGAGATCATGTATCTTGCAAAACGCAAGATTTTCTTGCGCTTTGCTTATAGCTGTGTTAAAGTGGGAGTGTTAATAAAAACATTCCCACTTTTGATATCCGGAGGTGAAAAATGGCCGTCAGCTATAACAAATTATGGAAAATGATGATCGATAAGCACATATCAAAAACTGAGCTAACACACCTTGCCGGCATCAGCACGAACGCCATGGCAAAACTCGGTCGGGATGAAGATGTCAGGGTTCGCGTTCTTGAAAAGCTATGTACATCCTTAGACTGCAAGCTGGATGACATCGTTGAGTTTGTACCCGATGTTGAACAATAGAACAGCAGGAGGTGAATGTAATGGCATATGATTGCGCTCTATACATGCATGATTTGGATAGAAAAGCTTTTGATGCCCTCAATATGTTTCCGCAGCTTCTGAAACTCCAGGAGGCATATATTGCCAATGTGGATGAGAAATCAGCAAAACTTGAGTTTTTGGCAAATGCGATCAGGTTGAATGAAAATCAGAAGCCTGATACCTATAATCTTCTTCCGCCCATTTGCGATAAGCTTGGAATTGAAGTGCCTGACCTGTACATGATCCAGTCTCGAAACATGAAGGACTTGAATGCTTTTACAGGAGGGGTACAGACCCCGTATATCTGTGTAACTTCGGAGCTGCTGAAACAGCTGCCGCCCCCACTGGTTGCCAGCATTATTGCCCATGAATGCGGGCATATCTCCTGCAGGCACTATCTCTATCATTCTCTGGCAAGAAACTTCCTCAATGGAATCAAAGCAAGTCCTTTATATAAGATTCCGGCTATACGCAAACAACTCTCCATTTCCTTGATTTCTTCACTGCTCTTCTGGGACCGGTGCAGCGAGCTTTCTGCCGACAGAGCTGCTGTTCTTTGCGATGAAGATGCAGGGAAAACAATTGATGCGCTTCTTCGGATTCATGGATTTGAACAAGATATTAATCGCGATGAGTTTATTAAGCAGGCCTTGGATCTGAAGGCATTCGTAAATGATTCTGAAGCAAACAAAATGATGGAGCAGATGATTGTGCAATGGGACAGCCATCCGATGCTCGCGACGCGCGCCTACGAATGCTATGACTGGGCGCAGACTGACCGTTTCAAGGGTATCCTCGGTGGGACTGTAACTAAGGAGCAGGCAGAAGAGGAAGATGAGAAAACAGAGGAAGATGAAGTTCTTGCTGCTGTAGTAGAGGCAACCGGGTCAAGGAGTTCTGGCAGTATGAAGGATGCTCCGCCTGAATTGGAAGCAGCCTTGAATCAGAGACTTCGTGAGTTGGATGCAGAAATCGAGAGATACACAAACCATGCAGACAAAGAAGATTATGCGCTGGCAATTGCTTCCGGAATCCTTTCAGGGATTCTCGATTCTGTTTTGTTCAGTGATACTAGCATTTTCTCCGATGATCTTGCGCGGTCCCACGAGAGCATAAACAGATTTATTCAAAAATATGCTAAAGACCGTGAGCTGACGGATGAAAGGATAAGAACTCCATTAAAGCGTGCTGTTGAGAAGCTGGAAAAAGCATTTCCTGTGGCTCAGGATAACATATGGAAAGGTGTGATCGACGGAGTCAATGCAAATAATCATCACCTTGCGGACCTGGCGCATCATCCCACACCTCTGGGCCTGCTTGCTGCAATCGCTGTCAAATTTATGCGGGTCGGCGTATTTGTCACCAAAGACGGCAACTGGTCGATACAAATTGTAAAAATCAAGGATTACGAGAAAAAGGACCTTTCAGCAATTCTTGTATCCGCTGTAATTACAGGCGTAATGAACTGGCTGGTCAATATTACGGAAAGCAGATATGAAGAGAGTGCAGGTAGGGAATTACCAAAGGCTATCAGGAAGCTTGCTCACGTTGTGGCGTCAACCCCGATGCTGGTTGAAATATTTAAGTGCGCTGACAATTGGTTTGGTCATCTGGTCAGCGATATGGGTGGCTCCAGAACCTCTGCAGAGAAATCAGGAGGAATGGGCATTCCTGGTGTATTTCTGTCTCTGTTCTATGAACTTGCTTCGCTGCCAATTCTGAAAGACACGGGATTATTGGAAGTGTTAAACGACCTGTACATGAACCACAAATTTGATATCCGTCATGAACTTGCTTTGGGGAATCAGGTCAAGATGCAGGCAATTTCTGTCGCGTTCAACGAAATCTATGTCAGAACTTCCTATATGTTAGGCACATTAGTCGACGAAATCTCAAAACATGAAGGATTTAAGAGAATCAACTGGAGAAGGGTCATCCCAATTGCCAACAGAACAGTTGATCGGATGATGGCTGTGGCATCCATGACATTCAATGTGGTGGATACAGGTGACGCCGCTGTGCGTGCTGCGTTCGCTGCGGTTGAATCAGGCGGAAACTGGGTTGTCTTCTCTGGAAAGTTTGTTGCACGCTATAACTATGTCGGTGCCGGTCGGGCAGCTCTTGCCATTGTGAGGGAATTTTCCAACGAAAAGAAAGAGGCTCAGCTGATCCATGAGCGCATGATCCTGATGGAGGCCAAGGCCGAGATGATGTTTGGCCAGCTTCAGGATTTCAAGGAGAAGCTGAATGAAAAGCTCACCGAATATCTGGCTGAGGATATTGAGGCGTTTATGGAGGGCTTTGACGATATAAATGAAGGCCTCAGGTCTAATAATTCTGATCTTGTGATCAAGGGCAATGTGACCATTCAGCGCGTGCTTGGCAGGGCGCCTCAGTTCACAACACAGGAGGAATTCGATGATCTGATGGAATCCGATATTCCATTATTATTATAAGGGGGAGTGTATATGGCTATATTTAACGGGTTGAAAAACAGGCTTCAGGATGCCGGCAATGCCGCAAAAACGTTTATCAAAGACAATACCGGTTATGATGTGGATGGATTCATTCAGGATGCGGCTGATTCGCTTAAAGCAGCCACGCAGGATG
>CADBNC010000285.1 GCA_902795885.1 Oscillospiraceae bacterium
GGCAAAGGATATCTTCTTCATCGGCCGCGGGCTGGACTATGCCATCAGTCTGGAGGGAAGCCTCAAGATGAAGGAAATCAGCTATATCCACAGCGAGGCCTATGCCGCCGGCGAAATGAAGCATGGCACCATCAGCCTTGTGGAAAACAACACGCTGGTCATCGGAGTGCTGACGCAGGGCGCCCTGTATGAAAAAACCGTCAGCAACATGGCAGAATGCAAGGCGCGCGGCGCCTATCTGATGGGCCTGACCAGCTATGGTCACTACGACGTGGAGGACACTGCCGATTTTACCGTATACATTCCGAAGATTGACAGCCATTTCATCGGAAACCTCGCCGTGATCCCGTTGCAGCTGCTTGGCTACTATATCAGTGTTGCCAAGGGTCTTGACGTGGATAAGCCCCGCAATCTCGCCAAGAGTGTCACCGTGGAATAAGGAGACTGGAGTATGTTGGGATGTTGCCGTGCCGGAGCGACAGGCTGAAAGGCACTCAGACTGGCCCGTCTTGTCCTTACCAGAGCCCGTTCATAGTATATCGGAGGTGACAGGAATTTCGTCCTGTCACCTCCGATATTCTTATTAAGGAAGGTCAGTCCTGTCCACCTAGGAAAAGGAGACTTCCAGACGATCACGAATTATACAGAAGCTCTGTCGCTTTTATTTCCATCGGGAGCGCTCGCCGATAGCGAGCCAGAAATCTGTCAAAGCCCGCCACATCTTCTTCTCCGGCCATCAGGGTGCTCACCTTCGTCCCGGCAAATACTTTGCTGTCAAGATAATCCGGCAGAGCCTCATTTTCTCCTTTCCAGATCATATAGGCCGCCAGCAGAGCCATACCGTATGGCCCGCCTTCCCCGGCTGTCTCCATCACGGAAACCGGCGCACCGACCGCGGAGGAGAGCATTCTCTGCCCCACCTCGGGCGTCTTGAAGAAGCCGCCGTGCCCTGTCAGCTTTTCTATGGGGACGTGCTCAGACTGCGTGAGGATATCCAGGCCGATTTTCAGCGTCGCCAGTGCCGAGAGCAGATGCATGCGCATAAAATTGGCAAGAGTAAAGCGGCTGTCGGGCATCCGGGCGAAGATCGGTCGGCCCTCATCCAGATCCGTAACGCCTTCTCCGGAAAAATAGTTATAACTGAGCAGACCGCCGCAGTCGCTCTCGCCCTCCAGGGCTATATTGAACAGCCTCGTAAACAGCTCGCCCCTGTCGATATCCACGCCCAACACTCCGGTAAACTCCGAGAACAGATTCACCCAGGCGTTGATGTCGCTCGTGCAGTTGTTGCAGTGCACCATGGCAACAGGCAGCCCGTCCGGCGTTGTTACCATGTCAATCTCACGATGCACCCCGAGAGGCTTTTCGGTCACAATCATGGCAAAGTCTGAGGTTCCTGCACTTACATTGCCTGTACGAACCCGGATCGAATTTGTCGCCGCCATACCCGTGCCGGCATCTCCTTCACACGGTGCAAGCGGAATCCCCGGCTGCAGCATCCCTGTTGGATCGAGAAACCGAGCGCCCTCTTCGGTCAACGTGCCCGCCTGTACGCCAGCCGGCAGCACCCTCGGAAGAATATCACGCAGATTGATCCCGGTGAGTTCCCGGAATTTCTCCACCATGCCCTCGTCATAATCCAGCTTTGCGCTGTCTATGGGGAACATGCCGGAGGCCTCCCCGATTCCCACGATCTTTTCGCCGCTGAGCTTCCAGTGGATATATCCCGCCAGGGTTGTGAGAAAGGCAATACCCTTTACATGTTCCTCTTCGTTCAGGATTGCCTGATAAAGATGCGCGATACTCCAGCGCTGCGGGATATTGAAGTTCAGAAGCCCGGTCAGTCTGGCAGCGGCTTCGCCGGTGATCGTGTTGCGCCAGGTACGGAAATCGGCAAGCTGCTTTCCATCCCGGTCAAAGGGAAGATAGCCGTGCATCATGGCGGATATACCGATTGCGCCGCAGGTGGTCAGAGGCATGCCGAGTTTTGCCTTCACATCTTCCGCCAACGCCGCAAAGCAGCTCTGTATTCCGCCATGAACATCATCCAGGGAATAGGTCCAGATCCCGTTGACCAGCTGATTCTCCCATTCGTATTCACCCGATGCAACAGGAAAGTGCTTTTCATCGATCAGGACAGCCTTGATGCGGGTTGAACCGAGCTCAATACCCAGGACGGTTTTTCTGAGATCCATGACTTCTCCTCACTTCAGTTTGAAAATCAGGTCTTTGACCATCAGCTCTTCTTCCAGTTTTTCGGGTACCGTGTCCTTCGTAATATGGACAAACTCAATATCCATCATCTTGGCCCAGTCATGCAGCATCTCGGCGCTCACATCATAGCTGAGTACCGTATGATGCGCGCCGCCTGCCATAATCCAGCACTCCACTCCGGTTGCCAGATCCGGCATGGAGCGCCACATGACCCTGGCAACCGGCAGCTTTGGCATCGGCATGATCGGCTTGACACATTCGATATCCTGTACGATCAGGCGCAGACGGCCGCCCATATCGATGATGGAGACGACAATCGCGGGGCCTGCCTTCCCCTCGAACACAAGGCGTGCGGGGTCCTTCTCGTTCATCCCGATCCCGAGATGATGCGTCTCGATTCTGGGCTTGTCCGCAGCAAGCGAAGGGCAGACCTCCAACATATGGGCGCCGAGAGAATATTCACTTCCCTCAACCAGGTGATAGGTGTAGTCCTCCATAAAGGCAGAGGAGCCGTTTCCGTTCTCACCCATCGCCTTCAGGATAGCTGTCAGAGCAGATACCTTCCAGTCTCCCTCGCCGCCGTAACCATAGCCCAGAGACATCAGATGCTGGCTGGCAAGCCCCGGGAGCTGCTCCATCCCGTAGAGATCCTGGAAGGTGTTGGAGAATGCCCTGCAGCCTTCCCGGTCCATCATCCTGCGGATCGCGATCTCTTCCTTCGCCTGATAGCGGATCGCCGCGATATTGTCGGTAGCAATATCATAGGCGGCTTCGTATTCGCCCATCAGCGCCTCAACTTCCCGTTCGGTGACGGCGTTCATCTCTTTGACCAGGTCACCGACGGCCCAGGTATTCACCTGCCAGCCAAGCTTAATCTGCGCCTCCACTTTATCGCCTTCGGTGACAGCGACTTCCCTCATGTTATCACCGAAACGCATAACCTTCATGTTCTTCGACACGGCTACGCCAATGGCCGCCTTCATCCAGTCTCCCAGCCGCTTGTGTACAGCTCCGTCCTTCCAGTAACCCGCAATTACCTTGCGCGGCTTGCGCAGTCTTGCTCCGATAAAACCGTGTTCCCGGTCACCGTGGGCAGCCTGGTTGAGATTCATGAAATCCATATCGATTTCGTCGTTCGGAATCTCCTTGTTATACTGCGTTGCCAGATGGCACCAGGGTTTCTGCAGGTCCCGCAGTCCGTCGATCCACATTTTGGACGGGGAGAAGGTGTGGCACCAGGTGATAACGCCGCAGCAGTCATCCCGATAGTTTGCCTCCTTGATGATGTCGGTTATTTCCCTGTTTGTTTTGGCCGTAACCTTATATACCAGGGGATACGGCAATACCTTTGTCAGTTCCTCAGCCATCTTTCTCGCGCGCGCTTCAACGGTTTCCAGCACTTCCGGGCCGTACAGAAACTGCGAGCCAACCACAAACCAAAATTCAGGCTTCATCTTTTTTACCATCCTCTTTTCTCTTCTTATTTTTTCCTCTGTTTTTCCGCATCAGCACCACGCTCTGCAACAGAATAAAGAAGCAGAGCATCGCCCCGGTCGTTATACTCTGCCACCAGGGGTCGCGCAGCCCGGACGTCGTTACGATTGATTTAATTGTGCTGAGAGTCAGCACTCCAAAGAATGTCCCGATCACATTCCCGACACCGCCGGTCAGAAGCGTGCCGCCTATGATGGAAGAGGCGATGGCGTTCATTTCCGCTGCAGTGGCGTTGGTAGCATTGCCTGCGCCGGTATGCATCATGAACACAAAGCCTGCAATGCCGCTGAGAATTCCGCAGAGCAGGTGCGCCAGGAAACGGGTTTTCCGTACATTTACGCCGAGCATCAGGGCGCTCTGCCTGTTGCCGCCTACGGCATAGAAGCATCGGCCCAGCCGGCGCTTGTACAGCAGAATGAAAATAATCACGACAACCACCACCGCAATTACAACGCCGATCTCCATGCGTGCCGGGATCAGGACACCTTTTTTGTTCACAGAGCCCAGCCACGGGATCGAAATACGCGTCTGCAGGATATCCATCAGATCCTGCGGGGCTTTCTGTGGATCGACGCTTACGATGGTAATCATGCCTCTGGCGAAAAACATCCCCGCGAGGGTAATGATAAACGGCTGAATCTCCAAGTGCGCGATCAAAAACCCCTGGACTGCGCCGAAGGCCAGGCCAATGAGAAGCGACATCAGCATCGCGAACACAATCCGCCAGCTCTCCGGAAGGCTGAGCGTCTCGATAATCCCATTGAACAAGCTCAGCTTGCCGTTCAAGATCATCACGCCGACCATGGCCACAAAAGCCGTCACACCGCCGACGGAAATATCAATGCTGCCCGTGATCATCACAATGGTCAGCCCGCAGGAGATGATCACCAGATAGGCGTTGTCGTTGAGAATATCAAAAAGCATCTGCGGCTTTTTGAATCCCCCTCCCCAGATCAGCATTGCCATCACATACATCCCGATAAAGATGCAGATAGTGATTGTCAGGAGAAGCTGGGTGTCGGAAATCGGTTCTCTTCTGCGGAGCGCCCCTTCCCTTTGCTGTTTGTTCATGGATCAGGCCGCCTCCTTTCCGACAGTTCCGGATCTGCTTTTGATTTTTTTCGAAAAGCGGCTCATCGTATCCTTCACAACCGGGGAGCCCAGAGCCACAAGAATAATGATTACAACAGCTTTGTAGGCCTTCACGTCGGTTGACGGTACCTTCATGGCATAGAGCGTGATGGTCAGCGCCTGAATCGCGTAGGCGCCCAGAACAGAGCCGAGCATTTTGAATTTACCGCCGCCCAGATTGTTGCCGCCGATGGCCACCGCCAGAATAGCGTCCATCTCGATATTGATGAGGATTGTCTCGTGGTTGATGAGTCCGAGCCGGCTTACGCCGATCATACCTGCCACCGCACAGCAGGCGCCCAACAGAATAAAGGAGAGCAGCTTAATGCCTACGGCATTAATACCGTTGAGCCTGGCGGCGCCCTGGTTGATCCCGACCGACTGGATATACAGGCCCAGACTGGTAAAGCGGAAAAGCAGCGCAAACAGGATGCCCATCACAATTACAATCAGGATAGGTGTTGGAACCGGAATCCCGGGAATAAAGCTTCCGATGGCGCTGATAATGGGGCTAGTTATGGTTGGGGTCGCGCCTCCGTTAATCCAGTAAGCAATGCTGCGTCCGCAGGTAAAGAGGATCAGGGTCGCAATCATGGGCTGAATGTTGAAAAATGCGACAAGCGATCCGTTAAAGCAGCCGAAGATCATGGCGACCACACAGCATGCCAAAAACGCGAGGAAGACCGATGTGCCCGTTATGGCCGGGCCGCCTTTCAAAACCTTCACAAAAACGCTGCCTGCGATGGCCGCGAGAGCGCCCACAGAGATGTCCTGACCTCCGGAGGCGGCTGTTACAAGCGTCATGCCCATGGAGAGAATGACAAGCTCTGAGGCGCCGTTGAGGATGGAGACCAGGTTCCCCTGAAGAACCGCGTCTCCTCTGTTATTTGTTGTGATGCCGACGGAAAAGAATTCCGGATCGCGGATGAGGTTGAATACGATCAGAAGCAGAATGGCAATCAGGGGGATCAGCAGCTGGGAATTATTGGAAAAGAACTGCGAAGTTTTTGTTTTCTTCATCTCATTCTCCCCCTCCCGCTATGGTATGCATCACGCGCTCCTGTGTAAGCTCCTCATCCTTCAGTTCGCCGACAATGTTGCGGTCCCGCATGACAATCAGCCTCGAACAGGTTCTGAGCATCTCTTCGATTTCGGACGAGATGAACGTAATGCTCATTCCTTCCTCTGCCAGCTGCAGCACTAGCTTCTGGATCTCTGTTTTCGTACCCACATCGATTCCACGGGTAGGTTCGTCCAGAATCAGATACTGGGGATGTGTCAGCAGCCATCGCGCCAGAATCACTTTCTGCTGGTTTCCTCCTGAAAGCGACTTGATCGGCGTATCCGAAGATGCCGTTTTGATTGCCAGTGTCCGAATATACTCATCGGCAATGGCCTCCGCTTTGGCTCTGGAGAAAGGATGCGTCATCCCTTTTATAACCTGCAGGGCAAGGATGATATTCTCGCGTACGGAGAGATCGGCAATGATCCCGTCCCGCTTGCGGTCTTCCGGCAGATAGCCAATCCCGTGCTTCATGGCATCCAGTGGTTTGCTGATTTTCACATTTTTCCCGTTCATCTTCACTTTCCCGCCGGTAACAGGGTCAGCTCCGAAAATAGCGCGCACACTCTCGCTTCTGCCTGAGCCAAGGAGCCCGGTGAATCCGTTTACCTCGCCCTTGGCAATATGGAAATCAAAGGGTCGGCTCTCGGTGCTGGAAAGCCCCTCCGCCTCGTAAACGCTGCTGTCAGTGGGCAGGGCCGAAGCCTTCCCCTTCTTCATGGAAGACAGGGAATCCAGATCTCTTCCGATCATCGTCGCGACAAGCTGAACCTGGGGAAGATCCTTCACGGTGAACTCTCCGACCAGTTCCCCGTTGCGCAGGACCGTGATATAGTCGCTGACCTCATAGACCTGCTCCAGGAAGTGCGTCACAAAAATGATGCCAACCCCTCTTGTCTTCAGCTCGCGCATGAGCCCGAACAGCATGCTCACCTCATTGTCATCGAGAGAGGATGTCGGCTCGTCCAGAATCAGAACCTTGCAGTCTGTATCCACTGCCCTTGCAATCGCTACCATCTGCTGGACTGCAAGGGAACAGCTTCCCAGCTGCTGCTTCGGCCTGGCCGGAATGCCCAGGTTCTCCAGCAGCTCCCCTGCTCTTTTCTCCATCGTCTTCCAGTCCACACTCTTTTTCTGCGTGCGGCCAATGAACATGTTCTCTGCAACCGTGAGGTTCGGGCAGAGCGTGATTTCCTGATAAACGGTGCTGATGCCGTAGTTCTGCGCTTCCTGCGGAGACCGGATATTGATGGTGCCATCGATTCCGTCAATCCTGATTTCTCCCTCATCCATGGGATAAACACCCGTCAGCACCTTAATCAGCGTAGATTTGCCTGCACCGTTTTCTCCCATCAGCGCGTGAATCGTTCCCCTGCGCAGTGTAAAGTCCACATTCGCAAGAGCTCTGACTCCCGGAAAACTCTTGCAGATTCCGCGCATGGTCAGAACAGTGTCCTCCTGCATCCGCTCGCCTCCTGTCTCTCTGAAATAAAAACGCGGTGTGGACCGCGGATTTCTCCACCGAAGCCCACACCGCGCTGATAATTAAATACGTGGTTGATTCTGTTGGATACAGAGATTATTCGCCCAATCCGTAGGTGTCGATATCTTCTTCCGTAATCTCACTGGCATCAAAGCCCTTCTCCACGGAGATGATCTGCTTGGCGTCATTCAGGCCTTCGATCTCGCCGCCGTCTTCCAGCGTCTGGATCATGTCGCTGATAACCTGTGCCTGGAAGGGGCTGCACTGTCCGTCATAGTTCCAGTTGCCGGCAAGCAGCTCGCGCAGTGCCCACTTGTTGCAGTCAAAACCCATGACGATGACATCCTTGCCCACACCGTGCGTGATACCGGCTTCGTCAAGCGCCGCAACCGCGCCCTTGGCCATACCATCGTTTTCTGCATAGATTACGTTGAAAGGCTCGCCGGAGTTGATGACAGATTCGGTAATCTTCTTCGCTTCGGCTTCATCCCATGTAGCAGTCTGCTGAACAACCTTCTTCATGGTGCCGGCTTCAAACTGCTCATCCAGCGCGCCTGTACGGCCAAGCTGAGCATCGCTGCCCATGGCGCCCTGGATATGGATTACATTGTACTCATCGAGTTTCTGGGCGAGCAGCCAGTTGACAGCGGTCTCACCCTCCTGCGCCATGTCGGACACAACCGCGGCTTCAAAGAGCTCCGGATCACAGTCGATCATACGGTCAAACAGGAACACACTCACGCCTGCATCCTGGGCATCTTTCAAAACGGCATCCCATCCGGTGGTCTCGGCCGCGGAGATCAGCAGGTAATCCACACCATCGGTGATGAAGGTACGGGCAGCGCTGAGCTGCTCATCATTCTTGAGGCTGTAGGAGAACTTTGCATCGTAGCCGTTCTCTTTGGAGAAGACACTTTCAAAGTCCTTGACATTGGCTTCCCGATAGCCGGACTCTGACGGCGGGTTGTTGACAATGCCTACCGTGATCAGGTCGTCCGCATGGGCCACGCTGCTGAATGCCAGAGCGAAAACCATTACAAGTGCGAGAAGTAGAGCAATTCTTTTACGCATAGTTTTTACCTCTTTTCCATTTTTCTTCATTTTTGTTTTTCCGTTATACAGAATCGACTGTAGTGTACGGACCATCTGATGACAGTGTAATGGTTTTTTCTGTGAAAGTCAATCAGTTGTACGAACAAAGCGGAAAATCGTTTGCATGCACAATACAAATTATTCCGCGCAGCTTGTCACTTCTTCCATTTTCCTTTAAAAAGTGTCATAATCAGGCGATTGTTGCTTCTGTTTCAGTTCTAATGTCGCGGAATAGTGATCATTTTTCTTTCGTACGTTTTACACAATTTGTTGTGTTTAATTTCGAAAAAACTCTGTTAAAAATGCGAATGCAGAAAATTTGTATTGTTTTTTTTTCATGATTCCAGTATAATTCCATCAGAATTCAGGCGATACAAGGGGCGTATGATTATGACCACCAAATACCAGATGCTGGCAGACATTCTCCGGGCGGGAATCCTCGGCGGAAAATTCCATAAAACGCTCCCCACGGAGCAGACCCTCTGCGAGCAGTTCCAGGTCAGCCGGCAGACTGTGCGGCAGGCGCTTTCTCTCCTGGAGTCGGAACACCTGATTGAGCGAAGGCAGGGCAGCGGCTCGCACATTCTTGAGAAAACAGACGCTTCCTCCTCTCAGCGTCTTTCCATTGCCGTCGTCACAACATATATTAGCGATTATATTTTCCCGAGCATTCTGCGGGAAATCGAATCGGTCTGCTCTGAAAACAACAGTGCCCCTCTTCTTTTTGCCACGCAGAACCAGTTCGACAACGAGAGAAGAATTCTTCTCACCCTGCTCGCGATGGACAGGCTCGACGGTGTGCTGGTTGAAGGCACAAAAACCGGTCTTCCCAACCCGAACATCGGCCTCTATCTGAAGCTGATGGAAAAGGGCATCCCGCTTGTCTTCATGCACGGTAATTATGAGCAGCTGCCGGACACGCTTTCCGTTCTGGACGACAACCGTGCCGGAGGCAGGATGCTGGTGGAATATCTCTACGGCAAAGGCCACCGGGCGATCGCCGGCGTTTTCAAGTATGACGACCTGCAGGGCAGACAGCGCTTTTCCGGATATACGGACGCTCTGGAGGAGTTTGATATTCCCCCGGAGGACAGGAAGATCCTCTGGTACAGCACCGATGAAAAGGAGCGTTTTCTGAAGGACGGTTTTGCCGAAGCCTGGATCAGCATGATTATTCATTCCTGCAGTGCGATCGTGTGCTATAACGACGAAATCGCCGCCCGTGTTGTCTCGTATTTAGCCAGAGCAGGTGTCTCTGTCCCGCGGGATATTGCTGTCGTCAGTTTTGACAACAGCCCCTACAGCGAAATGTCAACTCCTCGTATTACATCGCTTTCCCACGGGCAGTATAATGTTGGGCGCATTTCTGCAGAGATGCTCTTCCGTCATCTGAAAGGTGAGCCTTGCGTTTCTACACTCGTGCCCTGGGTACTGTCAGAAAAAGAGAGCAGCTGAGACGAAAGCATTCTCAGGAAGATGAAGAATACCGCCGCATCTCAATGCGCACATTATTTATTCAGCCGTGAAAGTGTTGTTATAGGCCAGCAATGCAGGAAGGAGAACAGAAGCATGTTTGAAAGTATTAAAAATCAGGCTGAGGCAGCCATAACCGAGCTGCTCGGCGTTGCAGGGCTGCACCCCGGCGACCTGCTGGTCATCGGGTGCTCCTCCAGCGAAATCATGGGCGCGCATATCGGGAAGGGCTCCAGTCTCGAGGCCGCACAGGCGGTTTACGCCGGGATTGCCCCCGTTCTCGCTTCCCGCAGAATTCTGCTTGCCGCGCAGTGCTGTGAGCATCTCAACCGGGCGCTGATCGTGGAACGCACAACGGCCGAAAAGTTCGGATACGAACCGGTCAACGTCCGTCCCTGGGCACACGCCGGCGGTTCCTTTGCCACGACCGTCTGGGAGAATATGCGGGAGCCCGTTGCCGTGGAGCATATCCGTGCTTCCGCCGGGATGGATATCGGCGATACCCTGATTGGCATGCACCTGAGGGACGTTGCTGTGCCGGTGCGTCTTTCCGTAAAAAAAATCGGCGAAGCCAATCTGGTCTGTGCCAGAACACGGCCGAAATTCATCGGCGGTGAACGGGCACAGTACGTGGAAGAGCTGAAATAACAAAAACTGTTGAAATTCACCACTTGACGAGACAGAGTCAGTGTATATAATAAGCACCGCATTTTATTTGAAAAGCGGTGAATTCAGTGTCTGATTCCCATCGTCAGCTTCGTGTTATAAATCTGGAATATGCCTTTATTCAGGGCTTCTACTGGATCAGCTTCTGTGGGATCGTAAGCTATGCCGCAGTCTATCTTCAGGACCGCGGGTACAGCAACACCCAGCTCGGGCAGATTCTCGCCGTTGGATACATCCTCGGCTTCCTGATACCGCAGCTGCTGGCAAATCTGATTGACCGGTCTGAAAAGATCACGGTTTACCGGTGCCAGTGGCTGCTGTTCACGTTTCAGGTTGCCCTGATTCTGGTTTTGCGGCATCTGCCCGGCATGAACGCGGCGGTCTCCGTGCTCAATGCTCTGCTCATTGGAGTCGAGATCACCCTGAACCCCATGAACACTGAAATCAGCGTGGATCTGAGTCTTCGTATCGGACACATCAACTATGGTGCCGCAAGAGGGACTGGTTCCATCGCCTTTGCTCCGGTATCCGTTCTGATCGGCAGGCTCCTGGAGAGTCTTGGCACACGGGTTCTGCCAACGGTCTTCCTGATCTGCATCGCCCTGCAGGCATCCTCTCTCCTGATGCTGATCTTCACCGTACGCCAGGTTTCCCCCGATGGGGCTTCTGACCGGCCTCTCAAGGAGAACACCAGCACACTTTCTGAGTTTTTTCGGAACAACCGCCGCTTTTTCGGTCTGCTCGCCGGGGTTGCGTTTCTCTTTCTCACCCACAACCTGGTGAACAACTATCTCATTAACGTTGTGCGCAATGCCGGAGGCGACACCTCGGATATGGGCCTGCTCAGCGGCTATACCGCGATCATGGAGATCCCCATGATGTTCCTGTACGACCGGCTGCTGCGCCGTTTCAGCTGTGCTTCCACCGTCCGCTTTGCCTCCTCCATGTTCTTTCTCAAGGCTCTTGCCATTGCGTTTGCCCCAAACATGGCTGCCCTGTATGCCGCAAACATTCTGCAGATGGTCTCTTTTGCCATGATCACACCAGCCATGGTTCAGTATGTTGTGCTGCATATCGACCATAAGGATTCTGCCAAGGGACAGGCACTGGCATTCGGTATGGTCACACTTGGCAACATTCTCTCCAGCGCCATCGGCGGCCCGCTGTACGATGCCCTGCCGGTACGCTCTGTATTGCTTGTGGGCGCAGCTTCTGCGCTCACCGGTGCCATTCTATGCCATATTTTCTCCCGGCCGGCCACACACGCTGTCGCCGCAGTTGCCTGACCCGGGTTTTCATTTTAGTATTTCCGAATCATTCTGATAACACAGGCGTTGTCTCAAAATAGCTTAGCATGCTATTGAGAGGCAACGCCTCTTTTATTTAGCCAGAATTGTGGAAAAAGAGGTTAAATCA
>CADBNC010000286.1 GCA_902795885.1 Oscillospiraceae bacterium
CTTCTCGACCAGGCCCAGAGCCAGGGCTTCGTCAGCCTTGATGGGCTTGCCGGTGGCGGCGTACTTCATGGTGCGCTTCTCACCGATTTCCTTGCAGAGCAGGTAGGCAGCGCCGGTATCGGGAACCAGACCAAGATTTACAAAGGCCAGGATGAAGGAGGCCTTCTCGTCAGCAATGATAAAATCAGCGGAGAGGGCAAGGGGGAAGCCTGCGCCGGCTGCAGCGCCGTTGACGGCCGCAACGATGATCTTGCTGCTGGACTTCATAGCGTTGGTGACAACACCAACCTTGCCAATCAGGCTGTCCATGTTGATCTCGCCGCCGGCCTTGACCAGCTTGTAGAAATAACCGATGTCGCCGCCGGCGGAGAACGCCTTTGCAGCGCTGTTGAGGAGAATAACCTTGACCTCGGGATCCTTTTCCGCTTCACCAAGGGTAAAAATCAGCTCATCTGCCATCTGGTCGTCGATGGCGTTCAGATTCTTGCCGTAGTCCATGGTGATGGTGGCAATGCCTTCCGCTACTTTGTAGTGCAGTTTCTGAAGTTCCATAATCAAATTCCTCCAAAAAAAACTTTTTATCAAAAACCGGTTTGGCCGGAACCTGCCTTCCCGGAGTTTGAACTTCTTTATGCCCCGCGGCCTATCCGGCTGCGGCGCTGAGGGTATTTCCCTTTTCAGCCATAGGAATTGTAGCACTCCATATTGTGAAAGTCAAGACGAAGTTCAGCCTATCTTGTAAAATTTCTACAAAAATTCAAAGTATTTTCATTTTCCTCTTCAGTCAGTTCGCAAAAGCCGCCTGTTTCCCTTTAGACACTTCCCCCGCGGTTGTTCATATTCTTACCTGACTGGCATACAAAAAACAGGAACCGGTCTTCCCCGGTCTGTTATCGCCGGAGAAGACTGGTTCCCTTCTGTCTTCCTCTCATGGCTCCAGATAGCGCACGGCCTTCCCCGTGGTCCGGGCGTATTCGATCTCGGAGCGCGTGCTGGAGCCGATATATCCGCCGACGTTGATGACGAAGATCTCATCCGCCATGTCGATCTTGCGCTTGTGCATGTCATCCAGCATCTCCTTGGTGCCCTCGCTCCAGACCTCGTCGTCCCCGGCGTGTCCGAAGAGGCCCACGCTGATCACGATGTTCCCCTCCAGGGTAAGCCGCTTCTGCTCCGCCATGAATGCATCCTTAAACCGCGTGCTCCCGCAGAGGGTGATGACTCTGTATTTTCCGACCATGATGCTCTGTTCTCCCTGTCATGTCTGAATTCTGCCCGAACAGCCGCCCCGCAGGCTCAGCTGCCGCGGCTCAGCTGCTCCTGCCTGCGCAGCATGTCCCGGTAGGCCTTCTTCACGCTCTCCGGCCCGAGGATGCGGATCATGCCGCCGAATTCGAAGATCCAGGAGAAGAAGGTCGGGCTTACCGAGACCTCCGCGTTGAATTGGAAGTGGCCCTCGTCCACCGGCTTTGTCCGGATCTTCATGCCGAAGTGATCCAGCACCGTGTTCATGGCCTGGTTATCGCAGAGGAGCGTGACGGTCTCGTGCGCGGAATCATACATGTTGAAGGCCTTTTCCGTGAAGGCCCCGATGCTGTAGCCCTTTGGCTTCTTCACGGTTGGCTCTTCCAGCAGCGCGGGGAGATCGGCAATGCGGTCAACGCGGAAGACCGCGATCCTCCCGTGCTTCTCCGACCAGCCCACCACGTAGTAGAAATCCCCGTTCCAGGTCAGGGTGTAGGGGCTGAGGATATAGGGCTTCCCCCCGTTTTTGAACACCCGGCGCTTTGCCCCGCTGTATTCATAATACCGGAAGCTGACCTTGACCCCGGCGTTGATCGCGTCGTTCAGCACATCCAGAACCGCATAGCCGGCCTCGTTTTCGCTCTTCACCCGGTCCGCCAGGCTGATGTTCCGTTTCAGCTTTCCGGCGTCGTGCACATTGGCAAGCGTCGCCAGCTTCTCTGCCAGCAGGCGGCTTTTCTTCTTCGTGATGAACTTGCCCGCTTCCACCGCATCGATCAGAAGCTTCAGCTCCGGGACGGAGAAGAGGCGGTCCTGAATATAATAGCGGTTCTGTGTCGAGCGCACGGCCACGATGGGATACCCCGCTTCGATAAGGGAGGCAATGTCCTGCTGGACGGTGATGCGGTAGGCGTCCACATTCCAGCGCTCCTTCAGCAGGCGGATAATCTCGACAATCGTGATCGGGTGCTCCAGATCGGTTTCGTTCTGCAGAATCTGCAGCGTGTAAAGGATTCTGGTTCTGTTCTCAATGACCATCCCTGTTCCCTCCTCAGCAGTGATCGAACTTCCGCTTGTTTCCTGCTGCCCATTATATCACATGCCGGCGGGCGGGCGCAACAGGAAAAGCCCCGGAGCTGTCGGGCTTCGACAACACCTGGGGCTTTCTGTGCAGTTATGCAGCCGGGCGCGTCCCGGCAGTTGAGGCTGTGCTCAGCTTCTTCTGTTCTCCCGCTTGACCCAGAGGTGCCATTTCGGCGCCTTCGGCATCGGCTCGCCCTTCAGCCAGGCGGCGATAACACGGCGGTGAATGTACAGGCAGCAGCCGCAGAGCAGGCCGCAGAGGAATGTGCAGAGCCAGATCTTGATATTTTTCTTCATCGGTTAATCCTCCAACAATTCTTACACTTGCATTATACCTCAGCCCGCAGGGAAAGAAAAGGGAAATATTGTGAACAAGGGCAGCATTACAGCGGGGACCACAGCAGCTGTCTGTGATCCCCGCATTTTCCGGTACTTTTGAATCAGAATTCGGGCAGCCTACCGGTCAATGACCTTCTGGGCCGTTCGGTTCATCGCGACTGTGGTCGCGGCACGGTAGCTGGTCTGCGCATATCCGTACATATCGTTGACGATGGTCAGCGCACGGCCAAGGCAGTTTACATAACACTGCCCACAGCTCTGGCAGTTTTCGGGATAGGCAATGACCGATTTGTTGGCTTTGGTATCGAAACGGAAGACATCCATCGGGCATACGGTTACGCAGGATTTGCAGCCGATGCACTTGTTCAGGTCGTATCTTGCTACACTCATGAGTACGCTCTCCTTTCCCTTATTTCTTGCCGCCCCATCCGCCGGTTTCCTCTTCCGCGGGCAGGCCGAGGGTTTCCAGCTCTTTGGGGAAGTAATAGGTATAGCGGGTCTTGTAATCCTCTGTCAGGTCGCCCTTCCACTCGTCCTTGACGGGAATCTTCTCAATGTCCATGCCGCCCTCGGCGTTTTTGGTCAGCGTGATGAAGCAGAGAAAGTTCTCATCGTCACGATAGGGGAAGTCCGTGCGGTAATGCAGGCCGCGGGTCTCCTCACGGGCAAGGCTCGCGCGCAGGCTGAGCTCCGCGTTGAGGATCTTGTGCTGCATTTCGAGACACAGGCGGACATGATCCTGCGCCGCGGGCACAAGATGCTGCTCTCGGGCAGCAGCAAGGCGGGCAAGAGCTTCCTGCTGATGGAGCTCTGCATCGCCATCGCCGAGGGGAGGCCCTGGCTGGGCTTTCCCTGCCTGAAGGGGCGGGTCCTGTATGTGAATCTGGAGATCGATCCCGCCTCGGCCATCAACCGCTTTCTGAAGATCTACGGCGCGCTGGGCATCGCGCCTGCCCACGCGGAGGACATTGTCATCTGGAACCTGCGCGGCCACGCCCTGCCGCTGGACCGGCTGGTGCCGAAGCTCATCCGCAGGATCCGCAGCCAGCGCTTTGACGCCATCATCCTGGACCCCATTTACAAGGTCATCACCGGGGACGAGAACTCCGCCTCCGATATGGGCGCCTTCTGCAACCAGTTCGACCGGATCTGCAGCGAGACCGGCTGCTGCGCCATCTACTGCCACCATCACTCGAAGGGCGTCCAGGGCTCCAAGCGGGCCATGGATAGGGCCTCGGGCTCGGGCGTATTTGCCCGAGACCCGGACGCCCAGCTAGACATGATCCAGCTGGAGCTCTCGGACCATGTGAAAAACAACGTGCGCGACGGCGGCGCCACCGCCTGGCGGCTGGAATCGTCCCTGCGGGAGTTTGAGAACATCGAGCCGGTGGATTTCTGGTTCGAGTATCCCCTCCACCGCGTGGACGAGACCGGCGAGCTCAGCCGGATGCCCGCCCAGGGCAGCGGCGAAGCCGGGCTGGTGAAGAATCCCCACCACAAGACGGCCGAAGCCGCCGCGGAGGACTACCGTCTGGCGCTGAAGGTTCTGAAGAAGCATCCCCGGAACCGGATATTCAAAAAAGTCAGAGAAGAATGTGAGGAGTTTTTCCTGTCAGACTGGTTTCTGATGCTGACCAGGCTGGAAGGAAAGGACCTGATGAGAAGAATACAACGGGAGGAAAAATACAATGGATACAACGAGAACAGCGGCAGCGAGAGAATATCTGGAGCAGGCCTGCCGGCTGGAGGAGCAGCTCAACAGCAAGCTCGCCCAGCTGGAGGAGCTGAACAGTCTGGCCACGAAGACCACCTCCACCCTTTCCGGCCTGCCCCACGATTCGAACCGGACCCACTCGCGCCTGGAGGATGTGATTGTCAAAATCGTCGGCATGCAGGAGGAGATCAACGCCGATATCGACAGAATGGTGGACCTGCGGATTGAGATCCAGGCGAAGATCGCTGCCCTCGGCAATCCCGACCACCGCGTGATTCTGGAGCGGCGCTATCTCTGCGGGGACAGGTGGGAGGAAATCGCCCAGGAGATGAACCTGACAACAAGGTACATCCTACAGCTGCACCGGGAAGCCCTGGCCGAAATGGAGAAGCTGGTTGCCGGCAAAGCTGCCTGAAACGCAAAACGCCGCCCGGGCCGGCGCCGAGTAAGCGCCGGTCCGGGCAGCAGACAGAGACGGTTCGTATTGCCCGCAGCCTGTTCTACTTCCCGGCCTCGGGGAAGCAGTGCATCTGGGTCTGGCCCAGGACACGGAATCCCTCGGCCGTGCGGTGAAGGCTGCGCAGGCCGAAATCCGCCGCCCGCAGCTGCAGATAGAGGCGGATGCTCTTCGCGGCCTGGCATCCCCCGGGGAACTGGCTGCGGTGGCAGCCGAAGATCGCCTGAAGCTGCCGGTCCAGGTACCCGGCTGTGCCGACGAAGGTGTTCGCCTTTCCTGTCATATAAAGCGCCAGCGCGCGGATCTCTGCGGGCCGGGCGCTGTAGGTTGACATAATCCCGGGATTATTGCCAAACACCGCCAGCTGCTTTGCCGCCTTCCCCACCCGCAGATGGTCGGGGTGGCATTCCCAGCCGGTGTCGGGGTCCGGGGCAAAGATCACATCCGGGCGGAAATCCCCGATCACCCCGGCCAGGGCCAGCAGAAGGTCTTCCTCCGGATAGAAGGCGCCGTCCGAAAAGCGCAGGAAGCGCACATCGCCCACGCCCAGCACCGCGGCGGATTCCCGGGCCTCCCGCTCTCTGACCGCGGCAAGCTCCTCCGGCGGCAGCGGATCTTTCATATTGTCGGTGCCGAATCTCCCGTCTGTGCAGATGAGAAAGCAGATCTGCTTCCCCTCTGCCGCCCATCTGCCCGCCGAGGCCCCTGCGCCGATCTCGATATCATCCGGATGGGGCCCGATGAAGAGCATTCTCTCCATCTTCTCCAGATCCGGCAGCGGCGCTGCGATTTTCAAAACTGCCCGCAGCATTGACATGGTATCTCCCCTGCCTTTTTCATGATTCTGCCTGTATTGTATCATCCATCCCGGCCCCGGGCAAGCGCCGGGCAGAAAAAAAGACACCGGAGGCAAATCCGGTGTCCTTTTGGGCTGTGGTGGAGAGTGGCGGACTCGAACCGTCGACCTTCCGCGTGTGAGGCGGACGCTCTAACCAGCTGAGCTAACCCTCCAAAG
>CADBNC010000287.1 GCA_902795885.1 Oscillospiraceae bacterium
AGCGCACGCAGCAGATGAACCGCTTCGCCTGCGCCTGCACCCAGATCCAGAATACTGGCGCCCGCCGCCGGAGAGGCAAGAGCGAGCATGCGTCGGGTATGGGCTTCTCCACCCGGGTGAGAGTTCATTTGTCTTCCAGCGCCCTTTCCACAGAGGCGACCTTTCCCAGCGCCAGCTCTTCCGGCACATAGACAAAGCCGCAGACCGGGCAGACGGGCAGCTCCACAGGAAAGCCGTTGTCCAGATACATGAACTTGGCTTTACCCTTGACCAGAGGGACACCGCACTTGACGCACTGCAGCTTTCCTTCCGGATCAATTGAATAATAGTTTTTTTCTGCCGCCATGTTTATCCCTCCCGTTTGACAACCTTCATCCGGTGACTGTAGGCGCGGTGCACCAGGATACTGTTTTCGGCCTCCTGGGTGAACTTGACCCAGAAGGTGGCGTTGCCCACACGTTTACGGGCAACAAGAAGCCCGGTTTCCTGGTCGAGCACAGCCTCCCCGTTTTCCCGATAGTCATTCAGCACGGCAATAACGTCATCTGTCAGGATCATTCGCTCGTCCATCATCCGTCTTGCTTCGTCCGTATAGCGCAGTTCGTAATCCAGCTTTTCTTCCATGGTTTCCTCTCCCCAGAGCTCCCGCAGAAGCTCTTTTTTCAGACTGAGCCGGTTCCAGCGCTTTTCACTGATATCCGGCGGGGCTCCGGCATCCGTGCCATAGACCAGCTCCAGCAGATGGCGGGATTCACGCCCCTGGCGGGCGAAGCGGTCCCGGCAGGCCATGCAGTAGCTCAGATAGGGCTCATCGGAACGTTCCAGACACTTTTCGGCCATTTCTCCGGCGACTTCAGGGTTGGCATAGGCTGTCAGCCCGCCATATCCGCAGCAGGGGGAGCGGTCACCGCTGTAGGGCGTTTCCGCCAGCTCCACACCGAGCCGGGAGGCCAGCCTGCGTATGGAATTCTGAATCTCGGGCTTACCCCGGGCGCCGCAGGAGTCATGCAGCGCCATCGGTCGATCCAAATGCTTTACGCCTTCCGGGAGGCCGATTTCTTCCAGCACGTCCCAGATTCCGCGGATCTGCAGGCCTTCGTGACCGGCCAGCTCCTTCCCGCAGCTGGGGCAGCCGACGATTATAATTGGATCACCAAGTTTGCTGAATTCCTGATCCAGGAATTCCTTCGTCTGTCCATACATCTCATACCGCCCCGCCCAATCGCAGATGGCGCCGCAGCAGCCCAGCATCAGTGCCACGCCGCCTTCCAGCCTGTTGCAGAGATCCTCATAGGCAGCGCGTACGGTACCTGGGGCAATGGCGGCAGCCTGGCAGCCGGGGAAAAACACATATTTGCACTTTTCGCAGCCGGGCTGTTGACGGCTGAGAAATGCTTCGTTGTTCGAAAACAACATATCCAGCAGGGCAAATTCGTGTGGGGCTAGGGGCATTTTGTCCGTGGAGACCATGTTCTGCCTCGACAGATGGCAGACACGCGCCATGTCGAATCCATTAGGACAGACCACCGTGCACTGCCCGCAGAGCGAGCAGGCATTCATAGGCTTGTTGAGCTGGTGGTCGCCCATGATGATCTGGGTGTTGTTGTAAATCTCCCTTGCCAGCAGGCCGGGGTGTTTTTTATAGTGCTTCAGATACGCGCAGCTCTTCAGGCACTCCTCGCAATGGCAGCTGATGCAGCGTCCGGCCTCCTGAATGGCCTGATCCCGGCTGTAGCCATTCTCCGGACAAACAACACGGCTGAGGGCTTTTGCCTCCGAGAGGTCGGTATAGAGTCGGCTCTCTACAGGGCCCTCCTGCCCGCGGGTGTTGCGCGGATCCAGATTCTGGGCGAGGCGGTCTACGGTCAGGGCGGCCTTTTTCGCCCCAAAAGCCGCATCCATCACGCCTTCCACAGAACCTGTAACCAGACGCTCATCCTCACAGAACATCAGCTCCTGTACACAGGGTTCGTCGGGGAAAAGCTGCAGCTTCAGATCCCAGGAAAAGCAAGCTATATCCGAGGAGACACGCTTTTCCTCCACAAAGGCGTGGTTCAGCCTGCAGCCGAACTCAAACTGAATATCCTTGCCGCGCAGACGTTTCAGCTCGAGAGAGAAATTCTCCCTGTTCAGAAACGGAGCCGCAGCCCGCAGATAAGATTCCTCGTCCGCCTCTTCGCAGAATATCGTGATGGGATAGGCCTTTTTTTCAAGTTCTCCGGCCAAAAGAAGAGGGAAGAGCCCGGAACCGAAAACAGCGACAGTTTTGCGTTTTTTGCTGCGGAAGATCATGCCCAGTTTGCTTTGTTCGCCAAAACGGGCGACAGCCTGCTCTACAGCCCGGATGGCTATCCCGTCCCCAATCTCGCCCAGGCGGCATCTTCCCTCACAGGGAGCTTCGCAGCCGGCGGAAAGAATCAGAGGAAAGGGAGCAATTTTTTCATAGAGCTGCAGGGCCTTTTTGAGGTTCCCGGCCGCAGCCGCTTCAAGAAAGGCGCGCACATCCAGCTTGAGCGGGCAGGCTGCGCTGCAGAAGGGTGCGTCCTCATAGACGCAGCGCGCAACCATATTCTCCATCTCTTCTTTGGAGATCTTGTTTACTTTATATACGTGGGTTGATCCACGCTCCATGATCTGGCTCACAGCGATACGCCTCCTGGTCAAATCGTTTGATTCATGGAAAATGGGGATGTGGGAAAGCTCCCACATCCCCATTATAACACGGGTATGCTTTTCTGGAAAGAATTACTTCTCCAGAGCCTTCAGGGCGGCAAGCACCTTGTCCGGGCGGGCCGGGATACGGGTGATACGCGCGCCGGTGGCGTTATAGATGGCATTCAGGATGGCCGGGTGCGGAGCATCCAGCGGGGCCTCGCCGCAGCCGGCGGCACCATAAGGTCCGTTCGGACGGTAGGTCTCGTTGAAGTGCAGCTCGATGTCATCGGGAATGTCGTTGGGATACGGGATACCGCACTTGAGCAGGCTGGTCTCCTTCTGGAGATCATCGAAGTCCTCACTCAGCGCAAGGCCGATGCCCTGAGCAAGACCGCCGTAGAAGTTGCCGTCAACCAGCAGCTTGTTCATGATGGTACCGACGTCTGCCACGCAGGTGAACTTCTCAACCTTGACCTTGCCGGTCTG